>CAZXSW010000032.1:0-26604 GCA_964642615.1 uncultured Rikenellaceae bacterium | reverse complement strand
TTGCAAATATAGTTAATTCGAACATCCCTATTAAACAACACTTTGGTGAAATAGCGGAATTATTGTATTTTTAGCCTCGCTTACAGTTATTCTATGTTTAAATTTCTGGCTAATCTCGGGCGTTACTATCTTCTCATGAAAAAGGTTTTCACAAAACCCGAGAAAGTTGCTGTGTACTATAAACAGACCATGCATGAGCTTGTTTACCTGGGGCTCAACTCTGTAGGTATCATCTCCATCATTTCCTTCTTTATGGGAGCCGTAATAACTCTTCAGACGGCATATAATACAGAGAACCCCATATACCCTGCCTATCTTATAGGCCTTGGCTGCCGCGACTCCATCATCCTCGAGTTCTCTTCGACAATCACCGCCCTGATACTTGCCGGCAAGGTAGGCTCCAATATTGCCTCCGAGATAGGTACCATGAGGGTAACCGAACAAATTGATGCACTCGAGATAATGGGTGTCAATTCGGCTTCCTACCTTATACTTCCCAAGATACTTGCTACCCTTCTCTTCAATCCCTTCCTTACACTTATAAGCATCAGCATAGGTATTTTCGGCGGATGGATAGCAGGTACAACTGCCGGAGTAATCACTTCCCAGGATTTCATCTACGGCATCCAGTATGCCTTTATCCCATATTACATAACCTACTCCATCATCAAGACGCTTTTCTTTGCCTTTATTATAACAAGCGTTTCAGCCTACGAAGGCTACTATGTTGAAGGCGGATCGCTCGAGGTGGGGCGCGCAAGTACCAAGGCTGTTGTTTACAGCAGCGTGATAGTACTTCTTTTCAATGTCATCCTTACCCAACTCCTGCTATCATGATAAGCGTTAAGAACCTGTATAAGTCATTTAACGGAGTCAGTGTTCTTGAAGACGTTTCAGTAAGCTTCGAGGCAGGAATGACCAATCTCATAATCGGAAGGAGCGGCTCGGGCAAGACGGTTCTTCTTAAATCAATTGTAGGCCTGCATCAAATCGACAGCGGTGAGATCCTTTATGATGAGTTAAGGTTTGATAAACTCGATTTCGTACATATGAAAGAAATCAGGAAGGAGATCGGAATGCTTTTTCAGGGCAGCGCACTCTTCGATTCCCTTACTGTTGAACAGAATGTGAGGTTTCCACTCGACATGTTCACAGATAAGAGTGTTGAAGAGAAAATAGAAAGGGTCAACTTTTGTCTTAAAAGGGTGAATATAGTCAATTCGAACAACCTCTATCCTGCCGAACTTTCAGGAGGTATGAAAAAGAGAGTTGCCATAGCCCGGGCCATTTCACTTAATCCCAGATATCTCTTCTGTGATGAGCCAAACTCAGGACTGGACCCTGTTACTTCGATAGTTATCGATGAGCTTATAAGTGAGCTGACTGAAGAATATAATATGACAACCATTGTAAACACCCACGACATGAATTCAGTTATGAAGATCGGGGAGAAAATAGTGTTTATAAGCGATGGCAGGAAGTGCTGGGAAGGCAGCAACAAGGAAATCCTCAACTCGGATTGCCCTGCCCTCAACGATTTTGTCTTTGCCAATGCCCTGGCCCGTCAGCTTAAAAAATCCGGTGTGTAGTAGCCCTGGCTTCAATCAACCTCTTCATAATCGACATACTCACCCAGCTCCTTCGGAACTCCTTTCTTTCCTTTCTTCTTCTCAGGCTGTGGAGGCCTCCTGTCATGATGCTCCTCCCCTCCCTCGAAAAACTTAACTATAGGTTTTAATATAAGGTAGAAAATAAGGCCGATAAGAATAACACGAATTAAAAGAATCATCACTTAATTTTTTAGTTTTACCCTTCAGTACGGATCTCTGAACCCTCTCCTTTCTTTATCCTGTTCCCGAATGTCAGGTTAAAACCAAACCTGGCATTGAAGGTATTCCAGTTATCAGGCAACCTGTAACTGCCGCTTGTTTTCTCAACTTCACTCCACTTAAGAGGGATCCTGTCGGCTATCATGTAGAACTGAAAGAATCCCAGCCTCAGAGCCAGCCCGGCTCCGATATTGTTGTAGCTGTAGTTACAGGCAGTATAGCTTAGACTTGTCGAGAACATATTCCCCAGGTTAAGGTTACCCGATACAGTAAGAGCTTCCTTCACCTGCTTTCCCCTCACACGACTGTAAGAGACAAGTCCCACTGAGAACTTGTCCGAGATATCATATTTCCCTGCCAGGGTGATTCCAACTGGAAGAGTCGTTGTGAAGGGCTTGCAGTCGTTGCATACCATCAACGAATTTGAAAGTGTGTCCTTCAGGGCTTCGCCAAACTCTTCAAATGTTATATCTCCGTTGTAAACGTCCTCAATATTATAATTGCTGAATTCAATTGTACCTTTTGAATAAGCACCTGTCAGATCCGATTTCCATTTTATATAACCCAGGTCGGTGACCGATGCCGAAACGGCAATTTTGTCAGTCACCTGGTATTCGGCTCCCAGGTTAATTCCCAGACCCATGTTTTTTGTTCCTGAAAGCACCCGGATAACCTCCCTGGCATCATCAAAGCGATCGTCAAAAAATTCAAGATCATCAACACGATTCTCCTCATCAGCGATGAACCTTACCGGCCCGCTGACATTGAGAGCCACATCAGCTTCTACACTGTGAACGTCATCGGTATTTGACATCACCTTCAGGGTTTTTGTATCCATGCTTAGCGAAGCTATGCCGAACAGCATCTTTCCCTGGACACCTATCCTGAGCTTTGGAGTAATGTTTTTAGAAAATCCCAGAGATACATCCCTGTAGTATTTCATCTCCATATCGAAGGTGGAGAGATCCATCCCTGATCCGATAAAGGTATCATTCCCCCTGAAGACCAGTTCAAACAGTTCCTTCGGGAACACCAGAGAGCCGTCGATCTTTTCAGTAATATCTATATAGCCGTAAAAATCCTTCCCTGCTGAAAAACCAATTCCAAGCAGTTGTACAGCGGCACGGGGCTCAATTGAGTTGTACCGGCCCAGCTTGTCTATAAAGCTGTCAATATCAAAGTCAGAATACAAAAAAGAAAGAACCGAGTCGTTTGGCTGCAACCCCTCAAGAAAAACATCTGAGAAATTAAGGAAGTTGTTAGTTACATTTATGTTGACATCAGTCATTCCGGGGAAGCCTATATAGAATGTCCCCGACGGTTTGTAAGCCGGATTAAGCAGGTGAGCCTGAGGCAGGTTCATGTGATAGAGAGTCTGGCTGTTCTGGCCCTTGCCTGCTATGGTAATGGCCAGTAACATTGCGATAGTGATAAAGAAGCATCGTGTTTTCATATAATTCCGGATAAATCCCTAGTTAATTCTGTAATTATACAAGAATCTGTCTGTACCACCTACAATCAGGTGCCAGTCGCTCCTTTCCGAGAACTTGCCTATCGAGAACATTGAAGCCCCTCTAAGCGGAAATCCCTCCAACACTCTTCCCAACCTGTCGATAAGATAGATAAGTTTCTTATCAATATCATACACTCCTATCCTTCTGTCGGAAGCAGAGAACCTGAAATTGATCGGTCCTCCAAGTTCTTCTGACCCCAGTTCAAGGGCAAAAAGTTCCTCAAGGTTGCTCCTGTAAAGATACAACACGCCTTTATCGATAAAAATATATTCACCAAAGTTATCCCCATCCACGTCAAAAAAATCAAACAGGTGGTCAGCTGAAAAGCTTCCGGGACTACGTTTTTCAACTTCTCCGTTAAAGAAAATATGGTTAACAGAGCCGTCGGGCGACGAACAGACAACCGAAGGTTTTGAACTGTCGTCAAGTCTTAGCTTCGAACCCCTGGCTTTTGTAACAGTCTCGTCAGGACTCAGTCTGATATTCCCTGTGCGGTCGAGAAAATAAATAGCCGTCTCATCAGCAACAAGGAGGTAATCCTTACCTGATACCCTGAAAAATGATATCTCATCAGATACGGTACCTGCTGTTCTGAAAGGCTTCCATCCTCTGACCACGCTTCCTGTCATATCGTAGGCGTAGATCTGCTTGTCTTCACCGGCAATCAGGAGCCTGTAGTCGCGATTGTTGTCATAGTCGAATACAGCAAGTGAATTTGTTGCCGGAGACCTGAGTCTTACAGGGTATCTCTCCACGTAATTACCATTCCTGTCCAAAAGATGGAGGTTGTTTCTCCCTGAAAAGAGAAGCTGGTACTTTCCGTTTTTGAAATAATCAATAATAAACACGGAACTGACAATCCTCTCCCTTAAGGGCACCTTCCACAAAACCCTTCCTGCAGCGTTAATCAGATAGGCATTGTTTTTAAGATCCTGAATGAATATCTCCCTTGCTCCCGTATTATGATTGGTAAAGAAAAAAGGTTTTATTGCAGCCACAGTGTCAAGAAGTGTCTCCCATTCCGTGGTCGACTCCCTGATGGCTTCCTCCCTGTAGTATAGTGAAAGGCTGTTGTATATCATGTCATTGCTTGGAGCTATCTGGTAACCAAGGGCCTGAACCTTCTCAAGCGAACCTTTGTTTTCATCTGCTGCGTTCATTATCCCGTCATTAAAAAACTTCGACAGGTATTCAGTAAGCCGTGAAGGGATACAGTAGAAATAATAGCTTGCCCTGCTTGGAAGTGTTGTCTCAAACTCGCTGTAGGGAATATCATTTGCCAGGGTTTTATTAAGCAGGTTTTCATAGAGGAAACGAGATACAGTGTTGACCGACTCCCCAGATACCATGTAATTGTCGTGAAATGCAAAGCAAAGATCGTTAAACCCCGGAGCAAGACTATTACAGACAGCCGATGAGAATCCTTTCAATTCCACAGTATATACAGGAAACCTTGTCTGGTCGTCAGGCTCGAACCATGACACATCGCGTTTATTATCCTGGTCCCCGAGGAACAACTGCTCAACCTGAACCCGGTTCTTAAGTTCATATATAACAAGGAAATTCTCATCAGCCTTTCCGTTACGGATATCGAGATATGCCCTGGTAACCTCATCTCCGATGAATGGTCTGAGCTTCCTGTACAATGCCAGGGTTGAGGCCGGAAGGTCGTTGTTGCTTATACTGCTGTCTTCCTCCCCCAGTACAAACGTTTCAAACATAACAGTGGAAGCGGGAAGCACCTCGGTTGAATTTAGGGTTACCGGGTTTATATCCCTGAATCTGTTAAGTATCTCATCATTATCTGAGCTCTCTGAGTAACCACTGAAGACAAAGCCTTTCTCATTGATAATGAAGTCGCCGCCTGCGCTGGCTGCAATTTTTGTAACTGCTGCGGTGAGATTATTGTTCCCTCCGGCGAAGATGTTCTCTGCCACCCTTTTAAGATTATCAAATACTATGAAAATCTTATTCTCATTTTTACCAGAAGCCTGCTGAACCCTTTGAAACCCGGGTGCATTCCTTATATCTGCTGGGTCGGAAAGGCGTTCCTGCGATGATACTATCATTTCTGATGTGAGGCCGGCGAACAGCAACCCTGAGCTGACTGAAAGGTAAAGAGTGTCGGCCCCGTTGTTATCTCTGAATGGAATCCCCAGCATATTTATTTTTCCTGACCTGACATTCAGGGCCCCATCAATGCCGGCAGATGACAGGCCATCCCTGATCTGACGAAAATGAAGGTCAGAAGGAAGGACCATTGAAAGAAAGGGTGTCAGCTTCCCCTGATCTGAGGGATAAAAGGCTATAACGGCCCTGTTACCTGAAAATAATTTTACAAGACTCTCCTTTTCAGATAGTTCATACAGGTACTTCAACTTTGTGAATAATGGTCCGAATTCATTTATTCCGGCAAGTTCTCCTGTTATCCCTCCTGCATCACTAAGAGAACCCAGCAAAACTCCCGGGTCGGAAGTTTCGAAAATTATTGCTGCTGTTGGAGATACTGCCCGAAAGGGATCGGTCACCATCATTTTCCTGTTTTGCTGCAGGAAATATCCCAGGACCCCAAGACCTGCAAGAAGCAAAAACAATATACTGACAGCTATCCGTCTCCCCACTTTTATACAGGTTTGATGACGTTCCCAAAAATAAGAATAAAATACAAAAGGAGAAAACCGTTTAAAGGTTATCGGGTTTCTGGCACGTAATTTGAATGTACTATAATACCAAGGCAATCTCAATCATATACTTGATCCCCTCAAGTACAGCCAGGCCAAAAGCCTGGCTTTTATTTTTCAGAATGGTCTGTAACCTATGATTTCCCTGACCTCCCTCACTGTTCGGGAAGCGCTTTCCCTGGCTTTGGCAGCTCCGGCCGACACTACTTTTGCCAGATAACCCGTGTCGGCTGTAATCTCTATAATTCTATCCCTTATAGGTGATGTAAGTTTTACTATATCCTCAGCAAGCTGTTTCTTAAGGTCTCCGTAACGTATTTCACAGTTTGCATGTTTCTCCCTGAAATAGTCGAGTGTCGATTTGTCTGAAACGGCCTTCATTATAGTGAAGAGGTTTTCAACGGCTTCCGAGGGTTTCTGGTTGGGAGCGGAAGGACCTGTGTCAGTTACGGCTCTCATCACTTTTTTTCGTATTTCTTCGGGACTGTCGGAAAGGAAGATCCCGTTCCCTTCGCTCTTTCCCATCTTGCCCGTTCCGTCAAGTCCCGGAATCTTAACAAGCTGCTTTCCGAAATTATAGGCATCGGGTTCAGGGAAATAATCAACACCATACATTGTGTTAAATCTCCTGGCAAACCTCCTTGTCATCTCAAGATGCTGCTCCTGATCTTTTCCCACAGGAACCTTGTGTGCCTTATGTATAATAATATCGGCTGCCATCAGTACAGGATAGGTAAGCAATCCTGCATTTACATTGTCGGGATGCTTCCTTATCTTTTCCTTGAATGAAGCCGTTCGCTCAAGTTCCCCGACATAGGCATTCATATTGAGCAGCAGATAAAGCTCAGCAACCTCAGGAACATCGCTCTGGATAAACACCGTGGCTATTTCAGGGTCAATACCGCATGCAAGGTATTCGGCAAGTACCTGCCTTATGTTCCCATGAAGGTCAACAGGTTTAGGATGAGTTGTAAGGGCGTGGTAATCAGCTATAAAGAAATAACAATTATTTTCTTTCTGCATTTTAAGAAAGTTCTTTAATGCTCCGAAATAATTACCAAGGTGAAGATTCCCTGTTGAACGAATGCCACTTACTACTGTATCCATCATAAAAAAATAAATCTCCCGCAAAACTACTCCTTTTTTTATAAAAATGAATTCAGGCTAAACCGATAATAAGCTTTTATGGCAGGGCTGCCGCTTCCGCAGCGCAGAGCCCTCCTTCCCCTCCGGCAGCGGATAATAACAAATTGAGATGAAAGTTGTACCTTTGCAGGATTCTAATATCAGCGGCAATGGAATCAACCAGACAGAAAAAAGTATCACGTCTGATACTAAAGGAGATGGCAGAGATATTTCTCAGAAAAGGGAATGAGATGGCACCGGGGAAGATGGTTTCCATTACAGCGGCAAGAGTTAGTCCCGACCTGTCATACGCAAAAATATACATAAGCATCTTCCCTTCGGCCAATCAGGAAGAGACACTCAATGCAATAAGGGATCACTCAGCAAAGCTTAGATTTGAACTCGGACATAAGGTGAGAAACCAGTTAAGGATAGTTCCCGAGATCACATTCTTCATCGACGACAGTCTCGACTATATTGATAATATTGACAAGCTACTGAAAACCTGAGTTGTATGCAATATGAACCTATTAAGGGGAAGTTGGGTGTTTTCATTAAAGGGAATGTCTTCCTGAGGAAAACCCTGTATTTTTTTCTTGACCTGCTGCTGCTCAGGACCTGGCATGTAAAAAAGGCTCTCCGTACGGTCGGTGCTGAACTTCCGGCTGATGCCCATATGCTCGATGCCGGATCAGGATTCGGACAATACTCGTGGTGGGTAAGCAGGAAGTATCCCCGATGGTTTATAAGGGCTGTTGACATCAACAATGATCACATACGTGACTGTGCAGAATTCTTCGGGAAAACCGGCCGCGGAGGCAGGATAGTATGTGAGACAGCTGATCTGACAACACTTAAGGAGGTGAACAGCTACGACCTCATCCTTTCGGTCGACGTTATGGAACACATTGCCGATGATGAGGCTGTTTTCACTAATTTCAATTCAGCCCTCAGGGAGGGAGGATTTCTTGTTATCTCTACTCCTTCTGACCAGGGTGGTTCAGATGTTCATTCCGGTGATGACCATTCCTTTATTGATGAACATGTCCGCGACGGCTACGGGTCGGGCGAGATAAGGCAGAAGCTGACGCGGTCGGGGTTCACCGATATTGAAACCCGATATACCTATGGCAGGCCCGGAAAAATATCATGGATCCTCTCAATGAAATATCCCGTTTCCCTTCTTAATATTTCTTACCTGTTCTTTATCTTTTTGCCCTTCTACTACCTTTTGGCTTTCCCTCTTTCATTTATTCTTAACTTTTGTGATCTTTACATGAAGCACGAAACCGGCACGGGACTAATTGTAACAGCACGAAAAAGAAAACAGTGAAACTTTCGTTGTACATAGCGCGCAGATATCTCTTTGCGAAGAAGTCGAGAAATGCGATAAACGTTATCTCTGCTGTGTCTGTTGCAGGTGTAGCTGTGGGTACCATGGCCCTTATAATTGTCCTCTCGGTTTTTAACGGCCTCGAAAAGATGGTTCATTCCATTTTCAACACCTTCGATCCCGATCTGAAGATCACTGCCGTTGAAGGTAAAACGTTCATCCCCGATTCTGCCTCCCTGGTACAGCTATCTGGCACAAAAGGCGTTTCATGTTACACCCTCACTCTCGAAGAGAATGCCCTGCTTACATATGACGACAGGCAGTTCATTGCTACTGTGAAGGGCGTGGATGGCAGATACCAGGATGTATCAGGGATAGACAGTGCAATGTGGGATGGTGAATTCATGCTTTCAGCTGCAAACGGAAGGCCATATGCAATCCCCGGAGTGGGTATTGCCAGTTACCTGGGATTGAATATAAATTTTCTTACACCGCTTTATATATATGTACCGCGCCGTACTGCTTCAGTAAGCATCGATCCGGAGAATGCCTTCAAAAGACTGTTCATCTTTCCTTCAGGCATCTTTCAGGTTGAACAGGAACTTGATTCAAGATATGTATTTGTTCCTCTTGAATTTGCAAGGGACCTGCTCGACTTCGAAAAGGAGGTGAGCTCAGTAGAGGTTAGATTTTCAGGAGAAGGCGATCCCGGACAGGTTCAGAAAGAAGTAAAAAAGATTTTTGGCAACAGCTTTTCTGTTCAGAACAGGTACGAACAACAGGAGATCTTCTATAAGGTTATGCGTTCGGAACGCCTGGCTATCTTTCTCATTCTTACCCTTATACTTGTAATAGCCTCATTTAATATTATTGGATCCCTGACTATGCTTATTATTGAAAAGGAAAGGGATATCGGGATTCTTAAAAGTCTTGGCGCTGACAAGACCCTGATAAGAAAGATTTTTATTTTTGAAGGATGGTTTATTTCGATCCTTGGCGCTGTGGTGGGTGTTGTTCTTGGTTTTGGTATATGCTGGATTCAGCAGACATACGGTTTAGTAAAACTGCAGAGCGAATCGCTTATAATGGATGCCTATCCGGTGGTTATGAAACCAAGGGATTTCATTATAGTACCGGCAACGGTTCTCCTTATAGGATACTGGGCCGCCTGGTATCCGGTGAGATACCTTACGAGAAAATATCTGAGAGATGAAAGAAAGTAGAATTTTCCCGTTTATAAGGATCATCACTGCCCTGCTGCTAACCCTTCTGCTGGTGTCAGAATCGTGTACCAGCCGCAAGGGAGAGGCCGAACACAAAGATCTTATTCCCGAGGAAGACCTTATTCCCATACTTACTGATCTGTATCTTACAGATGGTATCCTGTCAATACCTAAAATAAGGTTCCACTACCAGCAGGCCGACTCACTTGCACCTTATAAGGATATAATCGCCAGCTATGGTTACGACAAGGAGACCATGGACCGGACCATGAGATTCTATTTTGTAAGAAAACCCAGAAAACTAATAAGGATCTACGACAGGGTACTTAGCCACCTGAGTGAGATGGAGTCAAGGTACCAGAACCTTATGCCTCCTTTTGAGGAAAAGAGGGGTGATCTGTGGGAAGGCAGGAACTTCTACCATATTCCGGGCCTTGCAGCATCCGACTCAGGGAGTCTGAGTTCAATAGTCAGACGACAGGGAAAATATACCCTGCAATTCACTCTTACCATCTTCCCCGACGACCACATCCCTGCTCCCTCCACAGGCCTTTACTTCTGCAGTCCCGACAGCCTCCACTCAGGAAAAAGGTATTACTACCCGGGCTTCCCTTACCTGAGCGACGGAAGGCCTCACAGTTACGTTGCTGTCGTGCCGCTCGAAACCAGCGAACCAATGGTTCTGAGAGGCTGGTTCGTGGATATGGAAGGCTTGTCTTCAGATGTTTCAGCTCATCATATTGTCGAAGACATTTCACTTACATACTCCATCCTTCGCCGATGAGAAGACTCTCTGCACAGTACATCTTCACAAATACAGGGAAACCTCTCAGAAGAGGCATCGTAACCCTCGATGCCGAAGATCGTGTCGTTGCGCTTGAAGACACCCGTGGTGACCTCAGGGAGTCAGCCTCGGTTGAATTCCACAACGGGATAATCATTCCCGGCTTTGTAAACTGCCACTGTCATCTTGAACTGTCGCACATGGAAAAGCCGGCAGGGGAATCACCTGGACTGGCATCATTCATTTCTGATATCTCATTGCGCAGACTATCGGAGGAATCAATAAGGCAGAATGCCATTGTCAGGGCCGACAGGATGATGAAGGATGAAGGGATTGTGCTTTGCGCCGATATCTGTAATACTCCTGACAGCTTCAGCATAAAAAAACACAGTCAGATAAAATATATAAGTCTGCTTGAAGTGTTCGGTGTTAATCCTGATAAGGCCGCCGGAAGGATGAATGAGGTCCTTAAGCTGGCAGCTGAAGCAACAAGGGAAGGTATTCCATGGTCGATAGTCCCGCATTCGGCATATTCAGTATCAAAAACCCTCTTCAGCCTTATAAGGGAACAAACCACTGACAACACGATCACCTCCATACATTTCATGGAGTCAGAATCTGAAATTACCTTTCTTGAGAATCACTCGGGCCCACTGATGGATTCGTACAGAAAAGCAGGTTTTCCGGGCGAAGTCCCCGAAAGCGCCGATTCACATATCTCAGTCATTTTGGAAGAGATAATCCCTTCAGGAAACCTCATCCTTGTACATAACACCTTCATCAGGGAAGAGATGATCCCTGAAGTCAACAGCAGGCACGGAGTAAGCTGGTGCCTCTGTCCCCGGTCGAACCTTATTATTGAAGGAAAACTGCCTCCTCTTGATATCCTGGCCCGATCGGGCTGCAACATTGTTATTGGCACCGACAGCCTTGCTTCAAACACAAGTCTCAGCATCCTCGATGAACTTAAAACACTACAGTCGGGTTTCCCTTCATTCTCCCTTGAAGACCTTGTAAGATATGCCACCCTGAACGGGGCAAGGGCACTGAATGAAACAGCCAGCCTTGGCAGTATTGAACCCGGGAAGAAGCCCGGATTGCTGCTTCTTGAGAACTGTGACCTTTCTGAACTTAGACTCAGGCCCGACACAACTGTCAGAAGACTGGCATAAAATGACAGACGACTGGCATATCACCTGAACGACCTTTTCTTTCTTCCCGATTAAGTATTACTTTTACGCCCTCACACCGGGAGTAAAATATGGCAACTTTTCTTTTTGACGAAATAATCTTCGGGCCGGTAAGCAGCAGAAGGCTGGGCGTGTCGCTTGGAATAAACCTGCTGCCTGTTACGCGAAAGGTCTGCAACTTCAACTGTATATATTGTGAGTGCGGCTGGAACCATGAAAACAAGGGGGAAAAAATCCTTTTCCCTTCACGCAGTGAAGTGAGCAGTGCACTTACCATGAAGCTGACAGAAATGCATGAAAGCGGAATAAGCCCCGATGTCATCACATTTGCCGGCAACGGTGAGCCTACTCTGCATCCCGATTTCCCGGGTATCATCGATGACACTATCAATATAAGGGATAAATTCTCTCCCGATACCAAAATTGCCGTTCTTTCAAATTCATCAACAATAACCATCCCGGGGATACGTGAAGCCCTTCTGAGAGTCGACAAGAACATCCTTAAGATGGATTCCGGATTTGACCTTACTGTAAGGGTCCATAATCAGCCGAGGGTCAACATCAAGGTAGCTGAGCTTATTGAAAACCTTAAAAGTTTTAACGGGCAGCTTATAATTCAGACCCTCTTCCTCAGGGGGACATATAAAGGAAGGACCATCGACAACACAACACCTGAAGAGCTTGATGCCTGGCTTAAGGCCATTGACATAATCAGACCTTCGGAAGTTATGATCTATACCATTTCAAGGGATACACCCGAGGGTGGTTCCCTCAGAAAAGTACCTCTCCCCGAACTTAAGGAGATAGCTGCCCGCGTGAGGAAGCTGGGCATTGAAACCCAGGTCTCGGGCTGACCTTGAAAAAAGATAAGACCATACTCATCTGCCCACTTGACTGGGGACTGGGGCATGCGGGCCGGATGGCAGCACTGGCGGAAAATCTTGGCAGGAAGGGCAATACTGTTATCATTGCAGCTTCTGACTCCCTTAAAGATTTCTTCTCATCCGAGCTTCCGGGCACGGATTTTATAAGTTTCCCCGGGTTTAAACCCCGGTATTCACGCCATCTGCCTCAGTATCTGATCCTCTTCCTTCAGACACCCCTTCTTTTTTACCATATTGTAAAGGAACATATTGAACTACGGAGCCTTATAAGGAAATATAATGTCGACATTGTTATAAGCGACAACAGGTTCGGTCTATGGAACAAAAACATAAAAACAGTCTATGTCACCCATCAGGTCCGAATACCTTTCCCGGTAATCTTCAGACCCTTCGAATTCCCTGGAGTCCTGTTTCACCGTTACATTATAAGCAGATACACATGGTGCTTCATTCCCGACCTCCCGGGCGATCTGAACCTGACGGGAAGGCTCTCACACGGGATCAGGCTTCCTGAAAACGTAAGGTATACAGGTCTGCTCTCGAGATTGGCAAATAATTATAAACCGGTTCAGGAGGGCTCCGGCAGCAGAGAATACTACCTGGCTATACTGTCAGGACCCGAACCACAGAAAAGCATTTTTGAGGAATCGGTCATCAGTCTGTTCACCATGAGAGATGAGGACCTTGTAGTGCTTGAAGGCAGACCGGGTAAGATCAGTGAAACCCGGGTAAGGCAACGGATAACCCGGGCCGGGCATCTTCCTGCCTCACAGATGGCCCGACTGATAGCCGGTGCAAAAGCAGTAATAACACGCAGCGGCTATTCGACCATTATGGAACTTGTTTCTCTGGGCTGCAGTGCACTGCTTGTACCGACGCCGGGACAGACGGAACAGGAATATCTGGCTGAATACCTGGCTGAAAAAGGATGGTTCGGAAGCATCACCCAGAAAGAACTCAGGCACACCGGCAGTATTGCCTTTGTCAGCTCCGGAGTGCCCCGGGAGCTTATAAGTGAATCAGGATCACTTCTTGAGAAGGCCCTTGCCGAACTCTTAAAAGATTAAAAGGATGAAAACCATACCGGCGATTCCGGTGAGAAAACCTGTCCAGACCTCGGCGGGACTGTGTCTGCGCAGCTGAAGACCAGCTGAAAGAACCAATCCCGAAACAAAAACCGTAATAATGATATATTCAACAATCGGCACATGCATCCTAAGCGACAGGATGAAAACCAGGGCTGTAAGACCGCCGGCTGCAATGGCGTGAATTGAGATCTTGTACCAGAAATTGATGACAGTTGCTGCAATAACAAGGAAGAACACCGAGAAAATATAGGATTTGATAAAGAATGGTATCTGGAATCTTATAAAGATATATGCGGTGACTGAGTAGAGCAAGGCACTTAGAAGTAAAGGTATTATTCTCTCCTGCCTGTCATCCATACGGAATGAACTTATATAGCCCCTGAAGCGGAGAAAGGGCATGAAGGCAAGAGGCACAAAGAGGTTATTTGTAATGAGGATGGTTAAGACAATCTTTTTTATTGATCCGGGCAGATACCCAAGAAGGGTGGGAGCCGAAAAAAGTATAAGCATGCCGTATACCGGTATCAGAAGGGGGTAAAAGACAACATATACAACTTTTGCCAGTTTGTCAGCGACACCGTTATTCTCTTCATTCTGCATCAGATCTCCTTTCTTAATCTGGCAACCTGTATGTTAAGTTGTTCCCTGTATTTGGCAACTGTGCGGCGTGCAATCTGATAGCCTTTTTCCTGAAGTATCTCAGTAAGGCGCTCATCCGTGAGGGGTCTCCTTTTCTCTTCATTTTCTATACAGTCCTGAAGTATCCTTTTAATCTCCCGGGTCGATACCTCCTCACCGCTGTCGGTCTGAAGACCTTCGGAGAAGAAAAACTTAAGCGGGAAGATACCGAAGTGAGTCTGGATATACTTGCTGTTGGCAACCCTGGATACAGTTGATATATCGAGGCCTGTCATCTCTGCCACATCCTTGAGGATCATCGGCTTCAGCCTGGTCTCGTCTCCATCGGCAAAGTACTCGTGCTGATATTCAAGAATGGCATTCATGGTAAGGAGCAGGGTGTTCTGACGCTGTATTATGGCATCGATGAACCACCTGGCCGACTCAATCTTCTGTCTGACAAAAGTAACGGCTTCCTTCATTTCCTTTTTCTGGTCCCTGTTCCGGCTGTAATCACTAAGCATATCCCTGTACGAAGGGCTGAGTCTTAGTTCGGGCAGGTTACGTGAGTTGAGATGGAGATCAAACCCTTCTTCGGATAGCTCGAGGATGAAGTCGGGGACTATAGACTGAACTGTTTTGGTGAAGGAATCATTGTATAGGTTCCCCGGCTTGGGATTCAGCTTAAGAATCTCTTCTATTGAAGCCTTAAGCTCTTCCTCAGTGATTCCTGCCTTTGCAATGATCTTATCGTAGTGTCGTTTTGAGAACTCTTCAAAGTACTGGTCGATTATTGTATAGGCCAGTCTGACGGGAGGAAAGGATCTGTCTTTCCTTGCCAGCTGTATAAGAAGTGATTCGCGGAGGTTTCTGGCTCCAACCCCTGAAGGATCAAGGTCCTGGATTATCTCCAGAACCTCTTCAAGTTCTTTTTCTGTGGTGCTAAGGTTCTGGAGGAAGGCAAGATCGTCGACTATATTTTCAAGCTCACGTCTCAGATATCCGTCTTCATCGATGTTTCCCAGAATATATTCCCCGAGTATCTTTTGCTTTTCGGTCAGTTCGCGTAGTCCCAGCTGCGACTGAAGATGTTCATGAAAAGAAGATCCTGCCGAGAAAGGAATCTCTGATCTCTTCTCATCATCCCTGCTGTAGTTGTTGGCCTGGAGGCGGTAATCAGGGATTTCATCATCTCCTATATAATCGTCGAGAGTGAATTCTTCATCATCCTTATCCTTCTCTTCGTAATCCTCATCCTCCATTTCAGCTGTATCGCTGACCTCTTCATCATCAGGTCCCTCTTCAAGTGCGGGATTCTCTTCGAGTTCCTTCTTTATCCTCTGCTCTATCTGCATGGTAGGTATTTCCAGCAGCTTGATCATCTGGATCTGCTGTGGTGACAGTTTCTGCAGTAGTTTCTGCTGTAGCTTTTGTTTTAACATTACCACCTCGTTTCCGGTCCGTGCCGGTTATCTCCTGCTAAAATTCCGCATTCCTGGGAGTCCTCGGGAAAGGAATCACATCCCTTATATTCGACATCCCTGTAATAAAAAGTATAAGTCTCTCAAAACCCAACCCGAAGCCGCTGTGTGGAGCCGAGCCGAATTTTCTTGTTTCAAGGTACCACCAGAGGTCCTGGTCGGGCAGTTTTAACTCCCTTATACGGTTGACAAGCTTATCATAATCCTCCTCTCTCTGGGAACCACCTATAATCTCGCCTATCCCCGGGAAAAGAACATCCATGGCTTTTACAGTTTTTCCATCATCATTCTGTTTCATGTAAAAGGCCTTTATTTCCCTGGGGTAATCGGTAAGAATGACCGGTTTTTTAAAATGTACCTCAACAAGATATCTCTCATGCTCAGCCTGAAGGTCGCGGCCCCAGCCAACAGGAAATTCCCATTTCCTTCCGGCTCCCGTAAGGATATCAACAGCTTCGGTATAGGTGAGCCTGACAAACTCGTTCCCGACAACAAATCTGAGTCTTTCAAGAAGATCCTTGTCAATCATCTTGTTGAGGAAATCAAGATCATCCTGGCAGTTATCAAGGGCATACCTGATAAGGTATTTAACAAAATCCTCGGCAAGATCCATGTTATCCGTGATATCATAGAAAGCCATCTCAGGTTCTATCATCCAGAACTCGGCAAGATGCCTCGGAGTATTTGAGTTCTCGGCACGGAAGGTAGGGCCGAAAGTATAGATCTCACCCAGCGACAAAGCTCCAAGTTCCCCCTCAAGCTGTCCGGATACAGTAAGATTGGTCTCCTTACCGAAGAAATCCTTATCGTGATCAACCTGTCCCTTGTCATTGAGAGGTATGTTTTTGAGATCTAGCGTTGTAACATGAAACATCTCACCCGCACCTTCACAGTCGCTGCCTGTAATTATGGGAGTATGAAGATAATAGAAACCCCGGTCGTTGAAATATTTATGAATGGCATAGGCCATGGCATGACGGATTCTGAACACTGCTCCGAATGTGTTGGTCCTGAAACGCAGATGGGCATGCTCCCTGAGAAATTCCATTGAATGACCTTTCTTCTGAAGGGGATAGACCTCGGGGTCACATTTCCCGTAGATCTCTATCGACCTGGCATTTATCTCGATGCTCTGACCCTGACCCTGCGATTCAACAACAGCTCCTGTAACACCTATACATGCACCTGTGGTAACGTCCTTTAAAACTTCTTCTCCAAACAGGGCCGGATCAGCTACTATCTGTACGTTCCTGATAGTCGAGCCGTCATTAAGGGCAATAAAAGTAATATTTTTATTACCCCTTTTTGTCCTTACCCATCCCTTGAGAAGTACCTCTGTTCCCACAGCCTGCGATTCAAGGAGCTGCCTTATTTTTATTCGTTTCATCCGTATATAATCTTTAATCTAATGGTCTGATAGCCTCCGGCCTGACGCCGAAGAACCCATATGTATGAAAATTATAAATGCGGGTATTGTTTATACAATACATGTGGATTTCATACCATAAAAAATTTACCGCCCAAAAATAATAAATTGTTACTCGCAAACTGCCAATAATTGTACAATATTTTGGTCCGAACCGTTGATGCAACGCTATTTCCGGCCCTGATAATCATCATTTTCTGTTCTGTGGCATTATTTTTGTTTCTTACTCCCCTCTGATTCAGAATATTTGCTGCCCATCCCGAAATAATTTTTCTTCTTTTGAGTTTTACTGAATATATAACAGCTCTTGTGAGCTAAGGTTTGATTTTTGTTAAAATCTGAATAACTTTGAGTAATAAACTGAAACCTTTAATAAAATGGAAGAACCCGCAAAATTCATAGTTGTCCCGTGGGATTTCACTCAGGTTGCTGAAAATGCACTTGCCCATGCCGCCAGAATTGGTAAAATGGTTAGGAATGACGTCTGCCTGCTTCATATTATGGATCCCGGAATTAAGCCCGCACAGGAAGCCGAAAAAAAGGCCCTTCTTAAGAAAATTGCCGGCGAGAACAGTAAAAAATATAATATAGGGATTGTTTCAGATACAGTTAAAGGTTCGATCTTTACCTCAATAGCCGACTATGTCAATACCAAGGACGGTAGTCTTGTCAGCCTTGCAGTTATGGGAACCCATGGCATCAAGGGGATGCAGAAGCTGACCGGCAGCTGGGCCCTGAAGGTCCTGGTTAAATCGAAAGTCCCCTTTATAGTCGTACAGGATCCCCCTTCAGATCTGAGCAGATATCATAACATAGTGTTTCCCATTGACTTCAGGACTGAGAACAAGGAGAAGCTCAACATGGCCATTTTTATGGGCAAATATTTCGATTCAAAGGTTCATATCCTAAAAAACAAGGTAAACGACAAAAGCCTGTTGAAATCAACAAACATCAACCTTAATTTTGCCATCAAATATCTCACCCAGAACAGTATCGAATACGAGATCCACGAGGTGTCAAATGGCAGGTTTGCCCAGCAGACCATTGATTTTGCCCAGAAGATGAATGCCGACCTGATACTTGTTGTGACAACCAAGAATATCACTCTTGCCGACTATGTGCTCGGAGCTTCGGAACAGTACATCATTGCCAACAGTTCAAGGATACCGGTTTGTTGTATAAACCCGAAAGCATCCTTTGCAAAAGTAGGACAGTTTATGTACGGATAGAGAAAGTTGCCTTTGAACACTCTTTAACTTACGGTTTACTCTATTTACACATAACAGCCGGGTATCGGCCGCATTGACTGTGCCTGGTTACCTGTCATATATTTTGCAGTTATAGGTCAATGCTTTATCTTAGCCTGAGTTTATAAATCTTCTGACAGGAAATTATGTCTATTGTTGTTCAGGGCGTTACAAGGTCTTTCGGGAGCCAGAAGGCTTTGGATAATGTATCTTTCGAAGTTAAAACCGGAGAGATAGTAGGTTTTATAGGTCCTAACGGAGCAGGTAAATCGACCATGATGAAGATCATCACAGGTTTCATCCCTGCTACCTCCGGATCAGTTACCGTCAACGGTTTTGATGCCGCAACCGGTAGTCTTGAGATCCGGAAAATGACCGGATATCTTCCCGAGAACAATCCTCTGTATCCCGAAATGTATGTCAGGGAATATCTTGAATTTGCAGCATCCTTCTACCTGCCTCGGTCCGAAAGATTAAAAGCCGTACGTGAGATAACCGGCATAACGGGTCTTACACCTGAGCAGGACAAAAAGATAGGGGCACTTTCAAAAGGCTATCGCCAGAGGGTGGGCCTTGCCCAGGCTCTTATCCACAAGCCATCAATACTGATTCTCGACGAGGCAACCACAGGCCTCGATCCAAACCAGATTGTTGAGATAAGAAACCTTATCAGGGAGACCGGCAGGGATAAGACGGTTATGCTGTCAACGCATATAATGCAGGAGGTTGAAGCAGTCTGCGACAGGGTAATCATTATTGACAAGGGACATATTGTTGCCAACGAAGAGAAGAGCCTGATAACTAAAACCCTGAACCGTCGCGGTCAGGTGATAGTGCTTGAATTTGACCGCATTACTGAAGAATCGCTCCTTTACTCTGTCAAAGGCATAACCAGGGTAAGCCCTGCAGGGCACTGCACCTGGCTCATTGAGTCAGAAGGAGAAGATGACATCCGGCCTGCATTGTTCGACCTGGCAGTAAAAAACAACCTGACTGTACTCTCGATGCAGAAAAAGGAGAGTAACCTTGAAGAAGTATTCAGACAACTTACAGGGGGATGAATTTTTATTTAATGAATATTATTATTATTTTTGGACCCTGAATTGTCAGGTGGAAAGATTTGTTCTGATTGCAACCACAGGAAAAAATGCTAAAACAGTGAAATCCCGTCTTTTCTCAATCAGCAACACTTCCCATCTTTTTGTTAATCTTTAAAACACTTAGTTATGGGATACTTATTTACTTCCGAATCGGTTTCCGAGGGCCATCCTGATAAAGTGGCCGATCAGATCTCCGACGCACTGCTCGATGAATTTCTTCGCTGGGATCCGGAATCCAAAGTGGCCTGTGAGACTTTTGTTACCACCGGACTGGTTATATGCGGTGGTGAAGTACGTACAGAAGGCTGGGTTGATGTTCAGGAGACAGCAAGAAAAGTAATCAGGGAAATAGGATATACCAAACCCGAATACCGGTTTGACTGTGATTCGTGCGGAGTCATCTCGACAATCCACGAACAGTCGTCAGACATCCGGCAGGGTGTGGTACGTGAAAATCCCGAGGATCAGGGAGCCGGTGACCAGGGTATGATGTTCGGCTTTGCATGTCGCGAAATGGACAACTACATGCCTCTGAGTATTGAACTGGCTCACAGGATATTACAGGAACTTGCCAAAATAAGGAGGGAAGGAAGGTCAATGAAATACCTCCGCCCCGACAGCAAATCCCAGGTCACAATAGAATACAGCGACGACAACGTCCCCGTCCGCATAGATACCATTGTTATAAGCACCCAGCATGATGAATTCATCCTTCCTGATAACAATACAGCGAAAGCTGAAAAGTCAGCAGAGAAGAAGATGCAGGACAAGATAAGGGAAGACATCCTGAAAGTACTGATCCCCAGGGTTAAGAAGTCGCTCCCTGCACGTATAAGGAAACTCTTCACCGATGATATGAGGCTTCTGGTAAATCCCACAGGCAAATTTGTTATTGGGGGTCCTCACGGCGACACCGGCCTGACAGGCAGGAAGATCATAGTCGACACCTACGGTGGACACGGGGCTCACGGTGGAGGTGCTTTCTCGGGAAAAGACTCATCAAAAGTCGACCGTTCGGCAGCCTATGCCGCCCGTCATATTGCTAAAAACCTTGTTGCTGCCGGAATATGCGACCAGGCACTGGTGCAGGTAGCTTATGCAATCGGTGTGGCTGAACCTGTTGGCCTCTATGTAAATACCTACGGCACCGGAAAAGTAACCGGTGCTTCAGGAAAAACCCTGAGCGACGGTGATATAGCTGCCAGGATAAAGAAGATCTTCGACCTTCGTCCCTACTCCATAGTCAAAAGGTTCGGCCTTAAGAACCCACTCTTCCTGGCAACGGCTTCTTATGGGCATTTTGGAAGGGATGCCGTAATGAAGGATGTTGAAGTCTACTACGAAGTTCCGGGAGCAAAACCAGTATCGGTCAATGGTAACGGACGTAAGGTCTACCTGAAGAAGGTAGAGTTCTTTGCCTGGGAGAAACTCGATTATGTTGAGGAGTTGAAAAAAGCTTTCAGCCTGAACGTCAGAAAGAAGCTTTAACTATCCTGGCAACATTGTCTGAACGTCCCAGGGTATAGTAATGTATCCCCGGGACACCGGCCTTAATAAGCTCTTTCGACTGCATAACTGACCATTCGATGCCAACTTCCCTGGCTTCGTGGTCAGTTTTGCATTTAATAAGGGCATTGACCAGTTCGTCGGGCAGGTCGATATGAAAGGTCTGGGGCAGAAGCCTGATGTCGTTAAGCGCCGATACCGGCTTGATGCCGGCAATTACCGGGACCTCTATTCCGTTCTGCCTGCATTCATCCCTGAACCTGAAGAACTTCGCATTGTCGAAGAACATCTGGGTTACAATATAGGCAGCACCTGAATCAACCTTCATCTTAAGGTTCTTCATATCAACACTCCTGTTAGGGGCTTCAAAATGCTTCTCTGGATATCCTGCAACACCCACGCAGAACGAGGTAGGAGCAGCTTCTTCGAGTGATTCCTCAAGATACCTGCCATTGTTCATGTTTACTATCTGTTTTACAAGCTCATAGGTATGGGTGTGCCCGTCTTTTTCAGGAATAAAGGTACGGCTTCCTCTCTGGGGATCACCTCTTAAGGCCAGCACATCGTCAATACCAAGGAAGTTCATCTCGATAAGCACATTTTCAGTCTCCTCCCTGGTGAACCCGCCGCAGAGAATATGCGGAACAACAGGTATGTTGTATTTGTATTTAACTGCAGCTGCAAGGGCAATGGTCCCAGGACGCTTTCTTATTATCCTCTTCTCAAGGAGTCCGTCGGGCCTTTCCCTGAAAATAGTTTCATTCCTGTGCGATGTAAAGTTGATATATGCCGGGCTGAACTCCATGAGGCGGTCAATTGTCTCATAAACCCTCCCTATGCTGTGCCCTTTTAAAGGGGGCAGAAGTTCAAAAGTAAACAAGGTTCCCCTTGCTGTTCTGATCTTGTCAAGTACACTCATCTGTCAAACTAATAAATTAGGGGCAAGCCATCTGGCCGCCTCATCAACACTCATTTTCTTCCTCGATGCATAATCCTCAAGCTGATCCCTGGAAATCTTCCCTATATTGAAATAGGAAGAAGCAGGATGGGCAAAGACGTATCCGCATACCGAAGCCGGAGGATCCATGGCATAATTCTCAGTCAGTATTACTCCAGTATATTTCTGAGCATCGAGAACATCAAACAATATACACTTTTCGGTATGATCGGGACAGGCCGGATAACCCGGAGCAGGGCGGATGCCCTTATATTTAACGCGGAAGAGATCTTCAGGGGTAAGATTCTCATCAGGAGCATAACCCCAGTAATCCTTTCGTATCCTTTCATGAATCAGTTCTGCTGCAGCTTCAGCTATCCTGTCGCTCAGAATCCTTATCATGATGGTTGCATAATCATCATCGGCATAACGACCAACAGCTTCATTGTCGGGTCGGGCAGTGACCACAAAGGCTCCAGCATAATCTGTCAGCCCCGACGATGAGGGGGCAACAAAATCAGCCAGCGAGAGATTCGGAACACCGGAATCCTTGCGTTCCTGGTTTCTCAGGAACCTTAAGACGGTCAGGGTTTCTTTTGCGTCAACACCTGTAAACAGCCTGACATCATCACCCTCCGACACTGCCGGGAAAATACCCAGAACTCCGCTTACATCAAGCAGCTTCTCATCGGCTATCCGCTTAAGATACTCACCGGCATCTTCGAAGAGCTTCAGTGCCTCACTACCCTTCACGGGATCATCGAATATAGCAGGATACTTACCAGTCAGTTTCCATGCATGGAAGAAGAAAGTCCAGTCAATATACCGCGACAACTCCTCAATCCTGAATTCTGAAATATGATGAACCCCGGGCCTTGAAGGCACCGGAACCTCATAGTTCTCCCAGTCTGTCTTCAACCTGTTATCCCTTGCCTGGTCAATTGAAATAAGATCCCTTCTTAGCTGCCTGCTGAGATGATCTTCCCTCAGCCTGTCATATTTCTTCCTTTCTTCAAGGGAGAAGCTCCCGTCTTCATCTTTAAGCAGCGACGATATCACTCCTGCTGCCTTTGAGGCATCTTTAACATGCAACACAGTATTATTATATGCCGGAGCTATCCTTACAGCTGCATGTATCTCTGAGGTGGTCGCCCCTCCGATGAGCAGAGGAAGGCTTATACCCCTTTTAGTCATCTCCGTTGCCACATGAACCATCTCTTCAAGAGAGGGTGTGATAAGTCCGCTGAGACCTATTATATCAACATCTTCCTTAATTGCTGTTTCAATTATCCTGTCGGCCGGAACCATCACTCCCAGATCGATTATCCGGTAGTTATTGCACGACAATACCACACCGACAATGTTCTTCCCTATGTCGTGTACATCGCCCTTGACGGTTGCAAGCAGCACCTTGCCGGCAGCATTTATGCCGCCATCGCCGCCTTCCATTTCAATATACGGTGAAAGGGTCTGAACTGCCTTCTTCATAACCCTTGCACTTTTTACAACCTGAGGAAGGAACATCTTCCCTGAACCAAACAGGTCTCCCACCTCGTTCATCCCTACCATCAGGGGACCTTCAATAAGTTCAATTGAGCGTGAGAAAAGAGGCCGGGCTTCTTCAATATCCTGGGAGATGAACTCATCGAGCCCCCTTATAAGCGAATGCTTTATCCTGTCGAGGACAGGCAGAGAACGCCAGTCTTCTGCTTTCTCTTCTTTCCTGCCTTCACTTTTCATCTCTTCTGCAAACTTAACAAGCCGCTCGGTTGCATCCTTCCTCCTGTTAAGGACTACATCCTCGGTCAGCACAAGCAGGTCGGGTGCTATCTCACTGTATACCTGCAGCATTCCCGGGTTGACAATTCCCATGTCGAGTCCTGCCTTTATGGCATGGTAAAGAAATACCGAATGCATGGCTTCGCGTACCCTGTCGTTCCCCCTGAAGGAGAATGAAAGGTTGCTTATCCCCCCGCTTACCTTTGCATGGGGAAGGCTATTTTTGATCCACTCCGTGGCTCTTATGAAACTTACTGCATAGTCATTGTGTTCCTCAATTCCGGTTGCAACGGCAAGTATGTTGGGATCGAAAATAATATCCTCGGGAGGAAACCCTGCCTTTCCTGTAAGAAGTCTGTACGACTTCTCAGCAACTTCCTTTTTCCTCTCAAAGGTATCAGCCTGCCCTTTCTCATCAAAAAGCATAACAACGGCGGCGGCTCCGTATTTCCTAATCTTCGCTGCATGTTCAAGGAAGATCTCCTCTCCTTCCTTGAGACTTATTGAATTAACCACTGATTTCCCCTGGATGCATTTAAGGGCCGACTCAATAACGTTCCAGTTTGAAGAATCGATCATCAGGGGGAGCCTGGCTATATCAGGCTCTGACATGATGAGTTTCACAAATCTGACCATCGCCTTTTCGGAGTCGAGCATTGCCTCATCCATACAGATATCTATAACCTGTGCTCCTCCTTCAACCTGCGACCTCGCAACAGCAAGTGCTTCATCGTACTTTTCTTCCCTGATGAGCCTGGCAAAGCGGATCGACCCCGATACATTGGTCCTCTCACCTACATTGACAAAATTAGTCCCGGGGCTTATCGTAAGAGGCTCAAGACCACTGAGGCGGGTATCCCGTTTAAGCAGGGGCATCTGCCTGGGCGGGTAACTGCGTGATTTTTCAGCTATCTTATTTATATGAAGCGGTGTTGTACCGCAACATCCTCCAATAATATTAACCCAGCCCTCCTTCATAAACTCTTCTGCCACAGCAGCCATCTCTTCAGCTGACTGATCATAATCACCGAACTGGTTTGGCAGGCCGGCATTGGGATGAGCCGATACGTATACTCCGGCTTTACGCGAGAGTTCTTCAACAAAGGGTCGCAGCTGACCTGCTCCGAGAGCACAGTTGAGACCTATGCTGAAAAGGGGGAAATGTGTAAGTGAAACAAGAAAAGCTTCGAGCGTCTGGCCCGTTAGTGTCCTGCCGCTGGCATCAGTTATGGTTCCCGAGACCATTACCGGCAGACTCACACCCTTCTCTTTAAAGACATTATCAATGGCGAACAGAGCTGCCTTGGCATTAAGAACATCAAAAATGGTCTCGACAAGAAGTATATGCACCCCTCCGTCAATTAATCCCTGCACCTGCACGGCATAAGCTTCAACAAGATCATCGAAGGTAACGCCTCTTGCACCCGGGTCATTGACATCGGCCGACATGGAGGCGGTTTTGTTTGTAGGTCCAACGGAACCGGCAATAAAACGATCGGCCGGTCCAAACTTACTTACGTAGGCACTTATGGCACCTGCAGCAAGTCTGGCAGCCTGAAGGTTCATCTCATATACCAGGTCCTCCATGCCATAATCGGCCATGGATATTTTATTGGCGTTGAAGGTGTTCGTTGTGATGATATCGGCGCCGGCTTCAAGATACTCAATATGGATTGCACGGATGATATCCGGCCTGGTGACCGATAGCAGGTCGTTGTTACCCTTAAGCGGCGAAGGATGATCTGCAAAGCGGTCGCCACGGAAATCACTCTCCTGAAGCTTCCTCTTCTGAATCATCGTTCCCATTGCTCCATCAAGGATCATGATCCTCTCACGGATAGTCCTCTCAAGTCTGTCGTTCATCTTTTGCTCCTGCATTTAATTGTCTGTCAGGCTTTATTATCACATTAATGGTCAAAAAAAGCATAACCCGACAAATCCCGGAATAGTTACCCGGAAAATTTCTGCTAAAGTATTGTGACACTTCCTTAAATCCAAACAATCGGACCTGTTTTAATGAGTTTGGATCGATTTCGGGAATTATTTACCTCTATTTTACCTCTTCACTACCTGAAGAAATGCTTCAAATCGGTTCATATTAGTACTGAATTTATCTCTGAATGCCTTTTTTCCCTTACTTTTGCCACTATAAAATTCAGTTCATGCAGAATAATTTCAACGTTTATAACACACTGACCCGGCAAAAGGAGCCTTTTAAACCTCTTCATCCTCCCTTTGTGGGGATTTATGTATGCGGACCGACTGTCTACAGCGATGCCCATCTGGGTCATGCCAGGCCGGCCGTGACTTTTGATCTTCTCTTCAGGTACCTTATGCATCTGGGTTACAGGGTAAGATATATAAGGAATATTACCGATGTCGGACATCTTGAAAATGACGCCGACGAGGGTGAGGATAAAATCGAAAAGAGAGCCAGGCTTGAACATACCGAACCTATGGAAGTGGTTCAGAAATACCTTAACACCTTTCACAGGAACATGGATCAGCTTAACACGCTGAGCCCATCGATCGAGCCAAGGGCTTCTGGACATATCATTGAACAGCAGGAATTTATCAAGGCCATCCTTGACAAGGGCTTTGCTTATATTGTAAACGGTTCTGTATATTTCGATGTCGAGAAATACAACACAAAGTATAACTACGGGAAACTGTCAGGAAGGAAACTCGAAGAGCTCCAGGCCAATACAAGGGTTCTGGAGGGGCAGGAAGAAAAGCGGAATCCCTTTGATTTTGCCCTTTGGAAAAAAGCTACTCCCGGACATTTAATGAAATGGCCATCACCCTGGAGTGAAGGATACCCCGGCTGGCATCTCGAGTGTTCAGCTATGAGCGTGAAAT
>CAZXSW010000031.1:0-26692 GCA_964642615.1 uncultured Rikenellaceae bacterium | reverse complement strand
GACAGGATCATTATTACTATGATGATTATTCTAACGAATCAATCATGAGGAAGGTGGCTGATAAATGCTATCTGCCTGCCAATGAAGTATTACTGGATCTTGTTCGAAAGAATAAGGGTAAGTTTAAATTTACTCTTTCTCTTACCGGACTGGTCATTAACCAGTTTCGTTTATATGCCCCTGACGTTCTTGAATCGTTCAGAAAGCTGGCCGAAACCGGATTTGTGGAGTTCCTGGCTGAGACTGAATCACATTCCCTGGCTTCAATAAAAAGAAAGGATGAATTTTTCAGGCAGGTCTCCTCGCACCGTGATCTTATACGAGAACATCTGGGATATGAGGCTACTTCCTTCAGGAACACAGAGCTTATTTATTCTGATCAGATTGGCTCATGGGTAGCCGAGATGGGTTTCAAATCCATGCTTACCGAAGGGGCGAAGCATGTACTGGGCTGGAAAAGTCCCAACTTCCTGTATTGTAATTCAATTAACCCCCGCCTTAAGGTTCTTCTCAGGAATTTCGTCCTCAGCGATGACATAGCCTTCAGGTTTTCAAACCGGAACTGGAACGAATGGCCCCTTACAACTGATAAGTATGCCCAGTGGCTTAATAAAATTGCCCCTAAAAGTGAACTTGTCAACGTCTTTGTCGATTATGAGACCTTTGGTGAACACAACTGGAAGGAGACGGGAATATTTGATTTCCTCAGCCATCTTCCGGCATCGGTTCTTAAAAAGACTCCTTACAGATTCATGACTCCCTCTGAAGTAGCTGATGAGCTCCAGCCTGTTTCAGCCATCAGTATTCCGTCGCCTATTTCATGGGCCGATGAGGAAAGGGATATCACTGCCTGGCACGGGAATGAACTCCAGGTAGCCGCGCTCGACAAGCTTTATTCTCTTACAGATAAAGTAATGGCCTGCAACGATGACCTTATAAAAAAGGACTGGGGCTATCTGCAGGCAAGTGACCATTTCTATTATATGGCAACAAAATTCTTTTCTGATGGTGCAGTCCATGCTTATTTTAATCCATACGAGACACCTTATGATGCCTTCATGAACTACATGAATGTGCTTAGCGATTTCGAGATAAGGCTTAACAGAATAAATCCTGCCACACCGGAACAGAACGAACTGGTAAGGCTCGATGCCCTGCTTAAGGAAAAGATCAGGGTCATTGACCAGCAGGTGCTTGAAATTGACAAGCTAAGAAAGAAAAGTATAAAGAAGAGAAAGATTGAGGAAATGAGCGAAGGATCTTCTGAGCCGAAGCCAGCCGAAACATCCGTCTTAAAGCCGGAGAAAGGATCGCAGGACCAGAAAAAGAAATCCGGAGCAGCCATCCTTAAAAACTGAATAGTGTTTCTGAAATACCGCTTTTAATTAAAATTCTACAGAAAACAAATAACCGATATAATGAATGTTGAACTGATTTTTGAGACCAGTTGGGAGGTTTGTAACAAAGTTGGAGGAATTCATACTGTAATCTCAACCAAGGCCCTTAATATTATTAATGAAGTAGGTGATAATTACATACTTATTGGCCCCGATGTATGGAGGGACGAAGGTTCCAACCCTGAGTTCCTGCCCGATGATTCGCTATTCAGCGACTGGAAGGATCTGGCAGAAAGAGATGGACTGAGGGTAAGAACAGGCAGGTGGAACATATCAGGCCGCCCGATAGTGATGCTAATTGATTTCACTCCCTGGTTCGGACAGCAGAACGAGATCTTTGCCAGATTCTGGGAGACCTATAAGCTTGACAGCATTTCCGGCCAGTGGGATTATGTGGAACCGGCCCTCTTCGGCTATGCAGCCGGAAAGGTTATTGAGAGTTATACGTCCTTCTATCATCAAAGACATAACATAATAGCACAGTTTCATGAATGGATGACCGGTACAGGTATCCTCTACCTTGAAAAATATGCTCCCTGGATTGCCACCGTTTTCACAACCCATGCAACCGTCCTTGGACGCAGCATAGCCGGTAACAGCCGGCCGCTCTATGGCAAAATGAAGGACTATAATCCTGTCCAGGTAGCCCGTGAATTCAATGTTGTTGCCAAACAATCGCTCGAGAAGCTATCGGCTGCTACAGCCGATGTCTTTACTACAGTCAGTGATATTACCTCACGGGAGTGTTCATATTTCCTGGGCAAGGAGGTGGATCTTGTAACTCCCAACGGATTTGAGGATTCCTTTGTTCCTCCGGCAGGTGAGTTTGAAGAGAAAAGAAAAGCTGCACGATCAAAACTTAAAAGTGTGGCTGAATCCGTTCTTGGCTATACCCTGTCCGACGACTGTGTTTTTATTGCCAACAGCGGAAGATATGAATACCGGAACAAAGGAGTTGATATTTTCATCGATGCGCTCGGAAGGCTTAACACACAGCATTCGACACAAAGGGAATGTGTCGCTTTTATTCTTATGCCCGCCTATCACAAAGGTCCCAGGCAGGATCTGATCGATTATCTTTATAAAAATGGTCCGCTTAACGGAGATGAAAGGTATCTGACCCATTGTCTCCATTATCCTTCATCTGACCCTGTTCTTGAGAGGATTGAGGCTAACGGATTAACAAACGATAAGGATTCAAAAGTCAGGATAATCTTTGTGCCCTCTTACCTTAACGGAAACGATGGCATCTTCAATATAGCCTACTACGATCTGCTTATTGGATTTGATCTTACTGTATTCCCCTCATATTATGAGCCCTGGGGATATACTCCCCTGGAAAGCCTTATGTTCTCCATCCCTACTGTAACGACATCTCTTTCAGGTTTCGGTCTGTGGGTTGAGAAATACTTTGAAGAACCTGGTAACGGCATTGCCGTGGTGGAGAGGACAGATGACAACCAGGAGCAGGTAGTGGCTGATATTAAGGATTTCATTGCCAAATTCATAGGTCTTGATGAGGCGCAGACAAACCTGGCTAGGGAAAAGGCACATGATATTTCGCGGATAGCAATGTGGGACAGTCTGGTAAAGCATTATTTTGATGCCTATGAGACGGCCCTTTCACACAGTGCCGAGCGAAGGGAGGAGCCAAGGGAATTCACCTCCTTTATAGAGTCGGCAACCGTAACTATCAGGAAGCCTCATCAGAAACCGGTTTGGAAGGACATATACGTTCAGAGTGATGTTCCTGAAAAACTTATGCATCTGGTGGAGATGGCAAATAATCTCTGGTGGTCGTGGAATCCTGACGCTGAGCTTCTTTTTAAAAGGATGGACCCATCACTATGGGAGGAGGTAAAGCATAATCCCAAGCTCCTGCTCGAGAAGATTGACTACAAGAGACTTCTGGTGCTGGAGGATGATGATGAATATATTATTGACCTGGAAGGAGTCTATCAGAAATTCAGGCATTATATGGATCGTCCCGACAATCAGGAAAAACCTTCGGTAGCCTATTTCAGCATGGAATTCGGTATCCATCCATGCCTTAAGGTTTATTCAGGCGGTCTGGGGGTACTTGCAGGCGACTACCTTAAGGAAGCAAGTGATTCAAACAGCAATATAACAGGCATAGGTCTTCTTTACAGGTTCGGCTATTTCAGGCAGAAGCTGGGGCCAAGGGGAGAACAGCTCACAATCTACGAAGCAGAGGAGTTTTCGCATCTGCCCATCAATCCGGTCAAGACTGCTGACGGGAACCAGCTTAGCGTTGTGCTTGTATGGCCGGGCAGGAATGTAAAGGTAAGGGTATGGGAGGCTATGATAGGAAAGGTCCGGCTTCTTCTTCTGGATACCGACTTTGACGATAACACACCTGAGGACCGTTCAGTGACCCACTTCCTCTACGGGGGTGACCATGAGAACAGGCTCAAACAGGAGCTTATCCTGGGCATTGGCGGTATGAGGGCCCTGAGTACACTGGGCATCAAGCCTGATGTATATCACAGTAATGAAGGACATTCTGCCTTTATCAGTCTCGAGAGACTAAGAGGCCTTATCGATGAAAAACACCTGACCTTCAGCGAGGCTCTTGAAGTAGTAAGATCATCAACCCTGTTCACAACACATACTCCTGTACCGGCTGGGCACGATGCCTTTGACGAGGACCTGCTGCGTAAATATATCTCTCATTACCATGCAAGGCTAAACATATCGTGGGATGAACTGATGGCGCTGGGCCGCTGTGAGGGAGATCACGACAGGAAGTTCAACATGAGTTACCTGGCTACGCGCATGTCGCAGGAAGTGAACGGAGTAAGCAAGCTCCACGGCGAAGTCAGCAGGGCTATGTTCAACAAGCTCTGGCCCGGCTATCTCAGGGAGGAATTATATATAGGACACGTCACAAACGGTGTCCATTACCCGACATGGATAGCGCCGGAATGGAGGGAGGTTTATGGTGAGATAACCGGAAGCGTTAACTTCGACCAGACAAACAGGTTGCTGTGGGAAAAGCTTTACAGCCTGAGTGATAAAAGGGTTTATGAGGTAAAGATGGACCTTAAGAAAACACTTTTCGGCTATATTAGAAAAAGGCTCCAGTCAGACATGATGGAGAAGCATGTCAGCCCCCGTACCCTTCTTAATATAAGCAGCCATCTCAATGAGAAGGCGCTTACAATAGGATTTGCCAGGCGTTTTGCAACATATAAGCGGGCCTCTCTGCTATTCAGGGATCTCGACAGGCTTTCAAGGATAGTCAACCATCCGGAGAAACCTGTTCAGTTTATTTTTGCCGGGAAAGCCCATCCCCACGACGGAGGTGGTCAGGATCTTATAAGAAGGGTGTTTGAAATATCGCAGATGCCTCAGTTTGCAGGAAAGGTCATCTTCCTCGAGAACTATGATCTTGAGCTGGCTAAATATCTTGTCAGAGGAGTGGATATCTGGCTCAACACACCGACAAGACCTCTTGAAGCATCAGGAACCAGCGGTGAAAAAGCGGTAATGAACGGGACCATTCATTTCAGTGTGCTCGACGGCTGGTGGGTTGAAGGCTACAGGGCCTTTGCCGGCTGGGCCCTCCCCAAAAAGAAAGCTTTCGAGAACCAGGAGCTGCAGGATGACATCGATGCCGAAACCATTTACAATATGCTTGAGTATGAGATTGTACCGGCCTACTACTCTGCCGATGAAAACGGTGTCCCTGTCGAATGGGTAAGCCATATAAAGAATACCATGGTTAAGATTGCTCCTGAATTCACTATGAAAAGGATGCTCGATGACTATTTTGAGCAGTACTACGAAAAACTCTGGAAAAGAAACAGGTACCTGGTTGAAGATGAATTCAGGATGGCAAAGGATCTGGCAGCCTGGAAAAAGTCAATGATGGAGGAGTGGGATAACATTGAGGTCATGAACTACAGCATAGAGCTCCCCTCAAAAAATGTATACTATTCGGGTCACGACTATCAGGCTGAGATAGCACTCGACATCAAGAAAATCCCGAAAGAACATGTAGGGGTTGAGTATGTAATTACACAGCTTAACAAGAAGGGAGAGTATGAGTTTGTCAATAGTCAGGATTTCAAGCTTATAAGCTGTAAAGGTGAGAAATGCCTGTTCAGGGCCCACCTTATCCCCGAAAAGGCTGGGACCTTCTTTTACGGAATAAGGATCTATCCCAAACATAAAGACCTGCCGCACAAGCAGGACTTCCATCTTCTCAGATGGATTGATTAGATCTCGGTGGCCTTTCTGACAGTTTCTTTTTTAAGAACCAGGGCTGTTCTGGAAGGAAGGTAAAGATTAAGATAGAAAGGAGCATTAAGAATGTTCCTTTCTTCTTTTGATATAGAACGAAATACCGTTGACCTGTCTATCCTGTCGAAACCACCGAATTCGGGGGCATCGGAATCAAGGACTATCCTGAACTTACCCTTTACAGGTATTCCATAGCCAGTATACGAATTAACAGGATGGAAATTAAATACAAAGAGAAGATCGCCTCTTGTGAATGCTATTATCTTGTCGGGAGTGTTTTCATAAATTCTCCTGACAGCGCTGTCGTCGAGGAGACGGTGGCTGGTATGAAGGCTCAGCATCTTTCTGTCGAAGGCAGCAAGGAATATATATTTAAGATCAGTGTCTTCGGCAAGTTCCCATTGACGTCGTGCATATTTGAAACTCCAGTTGTTACCTTCACGGGGGAAGTCGATCCATTCGGGGTGTCCGAACTCGTTTCCCATGAAGTTAAGGTAGCCTCCTCCGGAAGTTCCAAAGGTTATCAGTCTTATCATCTTGTGGAGGGCTATTCCCCTGTCCATAGAAAAGCTGTGGTACGACTGACTCATTCCGGTATACATCTCAGCGTCAAGCATCCTGAAAATCAGCGTCTTGTCGCCTACAAGCGCCTGGTCGTGGGACTCGCAGTACGAGATAATCTTTTCCTCGGGTCGGTGCTGGGTAAGTTCGTGAATAAGGTAGCCCATATCCCAGTTTTCGTCGAAAACCTCCTTTACAAGCTTTATCCAGAGATCGGGCACACCCATCGAGAGCCTGTAGTCAAAACCATAACCATCAGAACTGGTTGCAGCGGCCAGCCCCGGCATCCCGCTCATCTCCTCTGCGATGGTCAGGGCTTGTGGGTTAATGCTGTGGATAAGTCTGTTGGCCAGGTAGAGATAAACCAGGGCATCTTCATCCTGGTTGCCGTTGAAATAATCGTCGTATGTAGTGAAGTTCCTTTCAAGGCCGTGATCATAGTAGATCATGCTGGTGACGCCATCAAACCTGAAACCGTCAAACCTGTATTCTTCGAGCCAGAAGCGGCAGTTTGAAAGAAGAAAGTGGATGACATTGTCCCTGGCATAGTCAAAGCAAAGAGAATCCCATGCCCTGTGGTTCCTTCTTTCACCGGCGTGGAAATACTGACCGGGCGAACCGTCAAAAAGACCAAGGCCTTCATTTACGTTCTTTACCGAGTGTGAATGTACAAGGTCCATAATAACCCTGATTCCGTACTGATGTGCCGTGTCGATCAGTTCCTTCAGGTCCTCGGGTGTTCCGAAACGTGATGAGGCGGCAAAGAAATTTGAAACATGGTACCCGAAGGAGCCATAGAAAGGATGCTCCTGGATGGCCATCAGCTGAATGGTGTTGTAGCCTGCATCCCTTATCACAGGCAGGACATTGGCTGTGAATTCACTATAGGTTCCTGTCTTTTCCTCAGAGGTTGCCATACCCACATGGGCTTCATAGATAAGGGGAACGGTATCAGCCGGTCTGAAGCCGGTTGCTTTCCATTTATACTGCTCTTCAGGGTTCCATACCTGAGCCGTGAAGATCTTTGTCTTTTCGTCCTGCACCACTCTTGTGGCATAGGAGGGGATACGTTCTCCCCTGCCACCTTTCCACTGGACCGACAGCTTGTAAAGGTCGGTATGCCCAAGGACTTCAGGAGGCAGCTTAATCTCCCAGTCGCCCTGGGGATTGATCCTTTTCAGCCTGAATTCCTTTTTCTCTTTCCAGTCACTTAAATTACCTACCAGAAAGACTGATTCGGCGTTGGGTGCCCATTCCCTTAAAATCCATCCTTCCGATGTCCGGTGAAGTCCGTAATACATATAGCCCATGGCGAAACCGGCAAGAGTATCGTCTCCGGTGAGTATTAGTTCCTTAAGCCTGCATTTTTCGATGCGTGACTTGATTATTCCAGTATATGGATCCAGCCATGGATCGGAAGTATAGAATTTGCCGAGATTCATCTTAAGGGTATCGGGATATATTCATAAAAATACAAAAACAAAATCATTATTTTGCTTCAATCCTTCATGGTTTACTAATTTTGTAACCTAAATCCCGGCATAGATGAAAGTATACTCCGGTCTTGAAATTACAGGTGTCAGATCACCCGTGGTAACCATGGGGATTTTTGACGGTGTCCATCTCGGACATAAGGCCCTGCTTTCAAGGCTGGTTTCAGTGGCCGGAGAGACTGGAGGTGACCCCATGGTGCTTACCTTCTACCCTCACCCGAGAATTGTACTTTCCAAGGCGCCATCGAAACTTTTCTATCTTTCCACCCTGGATGAAAAGAAAGAGCTTCTGGAGGCATATGGAATAGAACACCTGGTAATAGTTACTTTTGACCGCAGCTTCAGTAACATTACAGCTTCAGGGTTTCTTGAAGATATACTTATCGGGAAACTCAATGCCGGTTACCTTCTTGCCGGACATAACCATCATTTTGGAAAGCGGGGAGAGGGAGACATGAGAACGATTGAAGAGTGCGCGACCGGGACCGGACTGAGGATCGAGCGTGTTGAGGGAGTTAGATCCGCTGAAGGATACATAAGTTCAACCCTTATCCGGGAAGCCCTGCTTGATGGAAGGCTGGAAAGGGCAAATGAGATGCTAGGTTATAGCTACCAGCTTAAAGGTACGGTTGTCGAAGGCAGACGGCTTGGTAAGAAACTTGGGTTCCCAACGGCAAATATAGATCCCCTTGATCCCCATAAGCTTATACCAGCAACCGGAGTTTATGCCGTTGAGGCAACTATTGAAGACAGACAACTCAGGGGTATGCTGAGCATAGGCTATAATCCCACAGTAAACAAAAACCCCGGAAAAAGGAGCATTGAGGTTCATTTATTTGATTTCAGCGAAGAGATTTACGGCAGGGAGATCAGGATTGTTTTCAGGTTCAGGATGCGTGACGAGAAGCTTTTCCCTGGAGTTGAGGCACTTGCCCGGCAGATGATCCTTGATAAAGAACAAGCCCTAAGCCTGTTGGGGAAACAATAGAGCTTTTTTTTTGTTATCTTTGCAGTTTTGATTAACAGCACAATACATATATCATGAATACAACTACAGGAAAGACACAATATTCAGTAAAGGATATCTCACTTGCCCCTTTTGGAAGGCTGGAGATTGAAATAGCAGAGAAGGAAATGCCTGGGCTTCTTGCGATACGTAACAAGTACAGTGCCGGGAAACCCCTTAAAGGAGCCAGAATAACCGGTTCTCTGCATATGACAATACAGACGGCAGTTCTGATAGAGACTCTTGTTGAGCTGGGGGCGGATGTCCGCTGGGCAAGCTGCAATATCTTTTCTACCCAGGATCACGCTGCGGCAGCCATTGCAGCCAGGGGAATCCCGGTCTTCGCATGGAAGGGAGAATCACTTGAGGAATACTGGTGGTGCACCGCACAGGCGCTCTCTTTCCCGGGAGGTAAAGGGCCGAACCTGATAGTGGATGACGGTGGCGATGCGTCACTGCTTGTTCACCTTGGTTATAAGGCAGAGAATGATCCTTCCATACTTGAGAAAAAGGCTGAGAACAGGGAGGAAGAAATAATCCTTGCCACCCTCAGGAGTCTGCTTGAAAGCGAGCCAGGCAAATGGCACAAGGCAGTCAGTGAGCTTAAGGGAATCTCTGAGGAAACCACAACCGGCGTTCACAGGCTTTACCAGATGATGGAGGCCGGTGAGCTTCTGGTGCCGGCAATAAACGTAAACGACTCGGTTACCAAATCAAAGTTCGACAACCTCTACGGATGCCGTGAATCGCTTGCCGACGGAATAAAAAGAGCCACCGATGTTATGATTGCAGGGAAGGTGGTCGTTGTATGTGGTTACGGCGATGTCGGAAAAGGCTGTGCCCGGTCGATGAGAGCTTATGGTGCAAGGGTTATTGTGACCGAGATAGATCCCATATGTGCTCTTCAGGCAGCTATGGAAGGATATGAGGTGAAGACTCTGGAAGAAACCCTCAGTGAAGGTAATATCTATGTCACGGCAACCGGTAACAGGGATGTCATCACACTTGACCATATGGAGATGATGAAAGATCAGGCTATAGTGTGCAATATCGGACATTTCGACAATGAGATCCAGGTAAACAGGCTCAATGATGTAACTGAAATAAAAAAGATAAATATAAAGCCCCAGGTCGACAAATACCGCTTCCCCGACGGGCATGAGATATTCATGCTTGCAGAAGGAAGGCTTGTCAACCTTGGTTGTGCCACCGGCCATCCTTCATTTGTTATGAGCAACTCGTTCAGCAACCAGACTCTGGCCCAGTTAGATCTGTGGGAAAATAATTACGGGATCGGGGTCTACAGGCTCCCAAAATACCTTGATGAGGAAGTGGCACGCCTGCACCTCGGTCAGCTGGGGGTTAAACTTACAAAACTGACTGAAGCCCAGGCCGCCTATATAGGAGTACCAGGCAAAGGTCCGTATAAGCCCGAACATTACAGATATTAACAGATCAACCGGGACTTACTGGTTCCAGACAGAGACATACTGTCCGTCAAACCGTGTCTTGTAGTTCTTAAGAGGATACTTCCCGGGTCCCGATACGGGAGTCCCGAAAGCAGAAAGAGCATATACCGTGCTGCACCTTGGACATACGGCAACTGTAAAATCAACATTGACCTTTACCGGGGAGCCGTCACGGACATAATCATGCGGACATGTCCGGTCATAGGCATTGAATTCGTCGGGCAACGACCTGTAGACAATAATCCCGTTGTTGTTGAATCCCGCCGCACCATGCCCCCAGTTGTTAGTGGCTGCAGTGACAATAACATGATTGTTGGTGGTAGTGAGATCCCTGAACTCAATGTCGTTGAGGATATCCATCTCAAAGCTTACATAGACGTCGGGAATAACATCGTTTTCAGCATTTTTGCACGACCCTGCATTTAACAGGATCAAAAGGAAAATGACCGGTATGCCGGTTTTTAATAACTTTGCCACTGCACTGTAGTTTGATGCAAATGTAATAACAGCAGTTAAACTAACGTTATATAAGATAAATAATTGTAACCCTGTAAAGATGAATAAAAAACTGATCATATTCATTTTCATGCCGGTAGTTTTTCTGGTCTGGCCTGTGATGGTGTGTGAAGGCCAGACCTTCAGACCCGATTTTTCATCACGACCCGACAGGGCCATTTTCGGGAAGTCACTGAAGAGAAAGAAGCCGGTGACTGTAAAGGAGCCCCGGGCAGTGACCCGGGCAAGAAAGAAACAGGAGGAAAACGAGAAGAAGCAGGACAGGGAGTATGAAGAATTTGTCAGGAATAACAGAAACCGTTCACTGGAGATCCAGGAGCAGGAAGTAAGGGATAGAATGATATCCAACAGGGCCGAATCAGACTACAGGTACAAGGTCAAAAAGAAGAGGATCTCTGAAGGAAACAGGAAGACGGGGAGAAAATACAGGAGATAGTTATTTTCAGGGTAAGTGTGTTCCGGAGCCTGTTCAGGTGCCGGAATAAATTTGCTTTTAATAAAAATTTATTATATATTTGAAACTGAAGAGTTCCGGAAAAATCCGGGATTCTTCTATTTTTTTAACTGAACACAGAAAGATGGCTGAATTTATTTATTTGACAGAGGAAGGCCTGCATAAACTCAAAAGTGAGCTTGATAATCTAAGGCTTGTTGAAAGGCCCTCTATTTCAAGGCAGATTGCTGAAGCCAGGGATAAAGGAGATCTTTCGGAGAATGCAGAGTATTCGGCAGCCAAAGAAGCTCAGGGCATGCTCGAAATGAAGATTTCAAAGCTTGAGGATATGCTTGCGCGATCAAGAGTAATTGACGAATCAAGGATTGACACCACTACAATCAGAATCCTTAACAGGGTCAGGATAAAAAACATGTCCAGCAAAACAGTGATGGAATACCAGATCGTTCCCGAAAGTGAGGCCAACCTTAAAATAGGTAAGATAGCCGTTAACTCGCCAATAGCAAAAGGGCTGATAGGTAAGAAGGTGGGAGATGTTGTTGAGATCACGGTCCCTTCAGGTATTATTCCTTTCGAAATTATTGCTGTCTCAATATAAACCCTTTATAATACTATGGCAACTCTGTTTTCAAAAATCATAATAGGGGAGATTCCTTCATACAAAATTGCTGAGGACGACAGATACTTTGCTTTTCTCGACATTAATCCTCTGCGGGAGGGTCATACCCTGGTTGTCCCGAAGGCTGAAACAGACTATATATTCGACCTTGATGATGACACCCTTGCAGGAATGATGGTCTTTTCAAGGAAGGTGGCGGCAGCTGTCAGGGAAGCTTTCCCATGTAACCGTATTGGCATGGCTGTACTTGGCCTTGAGATCCCTCATGCACATATTCACCTGGTACCCATGGATACCATGGATGATATTAACTTCAGGAATCCCAAACTTAAATTCAGTCCTGCTGAGTTTGAGGAGACTGCCTCCAGGATAAGGAGTTTTTTTAAGGACTGATATTAATCCTGGGTATGATACCCTTGTCGGAATCCTCCGGTTCCGGCCTCTTTTCAACAACACCTGCCTGGTTTTTATGCACGGAATAGTTTAACTTTACTGTTAAATATTCTGCCCGCTGCATGAATATCCTTGCTGAACTGTTTGACGACTTCATAAGTCTTCTTCTGCCCAGGCTCTGCCATGGTTGTGGTAATCACCTGCTACGCAATGAAAAGATCATTTGCACCGAATGTTTTGTCCTTATTCCAAGGACGGGTTTTCATATGCAGCCCGATAATCCTGTCGAACAGCTTTTCTGGGGAAGGTGCCGTGTCGAAAAGGCTGCAGCCTTTTCATTTTATACAAGGGGCAGCCGGATGAGGAAGCTAATCCATGGGTTAAAGTATAAAGGTATAAGGGAGATCGGTAATGAGCTTGGCAGGGTTTACGGACTTTCCCTCGCCGGCTCGGATTTTCTTAAGGGCACCGATCTTATAATCCCGGTACCCCTGCATCAGCAGAGGAGGAAGGAGAGAGGCTTTAACCAGAGTGAGCTTATCGCAGAAGGCCTTTCATCGGTTACTGCTTTGCCTGTCGACTGCCTGTCGCTTGAAAGGGTTGTGGTAACATCGACGCAGACAAAACGATCGAGGTACGACAGATGGGAAAACGTGGAAGGCATCTTCAGGGTCAGAAGGCCTGAAGCCATAAGAGACAAACACATACTGCTTGTGGATGACGTGATCACAACGGGATCGACTATTGAGTCGTGCGTCAATGAGATACTTAAGGTGGAGGGGACCAGAGTAAGTGTGGCTGCACTTGCATGGTCGGTCATATAGTATTACTGTTCCTTCACCCTCCGGGGGTTCTTGCTCATAAACTCCTTCCAGGTCTTGCTCCCGTTTGTATGCACCGGACTGTTGCTCTGGTAGAAGTGACAAAGGGCTGCAGCAAGTCCGTCAGTTGCGTCGAGCTTCATCTCGTTATTGCTGAACTTCAATATGTTCATCAGCATGGCAGCAACCTGTTCCTTTGAGGCAGAACCCTGACCCGTGATTGACATCTTGATCTTTCGGGGCGCATATTCAAAGATGGGCAGTGACCTGGAAAGGGCGGCTGCTATGGCCGCTCCCTGTGCCCTTCCGAGCTTTAACATCGACTGGACGTTTTTACCGTAAAAGGGAGCCTCGATGGCAAGTTCATCGGGCTTGTATTCATCTATTATACCCAGGGTCCGTTCAAAGATATGCCTGATCTTTACGTAGTGATCGTCGTACTTTGTAAGGTCGATAAGACCTATGGTAATAAGTTCAGGACTGTTACCCGCAGCTCTTATGACACCGTATCCGGTTATTGTGGTGCCGGGATCGATACCAAGGATTATCCTTTCCAATGGTTTACTCTTCAACTGCAGGTACTATTAGGGTAATGAATTATATGCAGGGTCAATAAGTGTATTGTTAAGCATTTCAGATTTTTCGGATCGGTATATAACATCTCTTGCCGGAATGCTTTTCGATCCGGAGAATGAACCGTTTTCAAGATAGTAAATTGCCTCTTTAAGGCATAACTCCTCTCTGTTGTCAAAGTCGCGGGTAATGTCATCGGCAATACTTGCATCCGGTGCTATACCGTCGTAGTAACCTCCCTCATCCAGACTGTTTTTTAGTTCGAAAGTGACAGGCCAGAAAACATAAGACTTGTCAATATTCCATCCCATCATCCCGACAGGCTTTCCTTCAGTAACATCTCCTATGGTAAAAACCTGGGCGAAGGGTCTGAGTCCGTTAATAACCACCTCGCTGGCCGAGGCTGTCATGCCGGAGGTTATCACAATAATCCTGTTCAGGTTAAGCGGGTAGGCTGTAGGCAGATAGGAATAGTAGTCATTATAACCTTTCATATCATCATTATAGATCAGTTTGGTAAAGACATCCCCGGCAGCATACTGGTCGTTGCCGGCAATATAACTGGCAAGAAGCTGGGCTATATTCAGATAGCCTCCCGAGTTATACCTCAGGTCAAGTATCAGGTCGGTAACGTTATTTGCCCTGAAGAAGCCAAAGGCAACTGCCAGTTCATCTTCAGAGGGTTCGATGAATGAATCAAAGACAAGGTGCCCCGTTTTGCCCGACTTGAGGTTAAGTGTGTCGTATAGTATTACCGAATTGATTGTAAAGGTGCTTTTTGTATCGCTGATGGTAGTGGCCGGAGCAGCTGGAGGCTCGAACAGGAAGCTGTTTACAATACCGGCTTCAGAGGGTCCCATGATATTGTTATATTCTTCTTCGTCACCCGAAATGATAGCCTCTGCTATGTCACTGCCATTTATCTCCCTGACAAGCCAGCCCCGCCGGACTCCTTTCTGATAAAGAGGAGAGTTGGGATAAATCATTGCTATCCTGGCATTCAGGTCTTCATCGATTCCGAGCATATAACCGTGGCCGACAAAGGTACCCTTTTTCAGGGCCTCATTTTCTTCGTAGTCAATTACAAAGCTCCATCTGTCGAGTTCCCTGTACCTCATGGCATCCATCAGTTCGTAGGGATCATCGTAGTCGGCCGGATTAACAACAGGCATCGACCTGTTCCAGTAATACCATATATTCATAAGGTAATACAGGCTGTCCCTTGCTTCAGCGGGGGTGATTCTGTGTACCGGGGGGTCGTCTTTTCTGCAAGCTGAGGCGAGTATTATGACAGAGATTAGTAAAAGCAGTATCTTCTTCATCCTGGTATCATTTTTTGATCTTACTGAACCGTTATCACATCTTGCGGTTCTGGATCACTATTCCGGTAATAATAAGCAATAATCCTGCCGGAGTAGTAATATAAACGGGTTCATGGAGTATAAAGTGTACAAATATAAGAGAAAGGAAGGGAGCAAGATATACGAGGTTGCTAATTTTGTCAGCAGCAGGAGCCAGTCTGAGGGCTTTCAGCCAGAAAAAGAATGTTATACCCATCTCGAAAAGTCCTATATAGACAGATGCTGCAAGTCCCTTCATACTTATGGTTTCGGGCCAGCTGCCTGTTACAGTCAGGGCAGTTATAAGGTACAGTGATCCGGCGACAAAGTTATAGAAGAGTCTGACAGCTTCATCCTGCCGGCTTTTAGTGTTGAGAATGAAGTAAAGGGCCCAGAAGACTGAGCTTCCGGCAGCTAGCATCACGCCTTTGGGATCGGCATGACCAGCACTGAAAAGGTTCCCCTGGGATGCTATAATATAAACGCCGGCAAAGCTTATAAAGAGGGCAAGATAGCTCCTGCCCGGAACCTTCCGGCCAAGGATGGGAACAGAAAGGAAGACAAGGATGATGGGCCAGATCATATTGAGCGGCTGGGCGATCTGGGCAGGCAGCAGCTGATATGCCCGGAGCAGGATCAGGTAGTAAATGAAGGGATTTATGAGTCCCAGAAGGGCAGCAGAGCCAAGCTCTCTGGCAGATGCTGCTGTGACAAGCATCCTGCTCTTGCCTGTAAGAATGATAATTACCAGGAGAGAGAAGGCGGAAGTGACTGAGGCAATGGTTAGTACAGGGAGAATCCCTAGTTCCCCGAGGCTTAGTTTAAACGCGGTGGGAATGGTCGACCAGAAGAGGATGGCCAGTGAGGCATAGATTAATGACTTACGGGCATTTAGCATATACAGCTGTCAAATCAGTATTTATTTTCCGATATAAGGCTTTTAATCTGAGCTGACGGGTCTTAAGTTAAATGGCATCGGTTTGTTTTTCCTGTCAGCCCCGACCATTGTGATACAGGTTTCAGTTTATCAGACTAAAGCCTGTATAGGGGACAAGGATCTCAGGGATTCTGATACCTTCAGGGGTCTGGTTATTCTCAAGCAGGGCAGCCACAATCCTCGGTAATGCCAGTGCGCTGCCGTTGAGTGTGTGTGCCAGCCTGGTCTGTTTGTCGTTTTTGCTTCTGAAACGGCATTTCAGGCGGTTTGCCTGGAAGGATTCGAAGTTGGATACGGAGCTTACTTCAAGCCATCTTTTCTGGGCTGCTGACCATACTTCGAAGTCGTATGTAAGTGCCGAAGTAAAAGACATATCTCCTCCGCATAGTCTGAGAATCCTGTAAGGCAGGCCAAGTGAAACCACAAGGCTTTCCACATGACTGACCATTTCGTCGAGTGCCCTGTACGAAAGGTCGGGGTGGGCTATCTGCACTATCTCCACCTTGTCGAACTGATGGAGCCTGTTAAGGCCTCTCACATGAGCTCCCCATGAGCCTGCTTCACGTCTGAAACACGGAGTATAGGCTACATTTTTAACTGGCAGGTCTTCTCCGTTAAGGATGACGTCCCTGTATATATTGGTTACCGGGACCTCGGCAGTAGGAATCAGGTAGAAATTGTCGGCGGTTGCATGATACATCTGTCCTTCCTTGTCGGGAAGCTGACCGGTACCAAACCCTGAATCCTCATTGACCATAATAGGAGGCATCATCTCGGTATATCCTGCATTGCAGGCCTGGTCGAGGAAGAAACCGATCAGAGCTCTCTCGAGTTTTGCCCCCTTGCCTTTGTAAACAGGAAAGCCGGCGCCTGTAAGCTTTATTCCAAGGTCGAAGTCGATTATGTCGAATTTTTTTATGAGTTCCCAATGAGGCAGGGCGCCCTCGTCAGTCACGACCACCGGGCCTCCTTCCTTAACAATGACATTGTCGTCAGCACCCGTGCCCTGGGCAACTGAGGTATCGGGCAGATTGGGAAGGCGGATAATCTCCTCCCTTAGCCGGGCTTCAACAGGTATGAGTTTGTCGGTTAGTGTTTTGATTTCCTCCTTGAGCTTATAGGTGTTCTCTCTGGCCTGTGCGGCTTCTTCATTCCTGCCGTTTTTAATAAGCGATCCGATCTCTTTCGAGATACGGTTCATTTCAGCCAGGAGGTTATCAGCCTTTGACTGGATCTCGCGCCGCGAGGAGTCAAGACTGATGATTGTGTCAACAATCTCATCGGCTTTGAAGTTTTTTACCCTGAGTCGTTCAATTACAAACTCTCTCTTGTCACGGATAAGGTTAATGGTCAGCATACCTGTATATGTTTAAAAAGAAGGCAGGCCCGGATAAAGCCTGCGTAAATGTATGAAAAACTCCCGTAATTACTTTTCGGCTATGAAAAGAATTACGGGAGCTGAATGTCTTAAAAACCGGGTTTTATTCGCTAAGAGGCTTAATCGAAACAAATGACTTGTTGCCTTTTTTTCTTTTGAATTCAACTTCTCCGTCGGTAAGTGCATAAAGGGTATGATCCCTTCCAATCCCTACATTAAGGCCCGGATTATGAACGGTACCTCTCTGGCGGACAAGTATGTTGCCAGCTTTGACAGTCTGGCCCCCGAATAGTTTAACACCAAGTCGTTTGCTTTCTGAATCGCGGCCGTTACGTGAACTGCCGGCTCCTTTCTTGTGTGCCATGGTTTTATCTTTTTATAGTTATTCTTCAATATTATTTTTTCTCTCCGGATGATTTCCTGGCCGAAGGTTTTTTCTCAGCTGTCTTTTTTGTACTGCTTTTTTTTACAGCAGCTTCTTTAGCAGCTTCTTTTTTTACAGCAGGCTTTTTAACGGCTGCTTTCTTTGTTGCTTTCTTTTCAGCCGGTGCTTCTCCAGAAGCTTCAGCTTCGGTTACTGCAGGCTTCTCCTTTACGGGAGCTGCTTTTCTGGGCGATGATTTGTCTGTAAGAATATTGATTATTTCAATATGTGAAAGGTTCTGGCGGTGTCCGTTTTTAACACGGTAGCCTTTCTTACGTTTCTTTTTGAAAACGATTACCTTGTCACCCCTTACATGTTCAAGGACCCTCCCTTCGACAATGGCTTCACTGATAACGGGTTCACCGACAATGATATTGTCATCACCTGCAAGCAGCAGGACCTTGTCAAAATCAACACTTTTACCCTCTTCAATGTCGAGCCTGTGTGTGAAGATCTTTTTTCCTTCTTCAACTTTAAACTGCTGACCTGCAATTTCAACGATTGCGTACATCTTTGTAAATTATTATGTTACTCCGTGAGGCGCATATTTCATCATATCAATATGTCTTCGCCGGGCCCCTTCGGATTGTCTGAATTTCGGACTGCAAAGATATTCAATTTAAATTATTTGCAAATCATTCATGTCAATTTTTTCTGCCAATTTTCCATTGCTGTCGCTATGGGTCATTGAAGGAGGGTCACGGGCGGTATGCCTGATGTCTGATCTTAATTCTGTGTTGAAAAAAAAGGATTTATGGCACCCTGTCATACAGTGATAATCTTTATATTTGTCAGGAACAAACAAAAATCAGGTATTCTTCTGACTTATAATTAATTGATATGGAAAGGGTAAAGCTTAAGGTTTTAGGGATCTCATACAGTCAGACCCAATCGGGAGCATATGCCCTGATTCTGATTGAGGAGGATGGAGAAAGGAGGGTGCCGATTATAATAGGAGGCTTTGAAGCCCAGGCCATTGTAATAAGGCTTGAGAATCTTGAACCGCCCAGGCCTCTTACCCATGATCTCTTCAGGAGTTTTGCCGAGGAGTTCGGCATCTCGGTTGCCGAGGTGATGATATATAAACTTGAAGAGGGTGTTTTCTTTTCTAAACTGGTATGCACAAATGGTGAAAAACAGGTTGAGATTGACAGTCGTACTTCTGATGCCGTGGCAATCTCTCTCAGGTTCGGATGCCCTATCTTTATTACAGAGGAGATACTCGATAAGGCCGGCATCACAATGAATCCCACTGAGACCAACCAGACGGAGGAAGCACCCGGAAACGAGACCGAAGCGGATTCAGGGCAATCCGAGTTTGATAAATATCCTGAAGACGAGCTTTACAGGATGATAGATGAATCGGTCAGGACAGAAGATTACGAACGTGCTGCCGCTATCAGGGACGAAATTGAAAAGAGAAGGAAGAAAGGAGGAGGATAGTCTGTCCGTTTATGTTAATAAGCTCTCAGTATAATTTCACTGTACATTAATAACTAAAATTTAATACCATGAAACGTTGCCTGTTATTGTTGCTTGTCATCTTTAATGCATCAGTATTACTATCGGGGAAGGATCAGAAGGTTACATCTCCTGACGGGAAGATTGTGCTCACTGTTTCTCCCGACCGGAAGCTCTCGTGGAAGGTTTCCTTTGAAGATAAGGAGATAATGAAATCGGCTGATCTGGCCATGGTACTTAGCGACGGGAGGGTGCTTCCTGGCGAAGCCGACAGGGTCAGAAAGACTTCGGTTACAGCCCTGAAGGAAGTGTTGACACCCGAGGTGCCTAATAAAAGATCACAGGTTCTCAACAACTGCAACATACTGGAGCTTGTTTACAGATCGGGTATAGCTGTCGAGTTCAGGGTTTATGACGATGGTGTGGCATACAGGTTCAAAACCTCATTCAGGGATGAGCTTACTATAAAAAACGAGATTTCGGAGATAGAGTTTGCTTCGGGATCCTCTTCATGGTATCCGCTCGAGGGTGGATTCATGTCACATAATGAAAGAACCTATATTGATACACGCCTCGACACTATTGGAGAGCGGCATCTGGCAAGCCTTCCGGCTCTTTTTATTTCAGGCGGGGTGAATGTCCTAATGACAGAGTCGGATATTATAGACTACCCAGGTATGTGGCTCAGAGGTGCGGGTCCCGGAAAACTGGCCGGCGTATGGCCTCAGTATCCCGATGAGGAGACACTCAGGGGCGACAGGGATGAGTTTGTGACCAGGACAAAGGATTATATAGCAAGAACGGCAGGCAGCAGGACTTACCCCTGGAGGGTTTTCGTAATTTCAGAAGATGACGGGGGGCTCCTTGAAAGTGATATGGTTTACAGGCTGGCCACTCCATGCCAGATCCCCGATCCGTCGTGGGTGAAGCCCGGGAAGGTGGCATGGGACTGGTGGAACGACAATAATATTTTCGGGGTTGATTTCAGGGCAGGTATTAATAATGACACTTACAAACACTATATAGACTTTGCATCGGAGAATGGCCTTGAGTATATAATACTCGACGAAGGCTGGTACCGCAAGGGAACAGTTCTTGAATCTATTCCGGGCATTGACATCCCCGAACTCTGCCGTTATGCCGAAAGCAAAAATGTGGGTGTCATCCTGTGGGTTATCTGGAAGACTTTCCACGACAGTATTGACGAGGCTGTGGCTCTTTATGAGAAATGGGGGGCTAAGGGCATCAAAGTCGATTTCATGCAGAGGGATGATCAGAATATGGTCAATTTCTACCACGAAACGGCCAGGAAAGCAGCAGAGCATCATCTGCTTGTCGATTTTCACGGAGCATACAAGCCCGACGGTATGGGAAGGACATGGCCCAATGTTCTGACAAGGGAGGGGGTAAAGGGACTCGAGAACTGCAAATGGAGCAGGGATATTACTCCCGATCATGATCTTATGCTTCCTTTTATAAGGATGGTAGCCGGTCCAATGGACTATACACCCGGAGCCATGACCAATATGGAAAGGATGAACTTCACGCCTCATAACTCGCGGCCAGCCAGCCAGGGGACCAGGGTTCACCAGATGGCTCTTTATGTCATCTATGAAAGCCCTCTTCAGATGTTGTCAGATTCCCCTTCACAGTACAGAAAGGAACAGGAATGTACTGATTTCATAAGCCGTATTCCTGTTATCTGGGACGACATTCATGTTGAGCAAGCCAGGATAGGAGATTATCTGCTTATGGCCAGGCGGTCGGGTGACGACTGGTATGTGGGGGGCCTCACTGACTGGACAGAGAGGGAGATGGAACTCGACCTGTCATTTCTTTCCGAAGGAAGGTACAGGATAGAGATCTTTTCTGACGGGATCAATGCCGACAGATATGCTGAGGACTACAGGCACTCGGAGATAGAGGCCGGAAAAGGCGAAAAAATAAAGCTTAAAATGGCACCCGGAGGAGGATGGGTAGCCAGGATTTCACCAAAATAGGAACTGAGAGATGAGGCAATATCTTGATCTGCTCGATCATGTACTTACCAACGGGACAAAAAAGGATGACAGGACCGGGACAGGAACCATCAGTGTTTTTGGCTATCAGATGAGGTTTAACCTTCAGGAGGGATTTCCTGTGCTTACTACAAAGAAACTTCACCTGAAATCAATAATTCATGAACTGCTGTGGTTTATTTCGGGCGCAACCAATACAGGTTATCTTAAAGAGAACGGAGTAAAGATATGGGATGAATGGGCCGACAGTGAAGGTAACCTGGGGCCGGTATATGGGTCGCAGTGGCGTTCATGGCCTGCTGCAGGGGGTGAAAGGATTGACCAGCTGGCCGGAGTAATAAAATCGATAAGGGAAACACCCGATTCACGACGTCATATTGTAAGTGCCTGGAATGTTGGTGAAATTGACAGGATGGCTTTGCCTCCGTGTCATATTCTTTTCCAGTTCTATGTTTCCGGAGGAAGACTGTCGTGCCAGCTCTACCAGAGAAGTTGTGACATCTTCCTGGGAGTGCCTTTTAACATAGCCTCCTACGCCCTGCTCACCATGATGGTTGCACAGGTAACCGGATTGAAGCCCGGGGACTTTATTCATACACTGGGAGATGCACATATTTATCTGAACCATATTGACCAGGTGAAACTTCAGCTTACCAGGGAACCCTATCCCCTTCCATCGATGGACATAAATCCGCTTATGACCGATATTGACGGTTTCAGGTATGAGGATTTTACCCTGTCGGGATACGTGGCCCATCCTCATATTAAGGGAGATATATCTGTTTGACACGAAAGTATGATATCGATTATAGTTGCAGTATCTGAGGAATGGGGCATTGGAAGGGACAATGACCTGCTATGGCATATTCCGGAAGACCTCAAAAGGTTTAAAAGACTGACAATCGGAAATGCAGTAATCATGGGCAAAAGAACATGGGAGTCGCTTCCCAGGAAGCCTCTTCCGGGACGGAAAAATATTGTCCTTACCGATCTTCCCGGTGAATGCATCGATTGTTCAGTCACAGCCTATTCGGTTGAGGACGCCCTGAGTAAGTGCGAAAGCGGGGAGGAGGCTTTTATTATTGGAGGAGGCTCGGTTTACAGGCAGTTTATGCCTCTGGCCGACAAGCTTTATATAACCCATGTTCACAGGAAAGCTCCTGCGGATGTTTATTTCCCGAAGATTGACATGAGGAAGTGGAAGGTGGTTGAAAAGGAAGAATTCAGGGAAGGGAACGACATACCATATACTTACGTAGTTTACGAAAGGAAGAAAAGGAAAAAGCCGGCGAATTGAAAGGCACGGGTCGTTAATCCCCTCAGGAGGCTTTAAGTACCTTCATATCAATCCTTGCCAGTTTGTGGCTGGCATAGTCGACAGTCACCGTCAGTTCATTTGAAGCTGATGAAGGCATCTCAAACATGGCATCGAGCATGATGGCCTCACATATTGAACGAAGACCCCTGGCACCAAGCTTGAATTCAATGGCTTTATCGACAATATAATCGAGGACCTCATCTGTGAAGGTTAGTTCTATATTGTCCATTTTGAAGAGCTTGATGTATTGAAGTGTTATGGCATTTCTTGGCTGGGTGAGTATGGCCCTGAGTATTTCCTTGTCGAGAGGATTCAGATAGGTAAGTACCGGAAGCCTTCCTATGATCTCGGGAATCAGTCCGTAAGCCCTCAGGTCCATTGGTGCAACATACTGCAGAAGATTGTTTCTGTCTACCCTTTCACGTGATTTTGAAGCGCCGTAGCCTACCACCTTGGTATTTAGCCTCTGTGCAATTTTCTTGTCGATACCTTCAAAGGCGCCGCCGCATATAAAAAGGATATTCTTGGTATCAACAGGTATCATTTTCTGTTCCGGATGTTTCCGCCCGCCCTGGGGTGGAACGTTGACTATGGATCCTTCGAGCAGTTTTAGGAGGCCCTGTTGAACTCCTTCTCCCGACACATCGCGCGTGATGGAAGGGTTATCGCCCTTACGGGCTATCTTGTCGATTTCGTCGATAAAGACAATACCTTTTTCAGCTGCTTTAACATCATAGTCGGCATTCTGCAGGAGCCTTGTAAGCAGACTTTCGATATCCTCCCCAACGTATCCGGCTTCGGTAAGGACTGTGGCGTCGACTATTGTGAATGGTACATGCAGCATCTTAGCTACTGTCCGGGCCAGAAGGGTTTTTCCGGTTCCTGTCTCCCCTACCAGGATAATATTTGATTTTTCTATCTCAATATCATCAGAGTCAGTCTTTTGCATCAACCTTTTGTAATGGTTGTAGACTGCCACCGAGATTATTCTTTTTGCCATATCCTGACCAATGACATACTGGTCGAGGAAACTTTTTATCTCCGCAGGTTTAAGAAGGTTAATGGTGTCGAAGGTATGTTTGTGTTTTGAAACAAGCTCCTCGTTCAATATTGCATGAGCCTGTTCAATACAATGGTCACAGATATGTCCTTCGAGACCGGCAATGAGCATGTTGACCTCTTTCTTGGTCCGCCCGCAGAATGAGCATTTGTCCATCAGGTATTGTTATCCTTGTTTCTGAAGAATCTCGTCTATCATACCGTAATCTTTGGCTTCCTGTGAAGTCATCCAGTGGTCCCTGTCAGAATCTTTTTCAACTTTTTCGATAGAATTTCCCGAGTGAGTGGCAATGATCTCATACAACTCATGTCTCAGTTTAAGTATCTCCCTGGCCTGGATTTCAATATCGGAGGCCTGTCCTTCTGCTCCGCCCATGGGTTGGTGTATCATTATCCTTGAGTGTTTGAGAGCCGATCTTTTTCCCTTTGTTCCGGCAGTAAGCAGCACAGCTCCCATAGATGCTGCCATTCCTGTACAGATGGTTGCAATATCGGCTGAGATATACTGCATGGTATCATAGATTCCGAGACCTGCATGGACTGAACCTCCGGGAGTATTAAAATAGATCTGGATGTCTTTTCCAGGATCGGATGAATCGAGGTAAAGCAACTGAGCCTGGATGATATTGGCCACATAGTCGTCGATGGGCAGGCCAAGGAATATTATCCTGTCCATCATCAGTCTTGAAAAGACATCCATCGAAGCCACATTAAGTTGTCTTTCCTCAATGATTGTAGGTGAGATATAGCTGCTCAATACGGAAGCATATTTGTGAAGACCAAGGCTGCCGATGCCACGTTTGCTGCGGGCAAATTTTCCAAAATCGTCTATAATATTCATATCAAGGTTGTCTTAAGTTAAATGTCAAAGATAGAAAAATAAAAAATAGAAGCGCAAGATGTTGATTACTATTCGAAAAGCTTGTTAAACTCTTCGTCGGTAACATTTTTTGTCTCTATCTTAACCATTTCTTTGATAAGGCCGATGACCTTTTCATCCAGAATCCTGTCGGCGATCCTGCGGGCATCATCTTCACGGCGGAGGGTTTCTTTGGCATAGTTTGTAACCTGTTCATCAGTGGCATAGTAGAGTCCGTACTGTCTGAACTGGTTACGGGTAATGACCTCTGCTTCCTTCAGCATTTCCTCTTCGCTTATTTTAATCTCGTTTTCTCTTGCGACCTTGTTCCTGATGAGCTGCCATTTAAGGTCGTTTTTGAAGCTGTCGAATTCTTTTTCGATCTGTTCGGCATTGGTGTTCTCGTTTACCCTCAGGAGCCATCTCTTAAGAAAATCTTCGGGAAGCTCGAAATCGGTTTTATCGAGAGCTGTTTTTTTGATGTCGGCAGCAAGTTTGAAATCAGATTCCAGTTTCAGGTTGGCGCTGATTTCTTCGACTATCTTATTCATGAACTCCTCTTCGGTAGACACAACGCCTTCGCCATAGATTTTGTCGAACAGGTCCTTATCTATCTGAGCTGATTCAAAATGGCTTATCTCTGTGATTGTAAACCTGAAGTTGCCGTTTATATCCTTAACCTCATCTTTTTGTTTTTTAAGGAATCCGGCAATTTCGCCTTCGTTGGGGAGAGCCTTGTTTATGTCAAAGTCAATAGCATCACCGACAGTTTTTCCTATAAAGAGGTTCTTAATCTCTTCGTCTTTGATAATATTGACAGCAAGGGAGGTTTCTTCAGCAGCCGGACCGTCGGGAGCGGGATTCCCGTTTTCGTCGATAGCGGTTACATTCCCTTTGACAAGGTCGTTTTCGGCTGTCGTTTCGGCTTTTACAAATTCCCCGAAACGGCGGGCATAGTTCTGGACAAACTTATCCTTCATATCATCGCTTACGGCGATCTCGTATGAAGGGACCTTATTTTTTTTGGACAGGTTCAGTTCAAAGGAAGGAGCAAGTCCGAGTTCGAATGAGAAAGTGAAGTCTTCCTGGGTATCAAAGTCGATAAGGTCGTTCTCGTCACTTTTAGGCATGGGATCGCCAAGGATCTCTATTTTCTCGTCACTAAGGTATTTTTGTATGCTTTCGGAAACAAGCTTGTTGATTTCATCAACCTGAACAGCTTTACCGTACATCTTCCTTACAAGACCGATAGGTACCATTCCAGGGCGGAATCCTTTGATATTGGCTTTTTTGCGATAGTCTTTAAGAATCTTCTCAACTTTTTCCTCGTAATCATTCTTATCAACCTGAACTTTAAGAACGGCATTCAGATCATTGATGTTTTCCTTTGTGATATTCATTCTTTAATTGTTAAGTGTCAATTTAAAAAACCGCCAAAACGCAGATTAGTGCATCGTTACAGGCGGTTTGTCGCTCAGTGCGGATGAAGGGACTCGAACCCCCACGTCATTAAGACACAAGATCCTAAGTCTTGCTCGGCTACCAATTACGACACATCCGCAAAAAATCTCCGCAAAAGTATAGAAAAATATTATTAAAACAAACTGAGGCAATTACCGGCGCAGCTCAAAATTCTTACCGAGGTATACTTTTCTTACATGTTCATCATCGGCAAGCTGGGTGGCTGTTCCTGATTTAAGTATATGTCCCTCGAATAACAGGTAAGCCCTGTCGGTTATTGAGAGAGTCTCGTGTACATTATGATCAGTTATGAGGATGCCTATGTTTTTATCCCTTAGTTTTGATACTATCTCCTGGATGTCTTCGACAGCAATGGGGTCGACGCCGGCGAAGGGTTCATCGAGAAGTATGAATTTGGGTTTGAGCGAGAGAGCCCGTGCTATCTCTGTTCTTCTTCTTTCTCCTCCTGAGAGCTGGATCCCCTTGCTTTTTCTTATCTTCTGCAGGCCGAATTCATTAAGAAGCATCTCGAGCCTTTCTTTCTGCTCTTCCCCGGGGAAACCCGAAACCTCGAGTACTGCCTTTATATTGTCCTCGACCGACATGTTTCTGAAGACTGAAGCTTCCTGGGCAAGGTAACCGATCCCGCGCCTTGCCCTTTTATAAACGGGAAGGTTTGTAATATCTTCGGAGTCGAGAAATATCCTCCCCTGGCTGGGTCTGATAAGACCTACTATCATGTAGAAGGAAGTGGTTTTGCCTGCACCGTTGGGACCAAGAAGGCCAACGATCTCACCCTGTTCAACCTCCACTGAAACCTTGTCGACAACAGTCCTGGTGCGATATTTCTTTATAAGGTTTTCGGTGTA
>CAZXSW010000030.1:0-26888 GCA_964642615.1 uncultured Rikenellaceae bacterium | reverse complement strand
TCGTCATACTGCTTTTGTGTGGCGGCATCATCCTTAAGCATGTTGGCTATGCGCCGTATGTTGACGTCAATGTTGCTTATCTGCTGGGCGAGTATTGCATTCTGGGCATTGATTGAACTTATCCGGGTGGTAATGCTTCTCATGCCAGCATCCACCTCATTCTTCTGAAGATGGAGCATGGTGGTATCAATCAGGGCTATTTTATCACCTTCCGCGACCACGCCGCCCTCAGCAACAAAGACATCCAGAACGCGTCCTGCAGTTTCTGACGATACAGTCACATCAACCACTTCGAAGTTTCCGTATGCATCGGCTTCTTCAACTGTATTTGTACATGAAGTTGCAAGCATGGCTGTAAGGATTATAAGAATTGTATTTTTCATCAGTATATAATTTTAATTTTAATGGTCTGATGTAACCCACATGTCTGAAAATTATATACATACGTGTTTGTGTCTGCAATACATGTGGGTTTCATAGTTTGTTATATTATTTGAGTGTGAGAAAGGGTATTTAGTTATTTTTTTACTGCTGCCTTCAATGGATCTCCTGCCCGCTGATATTCATAAATCTGACCATGGCAAGCGAGAGATTAATCTTATGGATTTCGTGGTTAAGCAGGGCCTGATTTTCGGCATTCATCTCGCTCAGGTATTCGGTTGCAGTAATGGTCCCGTTCTGGTACTGCGACACAGCGGTGGCTGTTATCCTTTTCCTCAGGGCAATAAGTTCGATGTCGGTTGCCAGCAGGCTGTTTAGACCGTCAATCTCAGCTTTTCCTGCATCAAGGAGTCTTTTCAGGTTATCAGAAAGGTCTTTTCTGCGGTCCTCCAGTATGGTTTTCTGAACTGCAAGGATCTCTTTCTCGTTTTTTGTCCTGTTCCAGTCGTAGATGTTCCACTTTAGGCCGGCACCCAAAACGTAGTAGGGTGCAAACTCATCCCTTAGGAAGTTGTTGCCGGGGGGATTGCCGTATCCCAGTGTTGCCAGGCCGAAGGCTTTGGGCTTACGCTGGCCCGCGACATTGGCAGCAACAGCATCCAGCCTGTTTATGCCGAGGTCGATAAGGTCGATTTCGGGACGTCTAAGCTCCCAGGAGAGGGAAGAGCTTAACCCGGGAAGGACAAACTGCGAGGACGGGTCAATGGGTTTGCCTGTCAGGTCGGAGAGTATCCTTATAAGGGCGTTTTTCTTAATCCGGTTCTCTGATATCTGTTGTTCGAGTTCTATTTTTCCGGAGCTGAGAACATCGAGGTCTGTCCTCAGGGCCGCTCCGTTGTCGATAGCGCTCTGAAGGGCCACTGTCTTTTTGTTTAAGACATCGAGGTAATTGTTAAGTACTTCTTCCTGGCGTGACAAAATGAGGATACTGAAAAAGTAACTGGTCACCTCGTCCCTTATCCTTCGCAGTCCGGTTTCGGTTTCTTTCTGACTGATAGCCAGGTCGGCCTGCCCCAGTGCCCTGGCATTTTTCACGGCTCCACCGTCGTAGATAACCTGGTTGACTTCAAGGGTGAGCCTGTACTGTTCATGAGGCATGGGGCTTATGGCATCGGCAATACCCGGGAAGGGGAGGTTTCCAAGAGTGCTTCCCATATCTATAACCGAGGAGTTGTAGAGGAAGGTCCCCCCCAGATCAAGTGAAGGCATATGGTTCTTCCTGAGATTCTCATCCTTAAGTCCGGATATCAGGGCATAATTATCCTTTTCTCTCAGCAGTCCCGTGTTTGCCTCAGCCAGATCGTAGCATTCGCTGAGGGTAACCTGATCCTGTCCGTAAGCTGTATGAGAGAGCAGAATCAGGATGAGAAAGACAATGTTGTTTCTTTTCATGCCAGTTTGTTTTTTTGATATATCTATTTCATGTCGTGACCAAAGTCCTGAGCTATATTCTGCAGGATTATGGTTTACCGGTTTCAGCGGGCCGACGGGGTCTTATTTTCTGTATTGCTGTCTGATATATTGATGTTTTTAAGGGCGTTTATTACGAACCCTGCTGCAAACTCCTTTCTTTCCTCAAGGTAGCTGTTAAAGCTCAAACCCTGCTTTTCGAAAATGGCTTCGAAGATACCCCTTGCCGCGAAGGGGAAGATGCTGAGAGACACTATTGAGCTCATTATCTGAGGCATCATCGAGGCATCTATATTGTATTCGTCAAGTTCCTTTTTATGCTGCGAGTAAATCTGCAACCACAGGCTGTTGAGGTCAAAGCCGGCAAGCAGTTTTCTTACTCTTTCGGGATTCCTGTTTACTTCATTAAGAATGAAACCCGGCAGCCTTGGGTTTTCCTGAAGGAAGCTTATATGTTCCCTGAAGAAGAATCTTATCTTGTCGTCGAGGGATAATGAAGGATCGAGAACCGGGGAGAACTTCTTCAGAATCCTGCCTGTTATTTTTTCAAATACGGCATTAAAAAGATGCTCCTTGGTTCGGTAATAGTAATGGAGCAAAGCCTTGTTTATTCCTGAATGATCAGCAATATCCCTCATCCGTGCGCCATCCATTCCCTTGTCGAGGAAAACTTCCGTTGCCGATTCAAAAATCTTTTCTTCTGTCTGCCTGTCTTTTTCAGTCATGATATTAACCGTGAAGTTTAACCAGAAAGATTAAACATTATGTTTAACCAAACGGTCAAAATTAAACACAAAAAAAACAGCATGCAAATTTTTTAAAAGAAATAGTGAAGAAAAGACTGAAAATTATAGATTGACTTTCTCAGGCAGGTTTTAAAAAGTAATCATTCCGTCTGACAAGGATGGTTTAACGGGTTAAAAAGCAGGGACATATACTATTTCCCTGCAGCATGGGGATAGGTGATGATGCAGTATACAGGATAGCATATATTTTTAAATATAAATGATTGTCGATATGTAAATCCTTTTATTAAATTTATGATCGTAAACCGGTCAGACTTTTATCTGACAGCATAATTGAGAGTATAAAAATGATTATGCCGGAACATAATGAGGGCATAATTAACAAAAAAAAGAATTAATCATGAAAACTGAAGGAAGACGTACGAGTGGCAATGTCGATGATCGCAGGGGGATGTCGAAGGGTCAGATGGCAGTAGGGGGCGGTATTGGCACTATAGTTATCGCACTTGTAGTGTTGTTGCTTGGAGGTGATCCCTCACAGGTTGTTGACACTTTCCAGCAGGGGGCCGTTCAGTCAGAGAATGTCGAGGTTTCTCCCGAAGAAGAAGCAATGGCGAATTTTGTATCTGTTGTTCTTGCAGGGACTGAGGATGTATGGACCCAGATTTTTGCCCAGTCGGATATGACATACAGGAAGCCTACGCTGGTTCTTTTCAGGGATCAGGTACAGTCGGCCTGTGGTTTTGCTACGGCTGCCAGCGGTCCTTTTTATTGTCCCGGTGATGAAAAGGTATACATCGATCTGAGTTTCTTTGACGATCTGAGGGCTAATTACGGCGCCTATGGTGATTTTGCCATAGCATATGTTGTCGCCCACGAGATAGGTCATCATGTTCAGAACCTTCTTGGCATTCTTGAAGATGTTAACACCCAGAGGGCAAGGCTCAACCAGACAAGGTCAAACCAGCTTCTTGTAAGACTGGAGCTTCAGGCCGATTTTCTGGCCGGGATGTGGGCTCATCACGATCAGAGGATGTTTGGCTCGCTTGAGACCGGAGATATCGAGGAGGCTATGAATGCAGCCGCATCGGTTGGCGACGATGTACTTCAGAAGAAATACCAGGGCAGGGTGATTCCCGATGCCTTTACCCATGGCTCAGCCGCCCAGCGCAAAGAGTGGTTCAGAAAGGGCTTTGCCACAGGTGACTTTAACCAGGGGGATACCTTCAGGGCTGATATTTAACCCGGTCTTCAGGATAAGGCAGTGGAAAGATGCTCCTTATGCCTTTTGGCTTATAGAAAGTCAGGGGATCAGAAAAATTAAGCATAAAGTTTGATTTTTGAAAAAATCCCTATATTTGCATCTTAACGAAAACGAAAAGGATGATTCAGATTCTGACAAACTGGCGTTGGTGGCTTTACAAATTCAGGGAGAAATTGTGAGGTAATCAGTCATTTGTTAAATAATCACCAGAAGATATTAAACAGCGGCCTGTCGTACTCACGACAGGCCGTTTTTTTTTACGGCAAAAACCACTGCGAAAGATGAAAAGAATAAAAATTAAGACGATTGTTGAGAAGATGCTGGCCGATACTGTAACCCCGGTCAGCATCTATCTTAAGCTGAGAGATGTATTCCCGGGATCAATACTCCTTGAGAGTTCAGACTACAGGGGGAATGAGAACAGCTATTCATTTATTTGTTTAAAGCCTCTTGCTACTATCGAGGTGACTGGCGGGATAATTACAGAGACATATCCCGGGGCTGAGGTTAAGAAGACAGTTATCGGCGAAGGGAGATCACTTAAAGAAAGATTTGAAGCCTTTCTGGGATCGTTCGATCTTTCCGAAGCCACAGGCGATGTTACTGTCAATGGCCTGTTCGGATATACTTCATATGATGCAGTCAGGTATTTTGAAAAAGTCGATCTTAAGCCGGAGGAGGATGAGAGATTCGGTATTCCTGATATGAGGTACTCCTTCTACAACTTCATAATTGCAGTCGATCACTTCAGAAACCAGTTGTACCTTACAGAAAACCGTGCTGACGCTTCGTCAGAAGATGCAGAAAGGATAAAGTCGCTCATAAACAGCAGAAACATAGCTGAATATCCTTTTTCACCCGATGGCCCTGAGGAAAGTGCCATGTCGGATGAAGATTACAGGAAAAATGTAAGTGCCGGAAAGCATCACTGTCATATAGGCGATGTTTTCCAGGTAGTGATGTCGCGAAGGTATTCCCGCCGTTTTACCGGAGATGAATTCAACGTATACAGGGCTCTGCGGTCTATCAACCCCTCCCCCTACCTTTTTTATTTCGACTACGGAAGCTACCGTATTTTCGGATCTTCTCCCGAGGCTCATCTTAAGATTAAAAAAAGAGTTGCTTCAATAAACCCTATTGCCGGGACATTCAGAAGGACAGGGGATGATGAGAGGGACAGGATTCTGGCAGCTGAACTGGCTCATGACAAAAAAGAAAATGCCGAACACGTCATGCTGGTCGACCTGGCCAGAAACGATCTGAGCCGCCATTCGTTAAATGTGAAGGTGAACACCTTCAGGGAGGTACAGTTTTACTCCCATGTAATTCATCTGGTTTCGATGGTATCGGGTGAGATGATTGAAGGATCGTCGGTGGTGGATATGATGAGTTCGACATTCCCGGCAGGAACTCTCAGCGGGGCTCCCAAAATTAAGGCTATGCAGATTATAGACAGGTATGAACCTTTCAGAAGGGGGTATTACGGAGGGGCGATAGGCTTTATTGATTTCAATGGTGATTTCAACCATGCGATAATGATCAGGACCTTTCTGAGTAAATCCGGAAGGCTGTGCTATCAGGCTGGTGCAGGAATAGTTGCAGAATCCGATGAGGAAAAGGAACTCCAGGAGGTCGACAACAAACTCGGAGCCCTGAGAAGGGCAATTGAAAACGCACGCGACATTTAACTTCAAAAACTACAGACGTGAAAAAAGTACTTGTAATAGACAATTATGATTCATTCACCTACAACCTTGTTCACTATATAGGGAACCTTTCAGGAATAAGGCCCGAGGTGTACAGGAATGATGAGATATCCGTAGAGGATGCCGGATCGTTCGATAAGATCCTGCTTTCTCCCGGACCGGGTGTCCCCTCAGGAGCCGGTATTTCACTCGATCTGGTAAAAAGATACTATTCTGAAAAGAGTATCCTTGGGATATGCCTTGGGCACCAGACAATAGGAGAAGCTTTCGGCGCCACACTTGTCAACCTCAGTGATGTCTACCACGGCCTGGCAACAGAGATTGACATAACCGATAAGGATAACAGGCTTTTCAGGGAGCTGCCACCTTCGTTTCTTGCCGGACGCTATCACTCCTGGGCTATCGCCGGTACCAACCTTCCTTCATGCCTTAAAGTAACATGCATGGACAGGAATAACATTATAATGGCAGTCAGCCACCGTGAATACGACGTTCACGGCATTCAGTTCCATCCCGAATCGGTCCTTACAGAACATGGAGAGAAGATAATTGCCAACTGGCTGACCTTATAAGTGACGACTGAAAAATTTAATATCCAATATGATGCGTGAAATACTGAACCACCTGTTTGAACACAAGACCCTCGACCGTAATGAAGCGGAACGGGTACTTGTCAACATTGCCGGCGGCCGCTATTCCGAACCCGAAATAGCTGCTTTCCTTACTATTTATCTTATGCGGAGTATCACTGTTGATGAACTGAAGGGATTCAGAGATGCTCTTCTTAACCTTTGCATAAGGGTCGATCTTGGAGGAATCAGAACCCTCGATCTGTGCGGAACAGGGGGAGACGGCAAGGACACATTCAACATATCGACCCTCTCTGCCTTTGTTGTTGCAGGAGCAGGGGCAAAAGTGGCAAAGCATGGCAATTACGGTGTTACCTCCACCTGCGGTTCGTCAAACATTTTTGAATATTTCGGATACAGGTTTTCCACCGACCAGGGGAAGCTGCAGAAAGAGCTTGAGGAGGCCGGAATTTGTTTTCTTCATGCCCCCCTTTTTAACCCTGCAATGAAGAATATAGTCCCGGTCAGAAAAGCCCTGAAAGTAAAGACTTTTTTTAATATGCTGGGACCCATGGTCAATCCATCCTTCCCATCGAGCCAGCTTATTGGCGTTTACAATTCCGAACTTGCGCGAATTTACAACTACATATACCAGCAGTCGGATTGCTCCTACTCCATTGTTCATTCTCTCGACGGTTACGATGAAATATCACTGACTTCCGGATTTAAATATATATACAACGGCATTGATGAAATTGTTTATCCAGAGCAAATGGGTTTCACAACAAAGGACAAGAGTGCTCTTGCCGGAGGAAGGGATGAGAAGGAGTCGGCAGGAATCTTCCTTGATATCCTGAAGGGCAGGGGCAGCAGGGATCAGAACGATATTGTAGTTGCCAATTCACTTGTGGCCCTGAGGTGCTATTTTCCGGAAAAGACTATTGATCAATGCCATGCCGAAGCAGAAGAGTCATTGTCGTCAGGAAGGGCATTTCAGAGTTTTAATAAGCTTATGTCATCACAGTCATGAATATACTTGAGAAAATAGTGGAAACCCGCAGGAAGGACCTCAGTTTACAGAAGGAGGTGCTTCCTGTTGAAAAACTCGTTAAGGAAATCAATTATGAAAGGGATATCCTTTCCCTTCCTGATTTTCTGAGGGATAAGAGCAGGTCGGGTATAATAGCAGAGTTTAAAAGAAGATCACCATCCAGGGGAGTGATTAATGAGACGGCAAGCCTTGATGAAGTTGTCTCAGGTTACTGCAGGAACGGGGTTTCAGCAGTATCTGTGCTGACAGAACCGGTTTTTTTCGGTGGAAGTAACGATGATCTCAGGAGTGCAGGAAAACACTGTGACGTTCCCCTGCTACGCAAGGATTTCATTATTGACCCCTGGCAGCTTTATGAAGCAAGGGCTTTAGGAGCCGATGCTGTATTGCTTATCGCAGCCGTCCTGGGAAAGAAAATGGTTGCTGAGCTTTCTGAAACTGCTTCACTACTTGGATTGAAGGTACTGCTTGAGGTACATTCAGAACGTGAACTTGATACAATATCTCCCTTTATTGATGTCATAGGAGTCAACAACAGGGATCTGGAAACCTTCAGGGTCGACACTGATCTGTCGTTGAAGCTGGCCCCTTATCTGCCACCGGACCTTGCAAGAATCTCTGAGAGCGGTATTGAATCAGCAGAGGTGATAAAAAGCCTCAGAGCCGCTGGCTATGACGGATTTCTGATAGGGGATTATTTCATGAGGCAGTCTGATCCTGCCGAAGCCTTAAAACGATTGACCGGACTAATTGCTGCCTGAGATGCTAAAGATAAAAGTCTGCGGGATGAAAGATCCCGCCAATGCGCAAGGGATCTCAGAACTGCCTGTCGATTATATGGGTTTTATTTTTTACAGCGGATCACCGAGATATGCGGGGGATAATCCCCCCGCAGGACTGTTTGAATGTATAAGGCCCGGGGTGAGGAAGACCGGGGTGTTTGTTGATTCGTCAGTTAAAGATGTAATTGCTGTATGCAGAAGATCAGGCATTGATGTTGTCCAGCTTCACGGGAATGAAGATCCTGACTACTGTGAAGAGCTGAAGTCACGCGGATTCACTGTTATAAAGGCATTTAATCCTGCTGTAATTATTGATGGCAAAGCCCTTTCATCATGGTCGGAGGTCTGTGATTTTTTTCTTTTTGATTCGGGGACAGGCAGCAGTGGGGGCAGCGGAAAGAGATTCGACTGGTCGCTACTTGGTGAACTTGAAACTGCCAGGCCATTTTTCCTGAGCGGGGGGATAGGGCTGCACGATGTACCTGAGATATTGCAGATCAGAAATAAAAATTTTTACGGGGTTGATATCAACAGCCGCTTTGAGACTTCACCAGGAATAAAATCCGTTGAACTCACGGCAACTTTTATTAAACAGTTAACAAAAGAATATTATGAACTATCATGTAAGTGATACAGGATATTACGGAGAATTTGGGGGAGCATTCATTCCCGAAATGATGCAGTATAATATAAATGAGTTAAAGAATAGCTATAAACAGATTCTGGACTCGGATTCTTTTAAAAAAGAGTTTTCGGGACTGCTGAGAGACTATGCCGGACGTCCTTCACCCCTTTACCCTGCCCGAAGGCTGTCGGCACACTATGATACAAATATCTTCCTCAAGAGAGAGGATCTTAATCATACCGGAGCTCATAAAATAAACAATGCCATCGGGCAGATACTTATTGCAAAGATGCTTGGCAAGACAAGGATAATAGCCGAGACAGGGGCCGGACAGCATGGAGTGGCAACAGCTACTGTTTGTGCCCTTACCGGACTTAAGTGTATTGTCTATATGGGTAAGACAGATGTGGAACGTCAGGCTCCCAATGTGAAGAGGATGAAGATGCTCGGTGCTGAAGTAATTCCGGTTACTTCGGGCAACATGACTTTAAAGGATGCAACAAATGAGGCTATAAGGGACTGGATTAATAATCCACTGGATACACATTACATAATCGGTTCCATTGTGGGGCCGCATCCTTATCCCGACCTGGTGGCCCGACTGCAATCAGTCATCAGTGAAGAGATAAGATGGCAGCTCAGGGAGAAGACAGGAAAGACCGACCCTTCGGTTCTTATTGCATGCGTGGGAGGAGGAAGCAATGCAGCCGGGACTTTCTATAACTATCTGAACTCTAAGGATGTAAAGCTTATTGGAGTCGAGGCGGCAGGCAAGGGTGTTGATACAGATGAGACAGCTGCAACAATTTTACTGGGTCTCACAGGGGTTATCCACGGAAGTAAAACGATACTGCTTCAGAATGATGACGGACAGATTACAGAGCCTTATTCGGTTTCGGCTGGACTTGATTATCCCGGTACCGGTCCGCTTATGGCCTGGCTGGCCAGATCAGGAAGGGCTCAGTTTGAGAGTGCCACAGACTCCGAAGCTCTGGATGCAGCACTCAGGCTGACAAGGCTTGAGGGCATTATACCCGCTCTGGAATCGGCTCACGCCCTTGCTTTGCTTGAGAAGAAAAAGTTTAACCGGGATGATGTAGTAGTTGTCACCGTTTCAGGCAGGGGAGACAAAGACATGGATACTTACATAAAATATATGGAGAACCCCGGACTCTTCAGGTAACATAAAATATTATAGAAAAATGAACCGCATAGAAAAACTGTTAACAGAAAAGAAGGATAGGATATTGTCAGTTTATTTCACAGCAGGATTTCCTGAAAACGACTCCACGGCTGACATCATAACCCATCTTCAGGATGCCGGAGCAGATATGATAGAAATAGGGATGCCGTTTTCTGATCCCCTGGCCGATGGTCCAGTTATCCAGATGAGCAACACCGTATCACTCAGGAAGGGGATGAACCTCAGGCTCCTTTTCAGTCAGATAAGAAGTATTAAGGGGAAGGTGAGAGTTCCGCTTATTCTTATGGGTTATATAAACCCGGTACTCAGGTTCGGGGTCGTAGATTTTTGCAGGGAATGTGAAGCCTCAGGGATTGACGGGGTAATCTTACCCGACCTCCCCCCTGAAGTGTTTTCTGATGAGTATGCAGAAATATTTGAAAAACATAACCTTATGAATATTTTTCTGGTTTCTCCACTTACCGGCGATGAAAGAATCAGATACATCGACACTGTAAGCAGGGGATTCATTTATGTAGTATCATCTTCTTCAACAACAGGCAGGAAAAAGGCGTTTAGCGAACAACAAATGTCGTATTTCAGAAAGCTCAGGGAGATGCAGCTTACTTCACCTCTGATAACAGGTTTCGGAATCAGCGATGCTGACACGTACAATGATGCCACCAGATATACCAGGGGAGCCATTATAGGAAGCGCATTCATAGATAGGCTTGCAAGAGAGGGAGTCACGGGTGAAAATATTGCATCCTTCATAGCCGGCTTCAGATAACCATTCAGATAGCGTAGGATTTTTTTTCTGGTACAGGGACAATCTTGTCCCTTTTTTTATTAATGAACAGGGCCGGAACTATACTTTTCTGTTGCTCCATGGTCTTAATTTAAAAAAAGTATAAATAATAATTGTATTGCCCTAAAATAAAAAGGGTATAAGCTTGAAAAAACAGTAAAAAAGTGTATATACCCCCCTATAAAAACGAGGGTAAAAGGTAAAAATAAAGGATAAAAGTTGTCAATACCCCCAAAAAAACATATGTTTGTCGGGAATTATTAATTTTTAATTAAAAACAGACGACTATGAGACCAAAAGGGAAGAGAGCTCTGATATCAGTTATGCTTTTGTTTCTTGCAGCGACGGGAGTTTATGCTTCCGATGGGGTGCCCATTGATTCGGGAGCTACAGCCTGGATGCTTACCTCAACCGCCCTTGTACTATTGATGATCCCGGGGCTGGCCATGTTTTACGGTGGACTGGTACGTACAAAGAACGTTCTGGGAACCGTGATGCACAGCTTTGTAGCTATGGGAATAATCAGTGTTTTATGGGTTGCAGTGGGATATTGTATGAGTTTCGGGAAGAGCGTCCTGGGTGGGTTTTTCGGATGGAATCCCGACTATTTTTTTCTAAGAGGTATTGATACAAGCATCATGGATGCAGGGATACCGGAGTATGTATTTTCGATGTTCCAGGGCAAGTTTGCCATTATCACTCCTGCTCTGATAGCAGGAGCTTTTGCGGAGCGTGTTAATTTTAAGGCGTATTGTATTTTCATTGTATTATGGAGTCTGCTTGTATATAATCCCCTGTGTCACTGGGTCTGGTCGGCTGACGGGTTCCTGTACAATCTTGGGGCAAAGGGAGCCATCGATTTTGCAGGGGGTACTGTTGTGCATATCTCGGCCGGCTTCAGTGGTCTGGTGGCTGCCCTCTTCCTTGGTTCGAGGCGTGGTTATCCATATCAGGTCATCCGTCCGAACAACCTGGTTATAACAATGCTTGGCGCTGGTCTGTTGTGGGTAGGATGGTTCGGGTTCAACGCCGGAAGCAGTATCTCAAGCGGTCTTAGCACGGCTCAGGCTCTTACTGCAACGCAGGTTGCTGCTGCTGCGGGTGCGCTCTCATGGATACTTATCGAGTCGTTCCATCAGAAGAAAGCCACAGCTCTGGGCTTTGCAAGCGGTATACTTGCAGGACTTGTGGCTGTGACGCCTGCTGCCGGGGTTGTTCAGCCCTATGGTGCAATGATTCTGGGAGTTCTGGCTTCAATGATATGCTACCTTGCCATACAGGTCAAGAACAGGCTTGGCTATGATGACTCACTCGATGCTTTTGGCATACATGGTGTGGGAGGGGTAGTGGGTGCAATCTTCCTTACGTTCTTTATTCGCAAGTCGTGGATGCAGGAAGCCGCAGCCGCTTCCCCGGATGGTACATGGTCAATCTGGAACCAGCTGGGAGTGCAGGGTCTTGCGGTTCTGATAGCAATAGTCTTTGCATCGGCAATGACCTTCATAATAATATATGTAATGAACAAGTTCATAAGGTTCAAGTCATCCGAGGAGGAGGAGATGGCAGGTCTTGACCGCTCGTATCACGGAGAGAGAGGCTATGGCATGCTAAACCCGAACTGATAAACGAATTAACAATACTATAATGAAACTTATAACCGCAATAATAAGGGAAGTCCAGCTCGACAAGGTACATGAAGCCCTTGTAAAGGCTGAGATAAAAAGAATAACTGTAAGCCGCGTCTCGGGTCACGGACAGCAGCGGGTTGAAGAGTTGCACAGGGGACGGGTGATCGTACCTGACCTGATTCCTAAGATAAAGATAGAGATAGCAGTAAACGATTCATTTGTCGACACAACTGTTGATACAATCCTTAGGTCGGCCCGTACCAACGGTCCCGGTGGGTCGGTCGGCGACGGCAAGATCTTTATCACTCCTCTTGAGGACTGTATAAGGATAAGAACGGGAGAGAGGGGAGGATTGGCTATCTGAAAAAAAAGGGTTGCACCGGATATCCCATGGGGATTATCCGGGCAACCCTTTTTTTGTTATTCCGGTATTTTAACTCAGGAACAGTTTGATATCATTATCAACAGTACCAATACCTGCAATTCCGAACTTTTCGATAAGTACTTTGGCAACGTTTGGTGAAAGGAAGCCAGGCAATGTCGGACCAAGGTGTATGTTTTTCACTCCGAGGTAAAGAAGTGCCAGCAGCACTATCACTGCTTTCTGCTCGTACCATGCAATGTTATATGCAATCGGCAGGTCGTTGACATCGTCAAGGTTAAATACCTCCTTGAGCTTAAGTGCAATCACAGCAAGTGAGTATGAGTCGTTGCACTGACCCGCATCGAGAACTCTGGGGATTCCGTTAATATCGCCAAGTGCCAGTTTATTGTAGCGGTATTTGGCACAGCCTGCTGTTAGGATTACAGTATCCTTTGGGAGTGCGGCAGCAAATTCGGTGTAGTAATTCCTGTCTTTCATCCTTCCGTCACAACCGGCCATAACAAAGAATTTCCTGATTGCTCCTGATTTAACGGCTTCAACAACCTTGTCGGCTAATGCCAGTACCTGGTTGTGCGCAAAACCGCCGATGATCTCTCCTTTTTCAATTTCTACGGGAGGCTTGCATTTTTTTGCATGTTCAATGATTTCAGAGAAATCTTTCTGTCCGCCTGCGGGTCTCTCTCCGATATGCTTGAAACCAGTAAATCCGGAAGCCCCTGTGGTATATACCTTATCAGCATAACCAGCATCTTTCCTTGGCGGAACAATACAGTTGGTTGTGAAGAGTACAGGACCGTTGAAAGTCTCAAATTCTTCTTTCTGTCTCCACCATGAGCTGCCATAGTTGCCCACGAAGTGGCTGTACTTTTTGAAGGCAGGATAATAGTTGGCAGGAAGCATCTCACTGTGTGTATATACATCTACGCCAGTACCTTCTGTCTGTTTAAGCAGATCTTCCATATCTCTGAGGTCGTGACCGCTTATAAGTATACCTGGGTTGTTTCTTACCCCGATATTTACTTTAGATATTTCAGGATTACCGTAAGTTGAGGTGTTGGCTTTGTCGAGGAGGGCCATTGCAGTAACACCGTATTTGCCTGTTTCCAGTACCAGTGCAACAAGCTGATCGGCACTCAGCGAGTCATCTGTTGTGGCAACCAGAGCTTCCTGCATGAACTTATTAATGGCGTTGTCTTCATACCCCAGGTTAAATGCATGTTCGGTGTATGCAGCCATGCCTTTAACCCCGTAGATAACAAGCTCTCTCAGGGATCTTACATCCTCGTTTTCGGTTGCAAGGACTCCCACGGAGATGTTCTTAGCTTCAAATTCTTCAGCGCTGTCACCTGTCCAGGTTGCCGATTCATGAAGGTTCTCAGGAAGTTTTCCTCCTGCCTTAAGATATGTGGCTTTAACTTCATCCCTAAGCTTCAGTCCTTCCCTGATCTTTTCAACAAACCTGTCGTAGTCAAAGTTGGCATTGGTGATGGTCATGAAAAGTCCATCGAAAACGAATTTATTAGCCACCTCATTTTCGATTCCCAGTTCCCTTGACTTTGTGCTGTAGATTGAGATTCCCTTTAAAACATATATCAGAAGATCCTGCATATTGGCAACCTTTTCATTTTTACCACATACGCCCGCAATGGTACATCCTGTACCTTTTGCCGTCTCCTGACACTGAAAACAAAACATGCTCATAACTGATTTATTTTAAATTAATACTCTTTAGAATTGTTCATTTATCCCCGTAGGCCTGCAAGCAGACCAGCGGACTTAAAGTTCAGCAAAAAAAACATTATTTAATAATTTAATATGTGACATATGTTACAAATAATAGCTTTATATAATTTTAACCCGATAATCTGTCCCGTAAAATTTGTCATAATATAATGATTCTCATTTTACCAAAAGAAGTAAATTAGCTCCCTGCCGGACCATGTGAAAAAGAAGATCCGGACCGGAAATACCCGTGATCAATGAGAATACTTTATCTGGTACATAGCTTTAACTACGGAGGAGCAGAGAATCATGTTCTCGATCTGGCCAATTCGATGACAGTTCTGGGGAACGAGGTTTATATCCTTACAAGGAAGGGCAGGCTGGCAGAGAGGCTTAAGGATGAAGTTACAATAAGTGAATTTAAGATGTCGGACCTGTTGTTCCCTCTGGTCCTTTTCAGGATATGCCGCTACATCCGCAGGAACAGGATAGAGATAATTCATGCTCACAAGAGGTTGCCTATTCTGCTTGCATCACTGGCGGGGAAGATTATGAAGGTCCCTGTGGTTGCGACCGTTCACGGTCAGCCGCGTATTGACCTGAGGTCGCCGTTTTCCAGGAGGTTTCCCGACAGGGTCATCTTCGTCAGCAGGAGATTGTTAAACGGGAAAGGCAGTTACAGGGAAGTGGGTGAGAGGGCTCTGTTTATTCAGAACGGGGTTGAGGCAACTGATCCTGCATCATATTGGGATCCTGCATCGTTGTTTTATATAAGCAGGATTGACAGGAAGCATTCTTCGGTTATTGGAATGGTCATAAAAGATGTGATGCCTGAGATTATAAAATCCTTTCCGGGAGTTTCCTTTCATATCCTCGGTGACGGAGAATATCTTGATGAGCTAAGGCAATATGCCGCTAAATTCAATGCTGAAGTGGGGAGGGAAGCCTGCGTTATTCACGGTTATGTAAAGGATGTAAAACCGTTGGCAGCGAGAGCTGGACTGGTTCTTGGTGTGGGAAGGGTAGCCATCGAATCGCTTGCTGCCGGGGTCCCGGTTCTTTCAGTAAACAGTGAATTTCTTGGAGACTTCATAACGCGAGTAAACTATTCATTTTTCAAAGCAAATAATTTTGTTTCCGCCGGAAACGATCCCCCTGATGCATCGCGTCTGATAGACCTGACTCTTTTATATCTGGCAAATCCCGGGACATTCCGTGAAGAGGCACTGGCAGTGAGGGAGAATATAATAAGCGACTTTGGCATTATGAAGATTACTGGTCAGATACTGGAAGTTTACAGGCAGCTATCAGCCTGGACCCGTTGAATGGAGAGTTAATAAAGCCCGTTTTTTTAAAGGCAAGGGGCAGGGATACCGGATGTTTTGGTTTTTTTCGTTATTTTCACGAAAAATAAAATACAGGGTCATGATTCCTGCATTTCTGTAGTTGGCCCGGGTTTTCCATTCAGTATACAATATGGAGATCACTCTTGAGAATATTCTTATAATCGGTTCGGTTCTTATGGGGCTCAGCGTGCTGGCGGGAAAGACTTCGTTCAGGTTAGGGGTCCCTACTCTTATACTTTTTGTTGTTATAGGGATGCTGGCTGGCTCTGAAGGATTTGGCAAGATAAATTTCAATGATGCCAGGATTGCCAGGTTTGTAGGGATAGTGGCACTTAATTTCATTCTGTTTTCCGGGGGTCTTGAGACCCGTAAGGAGGTAATAAAACCAATTTTCTGGCATGGTCTCACGCTGTCAACCGTCGGAGTCTTCATCACCGCCATTTCAGTGGGTGTGTTTGTGTGGGCGGTTACCGATTTTACCTTTTATGAAGGACTGCTTCTGGGGTCTATAGTATCGTCTACCGATGCCGCTGCCGTCTTTTCAATTCTCAGATCAAAAAGCCTGGGTCTGAAGAAAAACATAAGAGCGACCCTTGAGCTTGAAAGCGGAAGCAACGATCCTATGGCCTACTTCCTGACAATCTCGGTCATGGGACTTATTCTGACCCAGGACAGGTCTCCTCTTCATATTCTTCCCTTGTTCTTAAAACAGGTGACAATAGCATCCATTACAGGGTATGTTACCGGCCGGCTGGGGAAGGAGCTTATAAACAGGATAGGACTTGATTTTGCAGGCTTATATCCGGTGCTTGTAATAGCAATTATGTTCTTCACGTTCTCAGCCACAGACCTTATGGGGGGCAACGGCTTCCTCGCCATATACATTACTGCCATCTACCTTGGAAATCAGTACCTCATTCATAAGAAGACGATAGTGCAGGTGTTCGACGGACTTGCATGGCTGATGCAGATAGTACTGTTTCTTACTCTCGGGCTCCTTGTCAACCCGACCAATGTCATACCTGTAATGGGAGTCGGATTACTTGTATCAGCCTTCCTTATGCTGGTTGCCAGGCCACTGAGTGTATTTGCCTGTCTTCTGCCCTTTGGTGTCAGGCTCAGGAACATTACCTTTATCTCATGGGTGGGGCTAAGGGGGGCGGTGCCGATAGTCTTTGCGACCTATCCCCTGCTGGCAGGCATAGAAAAATCATCAATGATCTTCAATATAGTCTTCTTTATATCCATCACCTCGGTTCTGCTTCAGGGTACTACCCTTTCAATCATTTCAAAATGGCTTCATGTATCTGTTCCTGCCAAGGCTAAACAGAAAACGCCTCCCGACATTGAGCTGGCCGATACTATCAGGTCGGAGCTTACCGAGATCGAAATCAGTGAAAACAATCCCATTGTGGGAAAGAAAATTGTTGACCTGGGATTTCCCGGATCGGCACTGATTACTGTCATTAAAAGGAAGGGCAAATACATCACTCCCAACGGATCAACGGTTATCGAGGCTTACGACAGGCTGGTTGTTCTGGCCGATACTTCCGAGAGCCTGGTCCAGGTATATAATACCCTTAAGGAGGACAGGGCAGATCTGCGGGAGTAATCTTTTCATGTGAGTCTGTGGCTGATGGTCTCTCAAAATCCCTTATTTTTTCTTTTGTAGTATTGTCTGATTTTTATATATTTGGTTAAGTGTTTCCTTACGTGCTAAAAAAACAGGATTATGCTGATCAGGACATTTGCCAGTGCCGTAACGGGCATTGATGCGGTGACTATAACCGTTGAGGTCAATGTATCAAGGGGAGTCCGTTTCTTTCTTGTCGGATTGCCCGATGTGGCTGTTAAAGAGAGCCAGCAAAGGATTGAATCGGCCCTGAGGGCACTTGGCTTTCACTGGCCGGGGAAGCAGGTTGTCATAAACATGGCGCCAGCCGATATAAGGAAGGAGGGGTCATCGTATGACCTGCCCCTGGCACTGGGGATCCTTTGTGCCGATGAAAAGGTATCGGGGATGGAAATTTCTTCCTTTATTATGATGGGGGAGCTTTCGCTCGATGGTACCATCCAGCCTGTGAGGGGTGTTTTGCCTATAGCTCTCAGGGCCAGGGAGGAGGGATTCAGGGGAGTTATCGTTCCGGTCAGGAATGCCAGGGAAGCTGCGGTGGTTGAAGGCATTGAGGTATTTGGCATGGAGACCCTCGGTGATGTTGTCGATTTCTTCAACGGCACAAGACACTTTGACCCTGTTAAGGTCGACCTGAAGGCCTTGTTCGACAATGAAGCAAACCGTTATGATGTTGATTTCTGTGATGTAAGAGGTCAGGAGAATGTGAAACGTGCTCTTGAAGTTGCCGCCGCCGGCGGGCATAATGCACTTATGATAGGTCCGCCAGGAGCCGGGAAGACAATGCTGGCCAAGAGGCTGCCGACCATTGTTCCGCCACTAACCCTCGAGGAGGCTCTTGAGACCACTAAGATTCACTCGGTGGCGGGAAAGATAGAGGATCATACGGCCCTTATGACGCGAAGGCCCTTCAGATCGCCCCATCACACCATTTCTGATGTGGCCCTGGTCGGTGGAGGTACTGTACCGCAGCCCGGCGAGATATCACTTGGGCATAACGGAGTTCTTTTCCTCGATGAACTGCCTGAGTTCAAGAGAACCGTGCTTGAAGTGATGCGACAGCCTCTTGAGGACAGGGTTATAACAATCTCAAGGGCAAAATCGACTGTCAATTACCCTGCAAGCTTTATGCTGGTGGCATCAATGAACCCCTGTCCCTGCGGATTCCATAACCACCCTGATAAAGACTGCTCATGTTCACCGTGGATGATACAGAAGTACCTTAACCGGATCTCGGGCCCGCTGCTCGACAGGATCGATATCCATATTGAAGTGGTTCCGGTAAGATATGATAAACTGTCAGACAGTTCACGGATCGAAAACTCGGCCGAGGTAAGGAGAAGAGTTATAAAAGCAAGAAAGATACAGACAGAGAGGTTTGCTGCATACCCCGGAATATATTGCAACTCACAGATGACAACCCAGCTTCAGAAGAAGTTCTGCCACCTCGATGAGGAAGGGAGCAGCCTCCTTAAATATGCAATGGAGATTAGGGGTTTAAGTGCGAGAGCCTATGACAGGATCTTAAAAGTATCGAGAACGATAGCTGACCTCGACGGATCGGAACATATCGACAGCGTACATATATCCGAAGCAATCAACTACCGCAACCTCGACAGGGAAGGGTGGGCAGGCTGAGAGACTTACCCTGGCCATGTCATTAAAATTTTCAGATGGTTCAGGTGTTTGTTTACAAATCTTTATTCCTTACTTTTGCCTGAAATAACCTGAACCCCAGATTATGGAGCTTGTACGTATAATCCGTGAGAAGATGATGGATGAGCGCCTTATGTTTGCATACAGAGGCGTTGTGACTAACGATAACTCACTTCCACTATTGATGCTTCTTGAAAAGGAGATGGAAATATCGGAGTTTGCCTTTCTGGGCAGAAAAAGACTTTTCATGTTTGTCCTCGAAAACCTCCAGAACGTCACCCGCCATGGAGAGAACAGGCAGCATGCAGATATGTCGCTGGTTCTCTATTCAAAGACAAGCGACGGATATACCATTACAACAGGGAATGTAATCCCTTCAAATCATGTTGACAATCTCAAGTCCCAGCTAAAAACCCTTAACGGTCTTGATGTAAAGGAGATAAAAGCCATGCACAGGCAGGTGCTGACAGGTTCCGAATTCAGCGAAAAAGGTGGAGCGGGGCTGGGGCTTATGGAAATGGCAATCAAGACCGGGAACAGGCTTGATTTCGACTTCGTCCCGGTTGATGACCTGTTTTCATATTTCATTCTCAGCAAGACTGTAAACTCGCTGGGGATAGGAGAGAACAGGCCCGGAGAGGAGAGTACCTTCAGCAGCTCTTCGACACTTAAGCTCGAGAAACTGATGAAGGACCGGAACATAGATGTAATGTGGTCGGGCCATCTCTCAACCGATATCGTAAAGGAAGTGCTTGCCTTTGCCGAAACCAGTCTTGGTGACGATGATGTGGAGACTGACCTTAGAAGAAGGGTCTTCAGCATCCTTATTGAGATACTCGAGAATGTGGCGAAATACAATCCGGGCAAGGAAGCTGAGGCAGAATTCGGTCTGCCATTAGTAATGATCCAGTCAGAGGATGATATCTACACCATTACCACAGGCAACCTTATTGCAGCCGGAAATGTCAGAAACCTGAGGCAAAAGATAGAGGATATAAACCGCTCGGACCGTAGTGGCCTTATAGAGATGATGGCTGAATCACTTACTCACCAGAATATTCACGACGACACTACGGGTAATATGGGACTGATAGAGATGGCAAGGAAATCGAGGAACAAGCTGCAGTATCACTTCGAGCAGGTCAACGACTCATATTACTACTATGTTCTTAAGATAACAGTGCGGGGTTGATTTTCAATTGAACTCTTCGAGTTTCAGTTCACTTCCGTCCCAGACAGCATAGCTTCCCAGGTTTATCCAGTCGCCAAGGAAAATAACAGACGGACCTTCCTTCATTATATATGTAAGGGGCAGATGACGGTGTCCGAAAATGAAATGATCTATCTTCTGGTCTTCAAGAACGGTTCTCGAATACCTTAAAAGATCTTCGTTTATGTCGCCCATAAAATCGAGGTGTATCCCTTTTCCCAGCCTCGAGTTAAGTGACCATTTCAGTCCGAAGCCCACACCCAGGGCGGGATGCAGTGCTGAGTACATGGTCTGCAGGGTTTTGTTCCTGAATATTGATAGCAGGATGCGGTAAATTATGCTCCGGGAACCAAGACCTTCGCCATGGGCCAGGTGGAAGGTATGGCCGTCGAATTTTGTAGTAAGGGGTTCCTTATGGACAATCAGGCCGCATTCGCCTGACAGGTAGTCAAAGGTCCACATGTCGTGGTTCCCTGTAAAGAAATGGACAGGGATTCCTGAGTCGGTGAGTGATGAGAGTTTTCCCAGGAACCTTGTAAAACCTTTGGGGACGACCAGCCTGTATTCCCACCAGAAGTCAAAGACATCGCCCAGCAGATATATTTCAGAGGCTTCGGGAGCTGCCATGTCGAGCCATCTTACAATCCTCTTTTCCCTTTCCATGGGATCAGTCCCGGCAGTCAGTCCCAGATGAAAATCCGAGGCAAAGAATATTTTACCTTTTCCGTTCACTATTTCCCGCTAGTTTGGAAACAACTGGTTAAGTTTTATCATAAGTGATCTGCCGTGAAGATCTTTTGCCACGATCTCACCGTTTTTGTCGTAAAGGTAGTTGGCAGGCAGCTGCTGGACATTGAAGAGTCGTGCTGTCACAGGATTCCGGGGATCGTCTTCCCTGGTGCTTATCCATGGAAGTTCCTCGAACCTGACGGCGTTGCGCCAGGCGTTCTCATCGGCATCGAGGTTTACCTGGTATATCTCGAACCCCCTGTTTTTATATAGTCTGTAGAATTCCTTAAGCTGTTGGTTTTCAGCCACTGACTCTGCTGAGGTGGCTGACCAGAAGGTGAGGAGTACATATTTCCCTCTGAGTGATGACAGGGCTATGCGGCTGCCGTTTATATCTGTAAGAACAGGATCGAGATTCACCTCCCTGATGGTATCGGCCATTTCGATTATCTTTCCAAGGCTGAACCGGTTCATGCCTCTGTCAACATCCTGTTTAAGGGCTATTACATTTTTTGACCGGGGATAGTAACGCCCGAGGGTGTCGGCTACTATCTTGAAGTACTGGAGGTCGCGTGTCTCATAGAGAACCCCGGTTTCGTTATCTAACTCCTGATACAGGGCTTTGATGGATGCAAACGAGCCCGGATTGCTTACAATAAAATCTATGTTGTTCTTCCTCTGGTTCTTAATAAGGTCTTCGTAGGTTTTTTCAAGAGAAATTCTTTCCTCTTCGAAGGAGGCACGGTTTGAAGCATTTATATAGGCAAGCTCAACCGAGTCGAGCTGTTTCCTTGTCAGGGTCAGTCTCTCATCGAGCATCTTTATATCTGCGGAGCCTTGAGATCCCGTCACCGAGTAATCCTTCCAAAGTATGCTGTCGTTGAACACAAGGTTAATTTTCTCACCGGGAGAGGCAAGGATGGTTATGAAGTTGGATGATGAGAAGCCAAGCTGATAGAACTCAGGAAGGGGTGATTCAATCCTGAATCTGAAATTACCGTTCCTGTCGATTTCTGACGAATCGATAAAGACTGGGTAATCAACCTCTATTCTGTTAAGAAAGATGCTTTTTCGTTCTTTTTCTCCGTTTATCTTTCCTTTAACAGTGATCCTGTTTTCGTTTGTGCAGGAGTTAATGAGCAGTGCGGCAAGTGCAAGTAAATAGAATATCTTTCTCATTGGATATATGTTGCTTCAGCTTATGTTATCCTGTTATTTGAAAAGTAGTTCAAGTTTCTGAATCAGGGCCTCTCCCCTGAGGTTTGAGGAGATGATATAGCCATCTTTGTCGAGGAGGAAGTTTGAAGGAATGGATTCAAGCTTATATTGTGAGACTACTGAAGAGTTCCAGTACTTAAGATCACTTACATGGATCCATTTTCCCAGTTTATCATCTTCGATACCTTTCATCCATGCTTCCCTGGTCTTGTCGAGCGATACCTGGTATATCTGAAATCCTTTGCTGTGGAATCGTTCGTAGGCCTCGACCAGGTTTGGGTTTTCGTCGCGGCAGGGTGGGCACCATGAGGCCCAGAAGTCGAGCAGGACAAATGACCCGCGTGTCGAGGAGAGGGCAATGGTGTCGCCTTCCGGGGATGGGAGAGTAATTTCAGGTGCAATGGTTCCTGTTCCGTAGAAATCATCCACAGCAAACTTAAGGTTCTCGTTATAAACCATAATCTGCTGCTGCAGCTTAATAACGTGATCATTATCAGGATACAGTTCAGACAGGGATTCATTTACCTTTCTGAAATATTCGATATCCCTTAACGGATCAAGAACATAAACGTCGGGAGCCACCTGCTGGTAGAGAGCGGTAAGGCTGGCGAGGGAGGCAGGGTTATCGTCAATAAACCGTTTGGTATAGGCATTTATATCGTCAAGGTGACCTTGTGAAGCACGATCAAGCGAGTCGATAAGCTCAGGCAGACCGGGCTGGTCGACTCTTTTGACGTATATCTTACTGAGTGCCATTATATTATCGATAATATTCCTGAGTTTGTCGTTATAGCTTATTAGTAGTGATGTCCCAGGCGATCCCTGAAATTCAGATGGCGAATTGAGTGAGTCAAAAGCAGCTGTAAGATTTATTTTTTCTCCCGGCTCCAGAAGCATCGTAAGAAAGTTCTTTTGATTAATTTTGAGCAGGTAAAATGTCGGGTCTTTAATGTTCACTTTAAAATTAAAAGAACCTTCTTCGGTGATCAGTACTGAATCATAAGCAACTATGTCATCTGCTTCTAGTTCTGACAGAAAAAGGTATTGACCGCTTAAAGGGTTTTCAAGTGTTCCTGTAATTTCAACCGTTTTTTTCTGGCATGCTGTGAGAGCTATGGCTGCTGATAAGGCGAAGAATAATTTCCTGTTCATTTAAAAACCTTTTAGTAAAAAAATTGTTAATGATTGCAAATTTACTCTTTTTTCTTTCGGTCGCTACGGTTGAATGATATTATGCATACTGGTACGGAGCCGGATGCCCGATTATTGGAATATTCAGGTTTTCTGTGAGCAAAACCTTTGCACTGTTGAAGAAAAATAGTTAACTTAAAGAACTTTTTCACCTTTGAAAAAAAAATTGTTATTATGAGTTATCTTAAGTTTGAGAAAAGCCAGGTTATAAATCTTGAGTACTCATTGTCGAGGGAGATCATCCGTACCAACAGGTCGGGTTCCTACACCTCCACCACCATTGTCGGCTGCAACACCCGCAAATATCATGGTCTGCTTGTTTGTCCGGTCGATGCCTTCGGCGGGGAAAGGCATGTACTTCTTTCATCGCTTGATATAACGGTTGTCAATAACGACCGAAGCTTCAATATAGGCCTCAGGAAATTCAAGGGAGATTACTTCAGTCCCAAAGGCCACAAATACCTTGAAAATTTTGATATAGAGTCAATCCCCGTTCGAATTTACAGGGTTGGGGGAGTAATGATCAAGCTTGAGCGGCTTCTTGTTCATTACGAGGAGCAGTTCCTGTCGAGGATCACCATTCTTGAAGCATCTGAGCCGATGAAGCTTCAGTTGCGGCCTTTCCTGGCCTTCAGGAATATACATCAGCTTACCCATGCCAATATGGCGGCCAACACCAAGGTAGAGTTTATCGAGAACGGTGTCAGTTCGAAGATGTATGAGGGTTTCCCTTCTCTTAACATGCAGTTCTCGTGCAAGGCGGAGTTTATCCATGTGCCCGACTGGCATCTGGGTGTTGAATATATTGAGGAGCAGAAAAGGGGATATGACTATTCGGAGGATCTGTTCAATCCTGGTTTTTTCGAGATAAATGCAAAGGAAGGTGATGTAATTGTTTTTTCAGCTTCAACAAAACCTGAGAAGACTTCGGGCCTGAAGGGTAAGTTCACACGGACAGTCAATGGAAAGATCCACCGCGATTCATACCTCAACTGTCTGAGAAATGCTGCGCAGCAGTTCATCGAAAGGAGGCACGGAATGACGCTGCTCATTGCAGGTTATCCCTGGTTTGGTTCATGGGGCCGTGACACTTTTATCTCTCTCCCGGGCGTTGCCGTAGCCAGGCATGGATTATCCCTGTATCGTGAGGTTCTTGATACCCAGGTTTCGCGGATGAAAAATGGTCTTTTCCCAAACATGGGTGAAGAAGGGAATTATGCCTATAACTCGCTTGATGCACCGCTGTGGTTTTTCTGGAGCCTGCAGCAGTATCACATGAACGGGGGAGGGGATGTCTGGGATCATTATGGTGAAGCTGCCAGATCAGTTCTTGAAGCGTTCAGATCAGGTACCATGTATAACATTCATGTGAGGGATAACGGTCTGGTTTATGCCGGAGCCCCCGGGAAAGCTCTTACATGGATGGATGCCGTGGTAAACGGTGTGCCAGTCACTCCCCGCAACGGCTATGCTGTTGAAATAAATGCCCTGTGGTATAATGCCATTTGTTTTGCCCTTGAAATGTCGGATCCTAAGAAAGACAGGAAGTTCATAAGGGAATGGGAAAAGATGCCGGCGCTCATAAGTACATCGTTTCATGAGCTCTTTTGCGATCATGCGAAAGGCTATATGGCCGATTATGTTAATGATGAGGAAGGGAAAAATCATTTTGTAAGGCCCAATATGCTCATTGCAGCGTCTCTGCCATTTTCCATGCTTACCAGGGAGGAGATGAAGAGGATTCTTGATATTGCCGACAGGGAACTGGTGACCCCGAGAGGGCTCAGAACCCTGTCTCCGGGTAACGAATGCTACAAGGGGACCTATCAGGGTACCCAGGAAGAGAGAGACAGGGCCTATCATCAGGGGACAGTATGGCCATGGCTGCTCGGACCTTTCTGTGAGGCCTGGCTTAAAGTCTACGGTCAACAGGGTGTTCAGAAGGTAAGGAATCTGATTTACGGGATGGAAGAGGTGATGAGTGAACATGGAATAACAACCGTCTCGGAGATCTATGACGGTGATCCTCCTCATACTCCAAGAGGAGCAATCTCCCAGGCATGGAGTGTTGGTGAGTTACTGAGGATCATTGACCTGATCGATAAGAAATATTCTAACCTTTAATTGATTTCCGATATGCGTGTCTTAATGTTTGGATGGGAGTTTCCTCCACATATCTCGGGCGGTCTGGGGACGGCCAGTTATGGTTTGACCAGAGGCATGTCAAAACTGGAAGACCTGGAAGTGATCTTTGTTGTCCCCAAAGCCTGGGGTGATGAGGACCAGTCAGGTGTCAGACTGATAGGAGCAAACCAGGTTCCTGTGGCTTTTAAGCAGGTTTTTTTTAAAGGTATTAAGCGTCCCGTTGAAAAGATTGAGGTTCTATCAAAAATTGTACCCTATACGGATCCAGAAGACTTCTGGAGACGAATAAGCTCTGAGGTGTCTGAATACAAGATGTTTGTACAGACAAATGAAAAGGGCAAGGTTGATTTTTCAGGGAAGTACGGTCCCGACCTTATGGATGAGATAATGAAGTATTCAGTGGTGGCTTCTGTAATAGCAGGTGAGAATGAATTCGATATCATCCATGCCCATGACTGGCTGGCTTATCCTGCCGGAATAGCTGCAATGGAAGTCTCGGGCAAGCCCCTTGTTATACATGTTCATGCAACTGATTTTGACAGAAGCGGTGGCAGTGTCAACCCCGATGTATACAGGATAGAAAAACAGGGTATGGATGCGGCTTCTAAGATTGTTACAGTCAGTAATCTTACAAGGGAGATAGTGATAAATAAATACAATATTGACCCGGCAAAGGTTGAGACAGTTTATAATGCCGTGGAGCCTGTACATATCTCGGAAGAGGTGATGGCTGAAAAAGGTTTCGACGAGAAGGTAGTCACCTTCCTTGGCAGGATAACCCTTCAGAAAGGTCCTGAGTATTTCATCGAAGCCGCCAATAAAGTATTAAAAGCGATGCCAAACGTAAGATTCGTGATGGCAGGATCGGGAGATATGATGGAAAGGATGATGCGCAGGGCTGCAGCTCTGAAAATAACGGACAGATTTCATTTTACAGGGTTCCTGAGAGGCACTGACGTTTATAAGATGCTTACAATGAGCGATGTGTATATTATGCCGTCAATATCAGAACCCTTCGGTATATCTCCCCTTGAAGCCATGCAGTCAAATGTTCCTGTCATAATCAGCAAACAGTCGGGGGTGTCAGAGATACTGACCCATGCCGTCAAAACTGATTTCTGGGATATCGACGCCATGGCCGACGCAATATATGGCATACTGAATTATCCGGCTCTCTCACAGATGTTCATTAAGAATGGCAGGGAGGAAGTCGTGAGACTGAAATGGGATAATTCAGCCCGTCATGTTATGGATATCTACAAAAGAGTGATCTGTCAAAATAAGAATTAAGGTTATGAGTATAGCATCAGGTAAAAAGGCAATTTGCTTTTATTTTCAGGTCCATCAGCCCTTCAGGCTTAAAAGGTATAGATTCTTTGACCTTGGACAGGATCATTATTACTATGATGATTATTCTAACGAATCAATCATGAGGAAGGT
>CAZXSW010000029.1:0-28698 GCA_964642615.1 uncultured Rikenellaceae bacterium | reverse complement strand
CTTTCAAAAGCCTTCAACATGACTGGCTGGAGGATAGGCTTCCTTTGTGGTAACCCTGATGCCGTAAAGGCTTTTGCTACAGTGAAGGACAACAGCGATTCGGGTCAGTTCAGGGCAATTCAGAAGGCTGCTATCGAAGCCCTTAATCATCCTGAACTTACACAAAAAACCGTTGACAAATACTCAAGGCGACACAATCTCCTTGTGAGTGCACTCAACGACCTTGGATTTGATGCCAGAAAGCCCGGGGGAACCTATTACTGCTATGTAAAAGCTCCGGCCGGCACCAGAAACGGAAAGACATTCCGCACAGCAGCCGAATTCTCCGAATACCTCATAACTGAGTCGCTTATCTCAACAGTTCCATGGGACGAGGCAGGGAAGTATATCCGTTTTTCAGTTACCTTTGAAGCAGACTCACCCGAAATGGAAGCAGAAGTAATAGGTGAGATGAAAAGAAGGATGAAGTTGCTTGAACTGACCTTCTGACATCATTTTAAGACGAAATAATACCTTTATTAATAATAATTTATTTGCCCTTAAACAACACAGATCATGGAAACCGGCAGTAAAATAAGAATTGGCATTGTTGGATATGGAAACCTTGGCAGAGGAGTCGAATCCGGTATCCTTCAGAATCGCGACATGCAGCTTGTGGCTTTTTTTACACGACGCGACCCCTCGTCGCTCCGTACAAAAAGCCCGGAGGTACCGGTAGTGGGATACAATGACATGAAAAACTATGTCGGAAAGATCGACGTTATGATTCTCTGCGGAGGCAGTGCGACCGACCTTGGCAGCCAGTCCCCCGAAATAGTTGAGATGTTCAATACTGTTGACAGCTTCGACACTCATTCCAGGATCCCGGAGTTTTTTAAGGTGGTCGATGAGTCTGCCCGTACTTCAGGGCATACAGGAATCATTTCAGTCGGATGGGATCCGGGCATGTTTTCAATAGCCAGGGTGTATGCAAACTGTATACTTCCTGAAGGGAAAGACTATACTTTCTGGGGACCGGGTGTGAGCCAGGGCCATTCAGATGCAGTCAGAAGGATCAATGGTGTCAGAAATGCCATCCAGTACACACTCCCTGTCGAAAGTGCCATTGCAGCTGTGAGAAACGGTGAAAACCCTGAGCTGACTACACGCCAGAAACATACAAGGGTATGCTATGTTGTTCCTGAAGAAGGGGCCGCCCTGAAGACTATAGAAGAAAAGATAAAAACCATGCCTGCATATTTTGATGAATATGATACAACAGTTCATTTCATAACTGAAGCCGACTTTGAAAAGAACCATGGCCGGATGAATCACGGAGGCTTTGTGTTCAGAAGCGGTGCCACGGGCGAAGACGGAAAAAACAAACACGTTATAGAATACTCCCTCAGGCTCGATTCAAATCCTGAGTTTACCTCATCAGCCCTGCTGGCTTATGCCAGAGCTGCCTTCAGGCTTTCGGTGAAATCAGATTTCGGGGCAAAAACTGTCTTCGACATAGCACCCGCCCTTCTGTCACCTCTTTCAAATGAAGAGCTGAGAAGAAGATTTTTGTAATTTACTGATTGTGCAAAAGTGCTCACTCAGGTAAAGCTATACTGAAATGGACTACGGCGACGACTTAAAATCTGCTTTGGAGACACTCAGAAAGGGAGGAGTGATCCTTTATCCTACCGATACTATCTGGGGACTCGGATGCGATGCTACCCTTGGCAGCGCTGTTGAAAGAATTTTAAGCATCAAGAACCGCGACTCCGCAAAAAGCCTTATCGTCCTGGTAAGCAGTATCACCATGCTCGAAAGGTATGTTAGCGCTATTCCTGAAGCAGCTCTAAACATCCTTGAAGTATCTGATTCTCCGGTCACTATTATTTATCCCATGGGCAAGAATCTTGCCGATGGAGTCTGCAGCACTGATGGCTCGGTAGGCATAAGGGTTTGCACTGATGAATTCTGTAACGAACTGATAACCAGGTTCAGAAAGCCCATAGTATCAACTTCGGCCAATCCGGGAGGGATGAATCCTCCCGGCAACTTTGATGAAATAGATCAGTCAATCATCCGATCGGCCGACTATGTGGTCAGACATCGTCAGGACGACCGGGGTGTCTACTCCCCTTCCCCCATAATTAAGATTGATATGGACGGCGTCTTCAGGATCATCCGCAAATAACCCGGCTACCTCGAACGAACCTTCCCTGAACCGGATACCCTTGCATTTATTTTGGGATTCCCCGAGTAGACAATACTTCCACTGCCCGATATTGAAGCCTCAAGGGAATCTCCTGCATTGCAATAACAGCTTCCGCTTCCCGACACCTTAACAAGCAGGTGGTCAATTTCTGTAAGTTCGCCTGTATAACTGCCCGATCCGCTAATCGATATTTCAGCATTATCAACACTGCCCCTGCCTTCGATAATGATGTCTCCCGATCCCGAGATGGAACACTCAAGCCTGTCAGCCTCAACAGATGGGACCTTAAGCTTGCCGCTTCCGCTAACACTCAGGTCCAGTCCGTCTGCTGAAACAGCCTCCCTGACTTCTGCCACACCGCTTCCTGAAACAGCAATTCCTTTTATAGCGGGCATCGTAAGGTTGATAATCACCTTCTGGTCTCCCCTGAATCCGAAATTGTTATTGAAATTCCTTATTACCAGACGGCCATCCCTGACCTGGATTTCAGTGTTACCGACTACACGACGGTCACCTTCTATCTCTAGTCTGAACTCAGGCCCGGTCATGATATAAAGGGACCCTGCCACTCCAAAGCTGACTCTGTCAAAATCCCTAACGGACCTTGTCTCCTTTACTATATCCTGCCCGTCCGACACAAGGGTGTTGAACTGCATAATGGTAATGAGAGCTGCTGCTACGAAACTGCCTTTCATATTTATAGATATTGGTTATTTATGTAAAAGACATACTGCAGATGAATATGCTGCATCACCTACAGAAAAATATAAAATAAAAAGCTTTGGGAACTCAGTCGTTTATCTCAGTAAGTCCTTCAGGGATATCCATCACGATTATCCTGGTCCTTAGATTAACCTTCCTTATAAGGTCTTCGTGAAAAGGTATAAGTATCTCCTTCCCTGCAGGGGAAGTAACGACAAGCAGCCATTGGGCAGGGTTTTCAATTACGGAGCTTACTGTTCCGGCTATGCTCCTGTCGGAACGCATGACAGTGAAGCCCGTCATCCGGGTCGCAGAGGCCTTATCATCCTCTGCACCACTGCCTGCTGATGTAAGGAAGAGGCTGCATCCGCAAAACTCCCTTACCTTTTCAATGGAATCGTAACCATCAAATCTTACTACGGCTGTATCCCCGCCGTTATAGATGGTTTCTGATATAAAAAAAGGAACCGGCCTTCCCTGTGTTATTAAGAAGACCGATTCCATTTCCGGTATGTTTTCAACAAATTGTCTTTCCAGTTTTACTGTCACGGAACCATCATTTCCGTAGACTTTTAGAATCTTCCCCAACTGTATTTCGGCATTATATGCCATGGCGGCCGATCCTTTGTGAAAAGCTATTCCTGGGCAGCTGCTTCCTCAGCAGGAGCTTCTCCTGCTTCACCTTCTGCAGGGGCATCGGTAGCTTCAGCAGCTTCTTCAGCCGGAGCAGCTTCTTCTGAAGCTGGTGCTTCAGCTTTGGCGGCAAGCTCAGCCTGTCTCTTGGCAAGCCTGGCAGCTCTGTCCTCGTTGATCTTTTTCTCGGCAGCAAGACGTTCGCCGATTAATTCATCCTTTTTCTTTTCAAGGCTCGACTTCTGGGATTCATTCTTTGACTCGTTCTGCCTGGTCCATTCCCCGAAGCGGCGTTCTGCTTCGGCTTCATCAAAAGCACCTTTCTTAACACCTTCAAGAAGATGCTTCTTAAGTAACACACCCTTTCCTGAGAGGATAGCTCTACATGTGTCTGTAGGTTGAGCGCCATTCTGCAGCCAACCCAGCGCCTTATCGAAATCAAGTTCGATAACTGCCGGCTCGGTAATCGGGTTGTAAACACCGATCTTTTCAATATATCTGCCATCCCGTGGCGATCTGCTATCAGCTACCACTATGTGGTAGTAGGCCTTTCTCTTACGGCCTTTCCTGGCTAATCTGATTTTTACTGCCATTAATTTTCTACGCTTTTATTTACCTACTCTTTTAAAAATTTGTGGCTGCGAAGATAGTGGTAAATATTTATTTGACAAAGAGAATAATACTAATAAAACGCAGCCCGGTCAAAAAAGCCGAGAAATCCTGTCTGCCTGTCAATTCCCTGTATTTGAAAACATCACCGGTTACGGCCGTCTGTTTAATAACCTGTTAATAATCCTGCTCAGATTATAAGGCAAATTTACGTATTTTTGCTGACTGACCCTTTAATCTTTATATCCCTGATATGGCTCCTTTTGCACACCTTCATGTTCACACCCAATACTCCATACTCGACGGAGCATCAGGCATTTCCGCACTCATTGACAGGGCAAAGGGGCTTGGCATGGAGGCCGTGGCAATTACCGACCATGGAAATATGTTCGGCGTTAAGGAGTTTCATAACACAGCCGTAAAAAACGGGGTCAAACCCATCATCGGCTGTGAGGTATATGTGGCAAAAAGGTCCATCTCTGAAGTCAGCGGCAAGGAAGACCGATCAGGAGATCATCTGATCCTTCTGGCAAAAAACCTTAAAGGGTACTACAACCTTGTCAAGCTTGTTTCAACTGCATGGACCAAAGGCTTTTACTACAAGCCTAGGATAGACAAGTCACTGCTCTCTACCTACAGCGAAGGTCTTATCGCCTCCTCAGCCTGCCTTGCTGGTGAGATCCAGGACGAAATCCTTAACGGGACCAGGGAGGGTGCAGAAAAAGCTCTCAGGGAATATACTGATATCTTCGGCAAGGACTTCTATCTTGAGGTACAGCGTCACGAGACTTATGATCCGGAGGCAGACCAGTCAGCTTTTCCTCTTCAACAGAAAGTAATCGGGGTATTCAGGGAACTATCGGCAAAATATGGTGTAAAGCTTATTGCCACCAACGACGTCCATTTTGTCAATGCCGACGATGCCGAGGCTCACGACAGGCTCATATGTATAAACACGGCCAAAGATATTGACGATCCCGACAGGCTGAGATATTCCAAACAGGAATACCTTAAGAGCGAGGAAGAGATGCGGACCATCTTCAGCGATATCCCCGAAGCAGTCGATAACGTGGCTGACCTGGTTGCAGATATTGAGAATTACTCTCTCGACCACGACCCTATTATGCCTGAATTTGACATCCCTGAAGGCTTCAGTGACAAGGATGCCTACCTGCGTCACCTCACCTATGAGGGCGCCAGGGAAAGATGGGGTGAACTGACAGATGAACACAGAGAACGCCTCGACTTCGAGCTCAGTATGATAGCACGAATGGGCTTCCCCGGCTATTTTCTTATTGTTCAGGATTTCCTGAGGGCTGCCAGGGAAATGGGGGTTTCAGTAGGACCCGGACGGGGATCTGCAGCGGGTTCCGCAGTAGCTTTCTGCCTCAGGATAACCGACATCGACCCTATCAAATACGGACTCCTCTTTGAACGCTTCCTCAACATCGACAGGATCTCAATGCCCGATATAGACATCGACTTTGATGAAGACGGCAGGGAATCGGTACTCAGATACGTGGTTGAAAAATACGGCCACGACAAGGTGGCTCATATAATCACCTTCGGATCCATGGCTGCCAAGATGGCTATCAGGGATGTTGCAAGGGTCCAGAAGCTGCCTCTCCCCGATGCCGACCGCCTGGCAAAGATGGTCCCTGAACGCCCGGGAATAAGCCTGGCTGAAGCTTTTGCTGAAGTACCTGAACTTGCCAGGGAAAGGGAATCAACAAACAAACTTATTGCCCAGACTCTTAAATACGCCGGGGTCCTTGAGGGTTCGGTCAGGCAGACCGGTGTCCATGCCTGCGGTATAATCATTGGCAAGGATGCCCTCGACAATCATATCCCTCTCTGCACCGCAAAGGATACAGACCTCTATGCCACCCAGTACGATGGAAACCATGTGGAATCGGTGGGACTGCTTAAGATGGACTTCCTTGGACTGAAGACCCTTTCTATTATAAAGGATGCCATTGTCAATATAAAAAAATCGAGAGGCATAGTGATTGACATCGACAACCTGCCTCTCGACGATCAGAAGACATTCGAACTTTTCAGCAAAGGCGAAACCACAGGCATCTTCCAGTTTGAATCGGCAGGCATGAAGAGATACCTTAAGGAGCTGCAACCCAACAGGATCGAGGACCTCATTGCCATGAATGCCCTTTACAGACCGGGACCCATGGACTACATCCCCAAATTCATCAGGAGGAAACAGGGACTTGAGCCCATCGAGTACACCCTGCCTGTGATGGAAAAATACCTTAACGACTCCTACGGTATAACCGTTTACCAGGAACAGGTGATGCTCCTCTCCCAGGCCCTGGCCGGCTTTACAAAAGGAGAAGCCGATTCCCTCAGGAAAGCCATGGGGAAAAAGAAAAAATCCATCATGGACGAGATGAAAGTCAAGTTCATGGAAGGATGCAGGAAAAACGGCTATGATGAAACCGTTGTAGACAAGATATGGTCCGACTGGGAAGCCTTCGCACAGTACGCATTCAATAAGTCACATTCGACATGCTATGCCATAGTAGCCTTCCAGACCGGTTATCTTAAGGCCAACTATCCGGCCGAATATATGGCTGCCGTACTCAGCAGGAACATAAACGACCTCAAGAAGATCACCGTCTTCATGGACGAAACCCGCAGGATGGGTATGGAAGTCCTGGGACCCGATGTAAACGAGAGTGATCTGAAATTTACTGTTAACAAGGCCGGAAACATAAGATTCGGACTGGGAGCCATTAAAGGAGTTGGCGAAAGCGCTGTCCTCCAACTTATTGAAGAAAGAGAGAAAAACGGACTCTTCGCATCAGTATACGACCTGGCTGAGAGGGTTAACCTTAACTCGCTTAATAAGAAAAACCTCGAAGCCATGGCTGTTGCCGGAGCTTTTGACTGCTTCCCTGAGATCTCGAGAGAACAGTATTTCTCACTCGACACAAAAGGCAACAGTTTCATTGAAAGCCTGATCCGCTACGGAAACTCGGCAAAGAACATTAAGAACTCTACCCAGCAGAGCCTCTTTGGCGGCGATTCAGGCTTCGACATACTCAAACCGGAACCTTCGCGCTGCCCGGAATGGCCAAAACTCGAGAAACTCAACCGCGAAAAGGAAGTGATTGGGATTTACCTCTCTTCGCATCCCCTCGACGACTTCTCGCTCGAGATTAACTCATTCACCAATGCCACGCTGGCTGATCTCCAGAATATGGCAGAGTGGCTCGACAGGGATGTCGCAGTGGCAGGTATAGTAACCGAAACAAAAAACGGAATAAGCAAGAACGGCAAACCCTACGGATCGTTCACCCTCCAGGATTACACCGATTCGTTCCGCTTTATATTGTTCGACAGGGACTATGTCGAATTCAGCAAGTTCTTCTTTAACGGTTATTACCTCCTCGTCAAGGGCAAGGTTCAGAAGAGAAAATACAGGGAAGACGAACTCGAGTTCAGGATAAAGACAATCTACCTGCTCTCAAGTGTTAAAGATGAACTTGTAACTTCAGTTACTCTAAAGATAAACCCAGCCAACATAGACAGGGAACTGATCTCAGGCCTTATAGAGATGATAAACCGGAACAAGGGAGATACTGAACTCAAATTCCTGTTCTATGATCCCGAAAACCTTATCTCCCTGCCCATGTTTTCACGAACGCTGAGGGTACGTCTGAATAACGAATTTATTTCCTTCCTCGACGATCACCCGGCAATCGATTTTAAAGTTAATTAGCTATCTTTGTTAATAGATAAATATAATTATAATAATCATATAATACTTATTATCATGGCACTAGAGGTAACTGACGCTAATTTTGATGAGATAGTACTTAAGTCCGACAAGCCCGTTATTGTTGATTTCTGGGCTGAGTGGTGCGGACCCTGCAGGATGATAGCCCCTGCTATTGAGGAGATATCAAAAGAGTTCTCCGGAAAGGCAGTGGTTACCAAATGTGATGTGGATAACAATCCCGGAGTTGCAGCAAAATTCGGAATCAGGAACATACCCACGGTTTTGTTTTTCAAAGACGGTAAGGTAGCCGACAAACAGGTCGGGGCTGTACCTAAAGCCAGCTTCGTCGAAAAACTTAATGCCCTTATCTGAACCTGTTAAGATTTTGATTACGGCCGTGCGTTCCACGTCACGGCCTTTTTAATGAATATATGACAGTATGTGTTTTCGCGGCATCGAGCAGCCGTATTGATGAAAGGTACCGGACAGCAGCCTCAGAGCTTGGACGCCTGTTTGCCGAAGCGGGAATGGATGTAATCTATGGCGGAGGAGGCATTGGTCTTATGGGTGTTATTGCCGACTCCGTAATGGCCCACGGAGGCAGCATAACCGGAGTCATCCCTTCCTTCATGAGAGATGAGGGCTGGGGACATCCGCATGTAAACGAGATGATTGTCACCGCCGATATGGGAGAAAGGAAGAAGACCATGCTGGCCAGGGCAGATGCAGTGGTTGCACTCCCCGGAGGGATTGGCACCCTTGAAGAGCTGACTGAAGCCATCACTCTCAAACAGCTCGGCCTGTTCAAAGGACCTGTTGTCATCCTCAACACCCTCGGTTTTTACACCCATCTGCTCGGTTTTCTCGAACATATGATAACGGGAAGTTTCCTCAGGACCGAACATAAGAACATATGGGAGGTTGCTGATGAGCCGCAGGATGTTATACCTGCCATCATTAACAACAGGCAGTGGATCGACGATCCCAGGAAAATAGCACGGATATAGCCCTCTTCCTGAATACTGACAGAATGTGCTGACGTGGTGCACACCCGGCAGACAGAGGTCAGCTATGATATATTATCCCTCTCAGGTATTTAAGTAATTATCGAGGCGGCTCATGGCGAACAGCACGGAGGAAGCAGGTTCGCCCTGAATGACTGGTGCTCTTACACCGCCTCTGAACTTCACCGATCCCCTGAAGACCCTTGCCTCATCCCAGCAGCCCGTTGTTATGAAATGCATCAGAGTCCCTGCCCCGCCTTCGACAAAAAGCGACTGGATACCGCGGCCGGCAAGGTAATCAGCTATCTGCATGGCAGCCGGCTTTTCTTCCCCGAGCAACACCTTTTCCATTCCCGGTGCAACAAGCCTGTCATTTCCGGTGAAAATAACAACAGGAGCTTCATCCCCCGCTTCGCGGGAAAACAGGGCAGCTGCCTCACCCGATCGCGAAAGAATTATCCTCAGAGGATCATTCCCGGTCCAGTACCTCACGTTTAGCCTCGGGTTGTCGCACCTGACAGTTCCTGCCCCCACCAGGATGGCCTCTTCAGCCGCCCTCCATCCATGAACAAGTACCCTTTCAGGCTTTCCCGTAATCCAGTTGGGTTCCCTGCTGAAGTCTTCACCCCTTACCATATCAATATATCCATCGGCACTCTCGGCCCACTTAAGTGTAATATGTGGCCTCCCCCTTTCGTGAAAGCTAAAGAACCTGCGGTTCAGCCTTCTTGCTTCTTCCTGAAGTACTCCTGTAACAATCTCACAGCCTGCGTTCCTTAATTTTTCGATACCTCTTCCAGCTACCTGGTGCGAGGTGTCAGGAGTAGCTATCACAACCCTGGGGATACCTGCCGCTATAATCATATCGGCGCAGGGCGGGGTCTTGCCAAAGTGAGAACAGGGCTCGAGACTTACATAAAGAACCGAGTCCTTAAGGAGACTTCTGTCTGAAACGGCATTGACGGCATTTACCTCTGCATGAGGCGTTCCGGCCTTCAGGTGATACCCTTCGCCTATTATCCTGCCCTTGTTTACAATGACCGAGCCTACCATAGGATTCGGATAGGTCATGCCCTCAGCCAGCTGCGCCAGATCGAGGCAGCGCCGCATGAATTTGATATCATCTGTCTCCGACATTTGACTTAAAATAGTACTTTTGAAATATGGCCCTCAAGATACAAACATTTAGAGATTTCAGGGATCATCTCAGGGACGAACTTAGGGAGATCTACCCCCTGAGAGAGATAGATGCCATTGCCGGAATCTTAATGGATTACCTTGAACCCGGGGATCCGCGGGCTCCTGGCATCTCCCGCAATGAAAAGATGATTGGCGCCGGCACAGCTGCCAGACTTGAAGAAATGGCTGCTGAACTTAAAAAGGGCAAACCTGTGCAGTACATCACGCGGGAAACCCTGTTTCTCGATTGTACACTTGAAGTTACCGGGGACACTCTTATCCCCAGACAGGAAACTGAAGAACTGGCAGCAATGATAATCAGGGAAAACCCCGGCTTTAACGGTAACATCATTGACATTGGTACAGGATCAGGATGTATAGCCATAGCACTGGCAAAAAAATTACCGTCAGCAAAGGTTACCGCAACCGACATCTCGGAAGCTTCGCTGCTCGTGGCCGCAGAAAACGCCGCCAGAAACGGGGTCTCTGTGGCTTTCTGCCTGTCCGACATACTCAACAGTGGTAACGCTGTCTTTCCCCCTGCAGGGATCATTGTCAGCAATCCTCCTTATGTAAGGGAATCGGAAAAAAAACTCATACACAGGAATGTTCTTGATTTTGAACCTCATAGTGCACTGTTTGTACCCGACGAAGATCCCCTGGTCTATTACAGGGCCATACTCGCCTTTGCCTCAACAGGGCTTGAGGGTGGAGGCAGACTTTATCTCGAGATAAACGAGGCTTCAGGCAACGAAATGGTGTCACTCATAAAGAGATCGGGCTACAGTGACGTGAGCCTTATAAGGGATCTTAATGACAGGGACCGATTCATCAAAGCAGTAAAAGATGACTGAACAGGAGATCTTCAGGCAGGCCCTCTCAAAAGCAATGGACCTCTGTGCCCGGCGTGAGATCTGCCGCAGTGCTATCATTGAAAAGCTGTTGTCGTGGGGTCTCGACGGACCGGCGGCTGAACGCGCTGTTGAGATGCTTGTTAAAGAAAGGTTTATCGATGAAGAGCGCTATGCCCGTGCTTTCGTAAAAGATAAATTCAGCTGCAACAAGTGGGGGAAATATAAGCTTGCCCTTCTTCTGCGGGCTAAAAAGATACCCGAATCCTTCATAACCAATGCGCTGACAGACATCGACGACGAAACGTACATAAAGACTATCAGGGACGAGCTGAAAAACCACAGGAGGCAGATCAGGGCAAAAAACCTTTATGACCTTAAAGGAAAAATGCTGCGCTTCGGACTCTCAAGAGGTTACGAAAGCAGCATCCTCTACGAACTGCTTGATGAGGCCGGCATGGATGATCCTAGCTGAATAATCCCGCGGCTATAGACCTTATAAAGGGCATAAAGGATATTAGAAATATAAGCACCGATCCTGAAATATCATATAGTATAAGTTGCCGGCGGGCCGATTCATCTCTTAAATAAAACAGTGAAAAGACGAGCCTCATCACTGCCTGTGATACGAAGAAAATAAATACCCTCATCCCGTTCTGATTCCATTCATATGCCTCAGAGATCCTGCCTCTTACGATAAGAGAGAAGCTGTGTGAGATTCCACAGGAAGCGCATGGCTGGCCTGTAAGTTGCTCATGGACACATTGCACGGGATAGTCATTCCTGTCGGGCGAGTATATTGCCGAATATGCAATAACCAACAGGATCAGTCCTGCAAAAAAAAGATTTATAGTTAAATATGGGTCTCCGAATATTTTACCTCCCTGAATAGCCATAGGGAATCCTTTCCTACCTTACGGTATCTCCGGGTTCTGTGGCTGACTCCAGTTCTTCAAGCTTCTCTATACGATCGGGCCTGTCAGGATTAGAGATTATCTCAATGCTCTCCCCGTTACTCTCGACCTTGATGTTTACATTGGCATCCTCAAGGCTTTGTCTCACATCTTTCTGAACATCTTCAATTATCCTCTCTATATCACCGGGAAGGTTCTTCTGAACTTTCCCGGCTATCTCGTTGGCCACAAAGACCTGGGAAAGTGAGATTACACAGGCGACAACTGCAATTACAAGTGCTGCTATCATTATCCCCCTTGGAGAATTACTCCTGGCAGCCTGTGAAATTCCGACTGAGGCCAGCACCACTGCAATAATCCCTGGGATCACAGCGATGATACCCACGCATGGTATTACGGCAACTACAAAAGTAACGATAGCTGTAATGAGAGCTGCGATTCCCAGACTCTGGCCTGCAGGCCTGGCATAGTCCTCACCCCTGTTATTCTGTTCCCGGGGTTCTCCCATGTTTTTGCTTAAATCTTCCATGACTTTCCTGTTTTTATTATTTGTTTCCTGTCAGAATATTTAACATATCCTGCTCTAAAGACGACACAGGATTCTCAATGATGCGTCCGGCTTCAACATTATTTTTATAGAAGATAAAAGTCGGGACCCTTTCTATTCCCAGCTCTTCATACTCCCCCACAGGTGAGATCTTGGAATCATCGACACCTATAAAAGTCATGCTCCCGGGATCAATACCCAGCAAATCGCTTATCTTCATAAACCCTGGCACTTCCCTTCTGCTGTCGGAACACCAGGTTCCGAGAACCACTTTAATGGAAAGGTCTTCAGTAACTGCTTCCCTGAGTCTTACAAGTACCAGTGAGTCGGGAGTATATTGATCATAGCCACTAAAGAACCACTCGTGGTGGGGTGGCCGCCTGAACCTTGCCGGATCAAGATAGCCCAGCAGCCAGGTGCCCTGTTCAGAGAAATCCGTAGTGCCCCCCCTGACAGGATCCTGGCAGGATGTCACAGAAGACATATCATTGCCGGAATCTGTACCTTTTACGGCAGAGGCAAACATCAGCATGACAACCGTAAGTGAAAACAATACTCTCATACTGTAAAGTAAGAATGCAATTTACTTTTTTTTATTCATGTTGCCTCAAAAGGATCTCAAGAATCTGGATAGCTGCACGGGTAATGGGTGAACCCGGACCAAAGACAGCGGCAACTCCGGCATCGTAAAGGAACTGATAGTCCTGGGGAGGGATAACCCCTCCTGCAATGACAAGTATGTCGTCCCTGTCTGCCTTTTTAAGCTCACTGATGACCTGTGGTATGAGTGTCTTGTGTCCGCCGGCAAGGCTTGATATTCCAAGAACATGGACATCATTTTCGAGAGCCTGTTTTGCTGCTTCGGCCGGCGTCTGGAACAGCGGTCCGATATCGACATCAAAGCCAAGGTCGGCATAGCCTGTCGACACTACCTTTGCACCCCTGTCGTGTCCATCCTGCCCTATCTTGGCGATCATTATCCTGGGCTGACGCCCTTCCTTCTCAGCGAACCTGGCAACAAGTTCCCTGGCTTCATCAAAATCCCTGTCGGATCTGTACTCTGATGAATAAACTCCTGAAATTGTTCTTATCACTGCTTTATACCTCCCGGCTGATTTTTCACAGGCATCAGAAATCTCTCCGAGGGTGGCTCTTGCAGCGGCAGCTTCCACAGCCAGCTCAAGAAGATTCCCTTCACCGGAGGCGGCCGACCTTGTCAGTGCATCAAGTGCAATACTGCAGTCTTCCTCATTCCTTTCAGCCCTTAGTTTTGCAAGACGTTTTATCTGAGCTTCCCTTACGGCGGTGTTGTCAACTTCGAGTGTCTCAATAGGATCCTCCTTTTCGAGCCGATACCTGTTGGTGCCGGTTATTACCTGTATACCCGAGTCTATCCTGGCCTGGGCACGCGCTGCAGCCTCCTCAATCCTCATCTTCGGCAACCCCGATTCAATGGCTTTCGTCATTCCTCCAAGCGCCTCAACCTCTTCAATATGCTCCCATGCCTTGTGGGCAATGGCATCTGTCAGGCTCTCGACATACCACGATCCTCCCCATGGATCAATAGCCTTACATATATCTGTCTCCTTCTGAAGATAGATCTGGGTGTTCCTGGCTATCCTGGCCGAGAAGTCGGTCGGGAGAGCAAGGGCTTCGTCAAGGGCATTGGTATGCAGACTCTGGGTATGCCCAAGTGCAGCCGCCATTGCTTCGATACATGTTCTTCCTACATTATTGAAAGGATCCTGCTCAGTGAGGCTCCATCCCGAAGTCTGACAGTGAGTCCTGAGAGCCAGTGACTTAGGATTGGCAGGATTGAATCCTGATACAATCTTTGCCCACAGCATCCTTGCTGCACGCATCTTGGCTATTTCCATGAAGTGGTTCATGCCTATGGCCCAGAAAAAAGAGATCCTGGGGGCAAAGGCATCAATATTAAGACCTCCTTTTACTCCTGTCCTGAGATATTCAAGACCATCGGCAAGGGTATATCCCAGTTCGAGGTCGCAGGTCGCTCCTGCTTCCTGCATATGGTAACCCGAGACGCTTATAGAGTTGAACCTCGGCATCTTTTCAGATGTATATCTGAAGATATCTGCAACTATACGCATAGAAAAGGCCGGAGGATATATATAAGTGTTTCTGACCATAAACTCCTTGAGGATGTCATTCTGGATGGTGCCGGTCAGATCTTCAGGTTTCACTCCCTGTTCACGTGCAGCGACAATAAAGAAGGCAAGTACAGGCAGAACGGCCCCATTCATGGTCATTGACACCGAGATACGGTCGAGCGGGATACGGTCGAAGAGTATCTTCATGTCAAGAACTGAATCGACAGCCACCCCGGCTTTCCCTACATCTCCGGCAACCCTTTCGTTGTCTGAATCATAACCCCTGTGTGTAGGAAGGTCAAAAGCTACCGACAGTCCCTTTTGTCCTGCCGCCAGGTTACGAAGATAAAATGCATTTGACTCCTCAGCTGTCGAGAATCCAGCATACTGTCTGATAGTCCACGGGGCCAGGGCATACATTGCCGAATAGGGTCCTCTCAGAAACGGAGGGATACCAGCAGCATAACCCAGGTGCTCCAGATCCTTCATGTCATCGGCTGTGTAAACCCTTTTTACCGGAATCTTCTCCGCAGTAAGCCATGCAAGAGCTTCCCTGCCCTTCCTGCCAGGATAGCTGCCGGCAGTCTTGCTTCTCAGGTCCTTTAATGAATACTTCGGTCTCATCTTTCTGCGGTGCTTGGGATCATCTCCGTTTCCATGGCTTTAAGCCTCATTTTTTCAAGTTCCTCAGCTGCCCTGAACGGCCTTACTGGTTCAGCCTCAAGACCCTCGGCCGGGGCTTCCTGACTGAATAATCTTTCAGCCATTACTTCCCGGTTAATTTTTTCATTGTTGTCGGGATACAGTGATGTCCCGAGGAGGACCTCTTTTCCTGAGGCAATATTCTCCTTCCTTTTTAAAGCCGACATCTTCAGCTGCTTCTGAATGAAGCCCGACTTAAGGCTCTTCAGGAAGCCTCCGTGTTGCTCAATCTCAAGGAAGAGTTTCCAGGAGTGTTCGCTTATCAGTTCAGTAAGCGATTCAATATACCACGAACCGGCAGCAGGATCGGCAACCTTGTCAAAATAAGCTTCTTCCCTTAGTATAGTCTGCTGGTTCCTGGCTAGTCTTTCCGAGAACCTGTCGGGTTCTTTGATTACCTGGTCAAAGGGCTCAACAACAAGCGAATCGGTTCCTCCCAGTATTGCCGACATGGCCTCAGTCTGGGTACGCAGCAGATTCACCCATGGATCAAACAGGGTCTTGTTGAACCTTCCCGTTACCGAGTTTATTGTGATATTATAACTCGAATCCGAAGATGGTTTGAATCCTTTTATAAGTACAGGCCACAATATCCTCGCAGCCCTGAGTTTGGCTATCTCCATGAAGTAACCTGATCCGGTACCGAAAAGGAAGCGCATCCCTGAAACCACCGTATCAGGGTCTATACCCCTGTCTGTCATGGCAGAAAGATATTCACATGCCATCGACATGGCTATAGCAAGCTCTTCAACAGCTGAGCCTCCTGAATTCAATATTGCATGGCCGTTTATCTGAAGCACTTTAAGGTTGGGCAGTACCGATGATTTCCTGATCAGTGAGGCAAGATAATCGAGACCGTCTTCCACCGGGATACAAAGAGTTCCGTTAAGCATAAGCCGGCCAAGTGGATCAGCCTCAATGGCTCCCCTGAGGGCCAGGGAGCTGTAATCGCGCCCCAGCAGATGTCCGGTAAGGATCTCTACCATCTCAAGTGCCTTGCCGTTGCTCACGAAGTTAAGTTCCGTTTCGCTTAAACATATATTTGAAAGCAAGGTGTCGAAGTTGGCTGAGTTAATTGATCCGGGGTCCTTTATAATAAAGCCCAGGGAGTTGACTCCTCTCCCGAGCATGTAGACTGCCCTGAGTGAGGCATCGCTGTAGTCGGTGACTTCAATATTCTGACGAACCAGCCAGCTGTTTCCAGCCAGAGGGGCTGCTAAAGCCTTGTTCAGAAGTGGTGATCTGTTGAAGCGGTATTTTGATCCCTCAAGGTCTTCACTACGATAAAAGGGCATCACGTCAAAACCTTCCCGTGTCTGCCATACCAGTTTACTTTCAAAATCTGCGCCTTTGAGATCGGACCTGATCTTTCCCATCCATTCCTCCCTGCTTACAGGAGGAAATTTATCAAAAAGTCTCTTTCTTATTGTCATAACACCAATTTCAATCTCTTATAACAAAAGAAGCCTCTGCCTGTCACACTTCCCATGAAATTTATCATACTCTGATATCTCCGCAGGAATTTCTATTGCCCGCCAAATTCCATCAGAAATGACCTTATAAATCCTGACAGCTCTCCGTCGAGAACCGACTGAACATTCCCCGTCTCATAACCTGTACGGAGATCCTTTACCATCTTATAAGGGTGAATGACATATGAGCGGATCTGCGACCCCCACTCTATCCTTTTCTTCTCACCTTCAATCCTGGCCTGGTCCTCCATCCTCTTCCTGAGTTCGAGTTCATATAGCTGCGAGCGCAGGATTCTCAAGGCATTTTCCTTGTTGTTGAGCTGCGAGCGTGTCTCCTGGTTCTCGATGACTATTCCTGTCGGATGGTGCCTCAGTCGCACTGCAGTCTCCACCTTGTTTACATTCTGGCCACCGGCACCACTCGACCTGTAGGTCTCCCATGTGATGTCGGCAGGATTGACTTCAATCTCTATCTTATCATCGACCAGTGGTGATATGAAGACGGAAGCAAAAGTCGTCTGTCTTTTTCCCTGGGCGTTGAAAGGAGATATCCTCACAAGCCTGTGGACCCCGTTCTCGCTCTTCAGGTAACCATAGGCCTGTTCTCCATCCACCTCTATGGTAACCGACTTCACTCCCACCTCATCACCGGGCTGGAAATCGAGTTCCCTGGTTTTGTAGTTGTTTTTCTCGGCCCACCTGAGATACATCCTCATAAGCATGGCAGCCCAGTCGTTGCTCTCAGTTCCACCTGCTCCTGAGTTTATCTTCAGTATGGCTCCCAGCTGATCCTCATCCTTCCTGAGCATGTTCCTGACCTCGAGCTTCTCAATCAGGCCGAGACATGTTTCATACTGATTGTCAACATCTTCCTGCGAAGCATCACCTTCCCTGAGAAACTCACCAAGGACTATCAGATCTTCAAGCTCTCCGTTAACTTTTCCGAAATCATTGGTCCAGCTCTTCAGTCCCGATATCTCCTTCATAAGCCCTTCGGCCTGCTTTGGATCGTCCCAGAACCCCGGCTTCTGCGTGAGCCTTTCCTTCTCTTCTATAAGTCTTGTTTTTCCTTCGACGTCAAAGATACCTCCTCAAGGCATCACGGCGCTCCGCAAGGTCTTTGATCTGTTCGTTAGTAATCATATGGCATTGTGATTTTTGTTGCAAAGGTAATTAAAACACCTGATGTTTCAAGAGTGTCAGATAATGCTTTAATAAACCGGGATTTTGAAATACTGCCTCACCTTTTTGCTTTATTCAGATTTCCTTCAACGGTAATATTGATTATCTTGGTCTTTATTTTTTCCGACCTTGCTCAGATCATCACTTTATAATAATGTAATCGAGGCTGGCTGCGACGAAGCCGGCAGGGGTTGTCTGGCAGGACCGGTAGTGGCCGCTGCAGTGATCCTGCCAAAACGGTTCAGGCATTCTGTGCTTAATGACTCCAAGAAACTCACTCCCCGCCAGAGACTTGTTCTTAAGGATGAAATCATTAACACTGCAATTGCCTGGAAAGTAGCCTTTGTTGATAACACTGCCATAGATGAGATAAATATACTGAGAGCTTCAATAAAAGCCATGCATCTGGCAATTGAAGCTCTTGAGACACGTCCTGAACTTCTGCTTATCGATGGCAACAGCTTTTACCCCTGCGGGGATATTGAATACAAAACCTTCGTAAGGGGCGACGGCACTTTTTTTTCGATTGCCGCGGCTTCAGTTCTTGCCAAGACATTCAGGGATGAATTTATGGAGAAAATCCACCAGGAATATCCACAATACGGATGGGACAGGAACAAGGGGTATCCGACAGCCTTCCACAGGGAGGCTATAATGAAATACGGCATAAGTCCATACCACAGAAAAAGCTTTAATCTTTTTGATACCCAACTGAACCTGACATTTTAAAGGGTTTTTATTCGCGGAAAAAATTATATTTGCGCCATATTCAAATTAAATTCTGATATATAATTCATATTATGAAGAAATTTTTATCGTTTCTTACTCTGATCGTTCTTTTGGCAGGCCCGGCAGCCCGTGCCGATGAAGGAATGTGGTTACTTCCGCTTATAGAAAAGCTTAATATAGGCAAGATGACTGAGTTGGGACTTAAGCTCTCAGCAGAAGACATCTACAGTCTTAATAATGCAAGTCTTAAGGATGCTGTGGTTCAGTTTGGAGGAGGTTGCACCGCCGAGATAGTGTCTTCACAGGGTCTTCTGCTTACCAATCATCACTGCGGCTACGGACAGATCCAGTCACACAGTTCTGTCGAACACGATTACCTCAGTGATGGCTACTGGGCCATGACCAAAGAAGAGGAACTACCTAATCCCGGCCTCACTGTTACCTTCCTCAAAAGGATTGAAGATGTCACTGACCAGGTGCTTGAAAAGGTGAAGCCCGGTATGAACGAAACAGAAAGGAACTTCGAGATCAACCAGGCAAGAACCGCCATTGAGAAGAAAGCAGCCGAAGGGACAGGCTATACAGCCACAGTTTCTTCTTTCTACGGAGGAAACAATTTCTACCTTCTTGTTTATGAAAGATATCTCGATGTAAGATTTGTAGGAGCACCGCCATCATCGATAGGGAAATACGGCTTCGACACTGATAACTGGGTATGGCCACGCCATACAGGCGACTTCAGCGTATTCCGAGTATATTCGGGTCCCGACGGAAAACCCGCTCCCTATTCAGAGGAAAACATCCCCCTCAAACCCGTAAAATGGCTCCCCGTATCAATAAAGGACCTCAATGAGGGTGATTTTGCCATGATACTTGGCTATCCCGGAAGGACACAGAGGTATGCAACATCATATGAGGTTGATGAACTCCTTAACATCACCCACCCCAACAGGATCAAGATAAGGGGTATGCGCCAGGAGATCCTTATGGCTGATATGCAGGCCGACCAGAAAGTCGACATCCAGTATGCATCAAAATATTCGGGATCGTCGAACTACTGGAAATATTCGATCGGGCAGAAAGCCGGACTCGAGAGATTGGAAGTAAGGGCTTCAAAGCAGAAGACTGAAGAGCAGTTCAACACCTGGGTAAATGAGAATGCAGCCAGAAAAGAACTATATGGCGATGCTCTTAACATGATACGCAAAGCCATGGAAGGAAGAGCAGAGTTTGCTTCTGCTCAGCAGAGTATCTCTGAGTGCTTCTCCCAGGGCTGCGAGCTTCTTTCGCTGAACCAGGTGGCAGTACCTCTTGTCAATGCACTGAAAACAGGTGATCAGGCCAAAATTGATGATATCGTATCGGTAGTAAAAGAAGCCGTGGCTTCATTCTACAAAAACTATAACCCGCCTACGGACCAGAAGGCAATGAAGGCCATGATAGCACTTTACAGAAATGACGTGCCTTCAAAGTTCCACCCCGACTTCTATTCAAACGTTGTCGATAAGAAATTCAAAGGCAACATCGACAATTTCGTCGACGATATATTTGATAAGTCTGTTTTCTCCAGCGAAGCCAAACTTATGGCCTTCCTCGAAAAACCGGTTCTCAAGACCCTGGAAAACGATCCGGTGTATCTCACTTCAGCCTCCATATCAAAGGTCAGCCGCGAGGTTGCTCTCGGACTCAGCCAGTATGACGGCAGCCTTACAACAGGCCGCCGCCTGTGGATAGCCGCACTGAAAGAGATGAGTCCTGAAAAAACCCTCTATCCCGATGCCAACTCTACCATGAGGCTTAGCTATGGCTCAATCCTTGACTATGATCCGCAGGACGCCGTTACATATAAGTACTATTCCACAATGGATGGTGTTATGGAGAAATACAAGCCGGGTGACTATGAATTCGACCTTCCCCAGCGACTTATCGACCTCTATAATAAAAAAGAGTTCGGCAGGTACGCTTCATCCGAAGGTTATATGCCTGTATGCTTCCTTACAACAAACGATATCACGGGAGGTAACTCGGGAAGCCCCGTACTTAATGACAAGGGTGAACTTATAGGATTGGCTTTTGACGGCAACTGGGAAGCCATGAGCGGTGATGTGGCCTACGAAGATGAACTGCAGAGAACGATAGCTGTCGACATAAGATACGTACTCTGGGTAATGGATATCTATGCAGGGGCACGCCACCTTGTTGATGAGATGACAATAGCAGACTGATAATATTTAAAACATGAGAAGACTTATCGGGTTCTGATGCGCCTGATAAGTCTTTTTTTATAATTACTTTTGATTAAAACCACCAGGTCATGCATTTCGATATTGTTGAGATACTGGCAGCATTTATGGTACTGTTTGCTATTATCGATATTCCCGGATCAATTCCCATTATCCTTGACTTAAAAGTCAAAACAGGCGATGTGCAACCCGCCAAGGTTACAATGGTTTCATTGATGATCTTTCTTGCCTTCCTTTTCATCGGAAGTCCTATGCTCGGAATCTTCGGGGTCGATGTATCGTCATTTGCCATCGCCGGCTCCTTTATTATCTTCCTTATCGGAATGGAAATGGTCCTGGGAATCGAACTCTTCAAACACGACTCGGTGGGCGGAGGTTCGATAGTCCCAATTGCCTTCCCGCTGATTGCCGGAGCAGGCTCCATAACAACAATACTTTCGCTCAAAGCCGAATATTATACCATTAATATATTCCTTGCCCTGCTTCTTAACATGGTAATCGTTTACCTGGTGCTGAGGCTGACTTCGGTCTTTGAAAGGGTCCTGGGTCCTTCGGGCCTTCAAATCCTTAAAAAAGTGTTCGGCATTATACTTCTTTCTATCGCCATCAAACTATTTGTCACCAATACAGGAATAATCCTTCCTCATGGCGTGTAAGGTTACTATCTATACCGACGGCGCAGCAAGCGGGAATCCAGGTCCCGGGGGTTATGGCACCATCCTTATCTCGGGCAGCCACAGGCTTGAGAAATCGGGAGGATTCAGGCTTACTACAAACAACAGGATGGAACTGATGGCAGTCATCATAGGCCTCGAAGCACTTAAGATACACGGCAGTGAGGTGAGCGTATTTACCGATTCAAAATATGTTGCCGACGCTGTTGAAAAAGGCTGGGTGTTCCAATGGGAACGTACGGGTTTCAAAAAGAAAAAGAACCCCGACCTCTGGAAGCGATTTCTTGAGGTATACAGAAACCATTCTGTAAAATTCTTCTGGATAAAAGGCCATTCAAATCATCCTGAAAATGAACTCTGCGATAAGATGGCGGTAAGCGCCTCGCGACAACCCGGATTGCCCGATGACACAGGCTATACCAGTGACCCTGACCCTCTTATACCGCTTCAGGAGGAATAGTGAAATAACCTTGCATTTGAAAAAAGATTGATGCATTTTTGTAAAAAGGTCAATGATGAACAAACTGCATATCAATCCGGGTAATGTTTCCCCCGAAATTCTTTTTTCTCCGGGGGAGAATATTTTCTTTATAAAAGGTATCTCGGCTCCCGAAGATGTCAGAAGTCTTTACTACCCTGTTGTTGAGTGGCTGAAGGCTTTTGCCGGCGAAGTTGCAGACGGAAGCTGCACTCTTTTCGGGAAAAAGAATCCTGTCATCTTCCGTATCGAACTTGAATATTTCAACTCCTCTTCAGCAAAATTCCTCTACGACATATTCTTCACGCTTAAAAAACTTACATCCTCGGGTGTACCTGTAATTGTCGAATGGTGCTACGACGAAGAAGATGTTGATATGATAGAAGCCGGTGAAGACATCGCCCAGCTGGCTGAGATGGATTTTAAATTCATACCTGTCGGAACCAGTCAGCCCAGAGGGCAGAAAGAACTTTATGAATTGCTCAACAGCCTTTCAATAACCTACGAGTATCACGAACATCCTCCCCTGGCGACCATAGGGGAAGCCCTGCTGTACTGGAATAATATTAACGCCGGAAAATGCAAGAATATCTTCTTCAGAAATCATAAGGGAGACCGTCATTATCTTGTTATACTTGAACACCTGCGGGCACTCGATATCCATGACCTTGAAAAGAGGCTCCGGCAGGGAAAACTGACCTTCGCTTCCGACACAAGGCTGAAAAAATACCTTGGTATAGAACCCGGATCCGTTTCTCCTTTCGGGCTAATAAACGATCATGAACATCACGTCCATGTGTTTATCGACGAAAAGCTTAAGAGCTTCGAACGTCTCACCTTTCATCCCAATGTAAACACTGCTTCACTTGTGATTTCGCGCGACGATCTTATCCGCTTCTTTGAACATACAGGCAACTCATACGAATTTATTAAGTTATACGACCAGGATTAATATCCGAGGTTTTCTTATCCCAGCAGCCTCGGGCATAATGATATTTTGATACATTCTAAATAATAAAATCCTGCATCATTCTTTCGGGTTATCCGTCATTTATCTGAAAACTTAATAACGACCCGATGAAAAGGATACTCACCATTTTAATTGTAATCATCTTTTTAATGCCGCCTGCTACCAGCCAGGATTTGGAAAAGAAAAGGTATACGGCTACCATGATAAGCTCAGTACCTGATATAGACGGTATTCTCGACGATGAAGCCTGGAAGGAAGGAACATGGATTGATGATTTCACCCAGAACGAACCATATAACGGCCGGCCTGCCTCGCAGAGAACTGAATTCAAGATACTCTTCGACGAGGACAACCTTTACGCAGGCTTCAGGGCTTACGATACAAGTCCCGACAGCATAGTAAACAGGCTCACAAGAAGGGATAATCCCGACGGTGACCTGGTAGGCATCATTCTCGACAGCTTTCATGACCTTCGCACAGGCTTTCTCTTCGGAGTAAGCTCAAGCGGAGTGAAATACGACCAGATGTTCATCAATGACGGGGAGACTGAAGATGCCTCCTGGGATCCCAACTGGTGGGTAAAAACCTCAGTCAATGAAGAAGGATGGGTGGCAGAGATGAAGATCCCTTTCAGCCAGCTAAGGTTCGAAAAAAACTCGGGTGATACATGGGGACTTGAAGTAGCAAGGGTTCTTTACAGGAAGAACGAGACCAGCTTCTGGCAGCATATCCCCAAAGATGCACCCGGCCTGGTTCATCTTTTCGGAGAACTCTCGGGACTGGAAAAAATCAAACCCAGAAAGATCTTCGATGTCACTCCCTACCTTGTGGCCCAGACCGAGTCGTTCAAGGCAGAACCTGAAAACCCTTTCCTGGCCAAAGGCCGGTTCAGTAATGTCCATGCCGGGATAGATGCCAAGATAGGGGTCACAAACAATATGACCATGGACCTGACCATCAATCCCGACTTCGGCCAGGTGGAGGCCGACCCTTCTGAGGTCAACCTGAGCGCCTACGAAACCTTCTTCAGGGAGAAACGTCCGTTTTTTGTTGAAGGGAACAATATAACCAACTTCAGCCTTGGCATAGGCGACGGCGATATAGGAAACGACAACCTTTTCTACTCAAGGAGAATAGGCCGGCGACCCCAGGGTGATCTTGATCTCGGCGATGATGAATATGCCAACATACCCACCCATTCAACAATACTTGGAGCAGCAAAGCTGACTGGCAAAACCCGCGATGGCCTATCCCTGGGATTTGTCGAAGCTGTTACTGCCGGGGAATATGCCGAAGTGGATGCTGACGGAGACCGCTCCGATCGTCAGGTAGAACCGCTTACAAACCACTTTGTCGGACGTGTCCAGAAAGACTTTAACGAAGGAAAAACAATAATCGGCGGTATTTTTACCAATACCTACCGCGACCTGCCGGAAGAACTGGCCGACGAGATGCATAAGACCGCATACACTGGAGGAATCGACTTTACACAGTACTTCAGGGACAAGGACTGGATGTTCAACTTCAACACAGCCATAAGCCAGGTTAACGGTTCTGCTGAAGTTATTGAAAATACGCAGAGATCATCAGCAAGGTACTTCCAGAGACCCGACAACGACTACAGGGATCTCGATCCTTCAAGGACTTCCCTCACAGGTAATGCAGGGAAGATGATGATCCAGAAAATGAACGGGCATCTCAACGTCATGGGGACAGTGATATGGAAGACCCCGGGATTCGAAATAAACGATATGGGATACCTCCGGGAGGCCGACCAGATTATAACCCTCCTCTGGGCAGGGTACAACATATGGGAACCAAAATCATTCTACAGGAGGATCAACTTTAATGCAGATGTATTTACCTTCCATAACTTCGGTGGTGATCTGACAGCCAGAGGATTTGAATGGAACGCCTCTTCAACCCTCAAGAACTACTGGAGTGTGTGGACAGGTGGAAACATCCAGAGCTCAAGCCTTTCAACCGGGATGCTTAGAGGTGGCCCCTCTATGAAAACCCCGGGAAGGGTCAACGGCAGGATCGGATTCTCAACAGACAGCAGGAAGAAACTCGGTTTTGAATTCTATACAAACTTCAACAAGGGATTTGAAAACTCATCAAACAACTACAATGCGGGGATGGATATCTCATATAAACCTACCAACTACCTGTCGGTATCGCTTGGACCAAACTATAACAAGTCGTTTAGTGAACTACAGTATGTGACCAACAAAGATGTGATGGGTTCAAAGGAATACATCTTTGCAAGCATTGACAGGAAGACCATTTCAGCCTCTTTCAGGGTGAACATAAACATAAGTCCCGACCTTACCCTTCAGTACTGGGGCCAGCCTTTCATTGCATCAGGCAAATACTACGATCACAAGATAATCACCAGTCCCCGAGCTACTGACTACACCGACCGGTTTCATGTATACACCCCCGACCAGATAAGCAGGGTGGACAACGATTATCTTGTCGACTTTGACAGAAACGGCGTAACCGACTTCAGCTTTGAAAACAAGGACTTCAACGTCCAGGAGTTTCTCTCTAACCTTGTCATCCGGTGGGAATATAATCCTGGATCAAGCGTCTTCCTTGTCTGGAGCCAGACCCGAAGCGGATCGAACGAAACAGGTAACATGGACTATTTCAACGACATGGGCGACCTGTTCAACGGCGATAACAACAAACCCCATAACGTGTTCCTTGTCAAGTTCAGCTACAGGTTCGGACTTAAGTGATGTAATATTTCTGCTGTTTAAAATAAAAGGCTACTATGCCGGTTGTGACCTGAAAAATGCTACAACCCTAAGGTAAAAGGATGATTTAATTTATTTAAATTTATCCTTTTACTGCTTTATAACCAATACAGCTGATAATGAAAAACAACCGCAGGGAATTCATCAGGATGGCGGGAATGGCAGGCCTGGGCCTGGCAGGCAAGGGTATGTTTGAAGATATGCCTACCCTTGCAGGTGGTAACTTTGAAGAAAATGGAGCCCCTCCGGGATTCATGTTCCCTATTACTTCGGGACCGGCAGCAGCGGGTGAAAGCATAATAGGTTCCTACGGCAGCTGGGCAGCGGGACTGATGGAAAACAGGATTCCCCTTTACTCATTCAGGAGGAGTGAATGGAAGAACCTTTCAAAATGGAGGAAGGCAGCTCGCGAAAAACTTGCCGAAAGGCTTGCCATGCCCGGTACGGGCCCCCTGCCTGAGGTTACTGTTACAAGGGAATACACTTTCGATGGACTGCATATTGAAGAGCTTGAGTACCGGCTTCCTTACGGACCAGCCTCTTCGGCCCTGCTTCTCAAACCTGAAGGTGCTGCCGGGCGCCTGCCCGGGGTGCTTGCCTTTCACGATCACGGGGGTAACAAATTCCACGGGATAAAAAAGATAGTACGGACAGGCAGTGAAACCGATCCCATGGTCGCTGAACACCAGCTTAACCTTTATGAGGGTGAAGCCTGGGCAAACAATCTTGCAAAAAGAGGATATGTCGTTCTTGTCCCCGATGCCTTCCCCTTTGGAAGCAGAAGGGTATTTCTTTCAGACATTCCCGAAGGCCAGCGCCAGGGACTCTCCGATCCTTCTGAGAAAGATGCAGAAGGGATTTCAGCATATAACAGGTGGGCAGGCCAGCATGAACACATAATGGCCAAATCGCTCTTCAGTGCGGGCACCACCTGGCCGGGGGTATGGCTGGCTGAAGACATAAAGGCTCTCGATATACTTTGCTCCCGCGACGATGTCGATCGTGAAAGGATAGGCTGCGGAGGATTGTCTGGAGGAGGTATGAGAAGTCTGTTCCTTGGAGGTTTCGATGCCAGGATCAGATGCTGTATACCCGTTGGTTTCATGACCACCTGGAGGGATCTGGTCCTTTACAAGGCCACAACCCATACATGGATGGTGTATGTCCCGGTACTTCCCAACGAACTCGATCTTCCCGAGATACTTGGATTAAGAGCTCCGGCGCCCACCCTTGTTTTAAATAACAGCGAAGACCCTCTTTTCACCCCTGATGAGATGAAAAGAGCCGATGCGATACTCAGAGACGTTTATTCAAAAGCCGGGGGCACCGACAGGTACAGATGCTCTTTCCATCCCGGTCCGCATAAGTTCGACAGGGCAATGCAGGACGAAGCCTTTGCCTGGTTTGACAGATGGCTTAAACAACCAACATTTTGATTGACACTGTGGCTCTGGCACATTTTTATTAATTTTAGACCGCCGGGCGCAGCCGGTCTGTGAAGGCCGGGCATCCCTGCAGCAAAAACATGTTCTCCCCCTGTCTTGCGGTGCTTAGCCGTTAAGACATGGCTCAACAAATTAAGAATTAAATCTTTAAAGTAATGAAATACAACTACAGACTACTGTTCCTGCTTCTTGCAGCCTGTTCATTTACATCGCTCAACGCCCAGAACAGGGATAAAGCCATCTTCAGGGAAGCCCGTCCGGGCTATTACCAGACATCGATACTCCGCGACGACCGCGAGGTTCAGGAGAAGCTTAACCCGCAGAAACCTGCCACGACTTTTTCAGTTGATCTCAGTTCGGCATCCCTGCCAAACAAGGTTAGTCTTTACAGCATTACAGGCTGGCATAATCCGCCGGTATCGCAGGGCAGCACAAGCACATGCTGGAGTTTCAGTACTACATCTTTCCTTGAGAGTGAAGTATATCGTATAAATGGAATAAAGGTAAGACTCTCGGAGATGCACACCGTTTACTGGGAATATGTTGAGAAGGCGACCCGTTTTGTAAGGGAAAGAGGCAACTCGCTTTTTGACGAGGGATCTGAAGCCAATGCCGTGACACGTGTGTGGCAGAAATATGGAGTTGTGCCTTACGAGGCCTACAGCGGACTGACAGGGGGAAGAATCTTCCACAATCATAACGTTATGGTTGGAGAGATGAAGAAATACCTGCAGACTGTAAAGCAGAATGCTTTGTGGGATGAGGCAGCTGTAATATCAACAATAAGGTCGATAATGGATCATTATATTGGTGCTCCGCCCGCGGAGATAACCGTTGATGGTAAAAAGATGACCCCGCTGCAGTATATGAAAGATTATATAAAGATCAATCCTGGTGATTATGTTGATATCCTCTCCTATACCCAGGAGCCATTTTACAGGCAGGTTATTTATGATGTACCTGACAACTGGTGGTACAACACCGACTACTATAATGTGCCTCTCGATGTCTTCATGGCTACGCTTAAGGATGTGGTAAGGAAAGGCTATACTGTAAGCATAGGGGGTGATGTGTCGGAACCCGGTCTCGACAGGAACACCCAGTGTGCGGTAGTTCCCGATTTTGACATACCATCGGCATATATCAACGATGATGCGCGTCAGTTCCGGTTTACCAACCAGACCACTACAGATGATCATGGCATGCACCTTGTGGGATATCTTGAGAAGGATGGTAAGGACTGGTATCTGTTTAAGGATTCCGGATCGGGGTCAAGGAACAATGATACGTCGGCTCCCGAGTTCGGATATTATTTCTTCTCAGAGGATTATGTAAAGCTTAAGATGATGGACTTTATGGTACACAGAGATGCGATCAGTGATTTGCTTAAGAAGTTCTGACATACAGCATGTTGGCCATATTTTTCGCTCAAGGTTGTCCTGAATTGTTGGATTACACAAATTTTGCTATTTTTGCAATCCGAAGCATGGTCGGTTGACCGAGTGGCTAGGTAGCGGTCTGCAAAACCGTGTACGGCGGTTCGAATCCGCCACCGACCTCA
>CAZXSW010000028.1:0-28782 GCA_964642615.1 uncultured Rikenellaceae bacterium | reverse complement strand
CGTTGAAGAGGCTTATCCATTCTTCATCGCCTCCGGTGGAGCTGTTTCCGCATGAAGCGGTCAGAATGATTAATGGAAGGAGGCACAACAGTTTTCTCATTAAGAAGTTCTTTGGTTAATATTCCACAATAGTTTATTTTTCACAGATTGGCAGGCATTTCTCCTCAGCCGGCAGATCCTCAGCTTCTGCCAAGCATCTCCCTTATGTTCCTTACTATGCCGGCAGCATCGAACCCGCATTCCCTTATAAGTTCCTCCTGGGTTCCCTGCTCAACAAAATAGTCGGGAATCCCCAACCGTCGCACCTCGGCACTGTAACCATTATCGCACATGAATTCGATGACGGCACTGCCAAATCCTCCCTTAAGGAATCCGTCCTCAACGGTGAGTATTTTTTTGAACCGGCCGAACACCTTGTGAAGTACTTCAGTATCGATCGGGGAGACAAACCTCATGTCGTAATGTTCAGCAGAGATCCCGTCACCCGATAGTATCTTCAGGGCTTCGGTAACAAAATTACCCGGATGACCTATACTGAGCACGGCAATATCACTTCCGCCGGCAAGGAGCCTGGCCTTCCCTGGTTCTGTCTCTTCAAAGGGTTTTTTCCAGTCGGCAACCATACTGCAGCCTCTTGGATAACGTATGGCAAAGGGCCCTTTTATCCTGTCGAGCTGGGCTGTATACATCATATTCCTCAGTTCGCTGCCGTTCATGGGAGCGGAGACGATGATACCCGGTATTGACCTCATGAAGGCAAGATCGAAAAAGCCATGATGGGTCGCTCCATCTGATCCGACAAGTCCTCCCCTGTCGAGGCAGAACACCACATGCAGGTTCTGAAGGGCCACGTCGTGTATGACCTGGTCGTAGGCTCTTTGCATGAACGATGAATAGATATTGCAGAAAGGGACCATCCCCTGGGCGGCAAGTCCGGCTGCAAAGGTAACGGCATGTTGTTCAGCGATGCCCACATCGAAAGCCCTGTCGGGATATTCCTTCATCATATGGCAGAGTGAACTGCCCGTTGGCATAGCAGGGGTGATGCCTGCAATCTTTTCGTTTATGCCAGCCAGCTCGACGAGGGTTAAGCCAAAGACTTCCTGGTAAGCCGGAGGCTTGTTCCTGTCGTCGCTTTTTACAATAATCTCACCGGTGTTCTTGTCAAACACCCCGGGAGAATGAAAGGCAGTCTGGTTCTCTTCTGCCTGCCTGAATCCCTTGCCTTTTACAGTAAGGCAGTGAAGCAGTTTCGGACCCGGAATCCTCTTCAGATCTTCAAAAACCCTTGTCAGGTGAAGAACATCGTGCCCGTCGATCGGGCCAAAGTACCTGAAGTTCATTCCTTCAAACAGGTTGCTCCTGTCGAGGATGGTACTCTTTAGTCCTGCTTCAATCTGTCCTGCCAGGGTACGGGCATCGGGACCGTATTTCCCGACTCGCCCAAGCAGGTTCCACATCTTATCCCTGAACCTGTTATATGTCTTGCTTGTTGAGATGTCGAGCAGGTATTCCTTAAGCGCACCTACGTTGGGATCGATGGCCATATTATTGTCGTTAAGCACCACTATCAGATCAGCCTTTGAAGCTCCTGCATTGTTAAGGCCTTCGAAAGCTTCCCCGGCAGTCATGGCTCCATCACCGATGACAGCAACAACATGACGCTTCTCTCCCTTACGGGCAGCAGCAACAGCCATGCCGAGCGCGGCAGATATGGATGTTGATGAATGGCCCGTGCCGAAGGCATCATACTCACTCTCCGAAATCTTTGGAAAGCCGCTGATACCCTTGTATTTCCTGTTTGTTGAAAAGACATCCCTCCGGCCCGTAAGGATCTTGTGCCCGTAAGCCTGATGTCCGACATCCCATATTATCTTGTCATAGGGTGTGTTGAATGCATAATGCAGTGCAACAGTCAGTTCAACAACGCCAAGGCTGGCACCGAAGTGGCCCGGGTTGTTACTGACTATATCAATGATAAACTGCCTTAGTTCACTGCTCACCCTTATAAGATCTTCAGGGGCTAGTTTCCTGAGGTCCTGGGGCGATGAAATTTTATAAAGAAGGCTCTCCTCCTCGGTCATCATACATTATCTGTTTCCCGTGCAAATATAATAATTATTATTCCCGGCCGCAGCAGAAGCATCAGCGGGATTTTCTTATTTTTGTCGGGGTGTTATCAAGGGATAACAACTGATGTATTATTTGGTTGCGTAAAAACTAAATCTTTGAGATCTATGAAAAGGCCGGCATTAATAACAGGATTTTTTTTGTTGCTTATAGTCATTTCTATGTCGTGTGTCCCAGCAAAGAAATATAAAAGCCTTCAGAGCACAAGCAGGCAGTATATGATTGAAAGGGATAACTTCAGGAAGGAAAACCTGAATCTGTCGATGTCGGTACGGGAACTTCAGTCAAAGGTTGAGTCCCTCGAAAAGGAAACAGCAGAGCTTGAGGCAGACCTGGCCCTTGCCGTAAAGGAGAGGGACAGGCTCAGGGAGGAATCCAATATCTTATCATCGAGGTATAATGACCTTGAGAAAGCCCAGGAAGAGCTTATACGGGGTAATGTGAGCGAGACACGAAAGCTGCTTACTGAACTCCAGGAGGCCCAGGAAAATCTGAGGCAGAAAGAGGAGATACTCAGGCAACTTGAGCAGACCCTCGACATGAAAAAGACTTCGCTCGACGAGCTTACCTTTGAACTTGACAAAAGAAATGCCCGCATGGCTGAACTTGAGAAGATCCTTGATGCTCAGAAAAGGATAGCCCAGGAGCTTAAGAACAAGGTCTCTGAAGCGCTCACGGGCTTTGAGAACAATGGACTTACCGTGACCAACAAGGATGGCAAGGTGTATGTTTCGCTCGATGAAAAGCTTCTATTCAAATCGGGAAGCTGGGAGATTGATGCCAATGGCCGTAATGCCCTCAGAAAACTGGCAGCGGTGCTTGAAAAGAATCAGGGAATCCAGATTCTTATTGAAGGCCATACCGACAATGTACCCTATAATCCCGGAAGCGGGCAGCTCAGGGATAACTGGGACCTCAGTGTAAAGCGTGCGACTACGGTTGTGAGGGTTCTTCTCGAAGGTTCCTCTATTGCACCTGAACGTCTTACAGCAGGGGGCAGAAGTGAATATGTGCCTGTCGACCCCTTAAATACAGCCGAAGCCCGTCAGAAAAACAGGAGGACAGAGATAGTTCTTACCCCCGACCTGACCGAACTTTACGGGATTATTAACCAGTACTAGTCAGGAAGTCCTGAGAACTCAGAAAGCCTGACCTTCATATCCTTAAGGGCTTCCAGAAGGTCGTCTTCAGGCTTGAGAAAGTCGAAACCCTGCCAGAAGACCGGGTCGTAGCTGGTTATGGTACTTGAAAATACCGAATGGACGGGAGCCAGTTCCTCTCTTTCGAACCTTGAGATGCTGCCTGTGTTTACATCAGTCACGGCCAGTTCAAAGAATACCATGAACTGGGTGTTGAACAGCCTCCTTTTCTGTTTGGATGTGAATTCCAGATCGCCACGGACATGACTGAGGAAGTATCTTCCGTCGACCTTGCGATAGGTAACTGAATATCTGACTGATGTAGGCCAGGTATTGAATTCGCGGGAAGGGGATGAGATAAAGGAATCCCTTATTTTATCTATATGGGCGGGGTTTATCTCAAAGACGGCATTAAGCACGGCAAAGTCGCTTGTGTTTATTATCACGCTACCCCTGAACAAAGGCAGATCGATATGTCTTTTCTGTTCGAATTCGATCACGTAGGCGGCATCCTCATCAACAGTTACTATATCAGTTATCCTGTACGTATAATCGTTTATGTTCCCGCGGGAGATAAATTCAAAGCCGTTCCTTACTATATCGAGGTCCAGCGACGTGCTTAAGCCCGCTTTGAGCCTTACTGTCAGGGTATCTGTAACATCAGTGTTCTCGATCTTCCTGCTTTTGATGATCTTTATCTGGTCGTTGTAAAAGGATGTTGTATAGGAGCTTTTGAATATCTGAAGTATTGCCTCCGCATAGGTCTGAATCTCGTTTTTCTTCCTTATACCCTCACGGTAGAAGCCTGTGAGCAGGGCGGGGGAGTTGCCGTAGTTAGCCGGAACCGATTGAAGGGTTTTGAAAATGATCTCCTGGGGTATCTTGTTTCGTATGACGATCTCGGGGATTGAAATATACTCCCTTGTAAGTATGATGTCGAAGTTGTTGCCTACAAACTGTCTGACCGGTATCTCCCTTCTTATAAAACCGAGATGTGACACAACCAGGGTATCATAGATAAGTGAATAGGGGATGTTGAGTATGAATTCACCGTTTATGTTGGCTATACTTCCCCTTCCCGATCTCTTAAGTCCTATTGTTGCAAAGGGGACCGGTTCGCGGGTTTCTTCCTCGAGGATGATACCCGAGACGGATCCGGAGACAGGCGTATTGGTTATCTGATCTTTTATTCCTTCTGAATGTGTCCTGATCTTTGAGATTATTATATACCTGTCGATGATGGAGTAAACAAGGGAATCATTATTAAGGATGCTGTCGAGTACTGTCCTGAGAGTCTGGTCAGTGAAAGTCATCCTGGTCCTGCCTTCAGGATCAACGAGACGGCTGTCGTAGGTGAAGTTATATCCGGTCTCACGTGTTATAAGGTTAAGGGCTGCACCTGTTTTAAGCGAACCGGCACGGAAGGTGAATATTGAATCAAGGATGCCATTCTGGGCCAGGGCTTTCCCCGGTCCCATAAGAAGCAACATAAAAGCAATGGCCTGTATATTTCTCAATATGTAGCCATTCCATGACAGCATCTTTACTTTGTTTGGTTATTTCTCTGAAAGATGGTAAACCTCTCCATCTTTTGTAAATACAAGGTTAAAGCTAGCACAAATAAGCCGGATAATGGTCTCCTGAGGCTGATTATTGATGGGAGAGGTCCATGGATTACCGAGTATGGCCGGATCGTCGGCCACTATCTCCATGTTATACACTCTTTTGAGATCGCGGAATACTACATCGAGCGTCTGACCGTCATAAACAAGTTCCCCTGTGTTCCATGCCATGTAGTTGGGATCATCATTAAGCATTTTCTCAGGAGATTCGGAGTTGAGTTTGCCAATGAATCCCGGGTCGAGTACTATGCTTTTTTCTCCTGTATCATCCGAGAGGAGTACCCTTCCTGATTTGACGTATACTTCCACTGATGAGTCTGAGTTATCTGATATCACATTAAAGGAAGTCCCCAGTACCCTGACTCTGGCTTTGCCTGCTTTTACTACAAAGGGTCTGGATGCATCGTGATTTATGTCGAAGAATGCTTCTCCGGTAAGTCTGACAATCCTTTCTTCCTTACCGTAATTTACGTTATATGTCAGACGGCTGTCGCGGTTAAGGTAAACCGTGCTGCCGTCGGGAAGACTTACAAGGATGTTTTTCTGTTCTGCTCCTGAAGCAACAGTGACAGGTCTTTTAAGCGATCCTCCGTTGGCGAGGTAGTAGGCAAATGAACCTGCAGTTAACATCAGTATGAAGACAGCAGCCACTCTCAGCAGCAAAGCGGGCATTGGCATCCTTCTGACGGGAGCTGTTTCAACCACACTGTTTTCCCTGATCCTGGCATTGAGTTTCTCCCATGCCCTGTCTACATCTATTTCTTTGCTATTACTCATCATTCCAATTTCTTTCCATTGTTTTGCAGTGTCATGATTACCATCTGCTTCAAAACGGCTTTTTAAGCCGGATTCGTCATTCTTTTCATCCGACAGCACTGATGCAAGTTCGATCCACTCACGTTCAGTATACTTCCCTTTATTTATCTTCTTTCTCATTGCTTCTGCAGTTCTTTTCTGAACTCCTTAAGTGCTTTGCCCATATTGGCTTCGACTGTTTTGACCGACAGTGAGAGCCTGTCAGCTATTTCCCTGTATTTCAATCCTTCAAAACGGTTCATACAGAAGATTCTTCCACATCTTTCAGGAAGCCGTTCCAGGACGGCAGCGACTCTGCCCTGCAGTTCATTGAAGTGAAGGGTGTCAGAAGGTGTCTCTGCGTAGTTCTCCTCCATATTGTTTTCGCGTGCGTAATTTTCTGCAACCCTTTTATGGGCTATTGCATGGAGGCATTTGTTGTGTACCGCCCTGAAGAGGTAGCCGTTCAATGAACTTTCAATTTTGAGGTTTTCCCTGTTCTGCCAGATTCTGAAGAAGAGATCCTGAACAATCTCTTCTGATGAATCGTGGTCTTTCATAATTTTTTTTGCATAAGAGACCAGGGGTATATAGGAGGATCTGAAAAGTGTTTCAAATACTTTGGCATCACCTTTGCGGATCCTCCTTACTATCTCCCTGTCCCTGATCATAACCCTTTATTTTATTCCTCCGTCTCCGGTTCCCTGTCGCTGAATTTCAGCTTACGGCTCAGTCTTTTGATGGCTGACTCTATGCTCTGGTCGGGTTCTATTATGTTATAGTCGCCCCAGAATTCAGGATCAGCAAATGCAGATACTTGTTCGGAGAAGACGTCGTAGGGCCTTATCTTTTCCCTGCCAGCGAATTTAATTACTTCCTGGTCGGTTCGGTCTGTTATGGCTATCTCCGACATTGTGGTGTAATAGGTATTGAACAGTTTCTTCTTCCAGTCGACCTTGAATTTAACCTCGGCCCTTGAGTAGGTAAATGAAAGCCTGCCGTCCTGTTCCCTGTACCTGGTCCGGTATGTTGCCATTTCGGGAGTGACTTCCATACCGAGAGGCTTCTTCCTTATAAAGATTGAAGCTACTGCCTCCTTGTCTTCGAGGTTGAAGCCGAATTCAGCCTCGGTGATGGCATAGGTGTCGGTCTGGATGTACAGACTACCCATGAAGAGCGGGATATCTGTTGAAGGTTTCTGTTTGAAGTTAACCACGTAGTGAGGTTTATTGTCTATTTCAACCACTGAGGAGATGTAGTAGTCGTAGTATTTCATGGCGTCGAGGGTAAGGACCGACTCGGTATTCTTTACAATATCGAGCTGAAGCACGCTGATGGGGCCTCCCTGGAGCTTGAACAGCACCGTATCCATCTTCTCGACATCGGCGTTCTTCCTTCCCTTGTATAATCTGGAACCGTCGAAGCGAAGTTCGTTGGCGTAAGGGGCCTTAAAGATCTCGACTACGGCTTCACCTATAGAGACATAGGTTCTGTTCTTACGGATCGTCTCCCTGTAAAAGGCTGTCATAAGGTTGGGAACGTCAACGTAGTTTCTTCCAATCCTGCCGATGGCGTTACGTACAATCTCTTCCGGGTCGAGAGGTCTTACAATAACTTCCCTTATGGGGATCGGGGCCGTTTCGAGTTCGATGGTGTTTTTATAGCCATCGTTTCTCAGCTGGCTGATGGGTATGATTTTGTTTTTATACCCGACATAGCTTATCTCAAGGTTCTTTGAGACATCAGCCTCAAATATCTTTATAAGGAATTCTCCGTCGATATTTGCAACCGTAGCAACATTGGTTTCCGCTACGGCCACTGATGCAAAGACCAGGGGAGACTTGTCAGTTGCATCGACCACCTTACCCCTGATGGTAATGAAATCCTGCTGGCTGTTATTCCCGTCACCGGGAGCTAAGCCTGCAAAAACCGGTTTTGCTGTAAAGGCAACCACGATTACCGTAGCTGCAAGCAAAAATTTACTATACTTTTTCATGGCTCTGAGTTGTTAAGTTAATATTTTTTTCAATGCCCGGGTTTCCTTTTCATCACTAAGACCGCCACAGGCATGTTTTACCCTACCCGAAAGTTTAAAAATCATTATCTTCCCAGTCTATTGTTAAAAACAGATGGGCGGCCGATTTGTTAAGACCATAAATGCTTTGTCAGCAGGATTTTCATATCTGAAGGGATTTGTTGCTGAGGATGTTGATCCGTCTGAGATGCCGTCCTCCCTTTCTGTCGAGCTCTCAGCATTCTGCAACCTTTCCTGCCGCGAATGTCCTTCCGGTTCCGATTCCCTGTCAAGGCAAAGGGGATTCATGGATCCACTGCTTTACAAAAAGATCATTCAGGAGGCGGGACCCTGGCTCTTCAGGCTTAATCTGTATTTTCAGGGAGAGCCGATGATGCATCCCTGTTTTTTTTCATTTCTTGAAAAACAAGGAAGTTACAGTCTTGTGGTGTCAACCAACGGTCATTTTCTGGATGGAGGTAATGCTGAAAAGATTGCCAGGTCGGGTCTTGATGAGCTCATAGTATCTCTCGACGGCATGGATCAGGCCACTTATTCTGACTACCGCCGGGGAGGCGATTTTAAAAGGGTCATAAGTGGTATAAGGGGAACGGCGGAGGCGATAAAACAAAGTAATTCAAAGCTTAAGCTTGTGTTGCAGTATCTGGTAACAAGGCTCAGTGAGGGACAGATTCCGCAGGCTGAGAAGCTGGCTGCCGAAACGGGTGCTGTGCTGAGGCTGAAGTCAATGCAGGTGTATGATATGGCATCAGTATTGTACTGGATGCCTTCACAAAGTCGTTTCAGAAGGTACAGTGAGGAGGGAGAGAGGTATGTTGTAAAGAGTCGTCTTCCCAACAACTGTTCAAGGATATGGTTCAACCCGGTGGTGACATGGGACGGCCTGGTTGTCCCCTGTTGTTTTGACAAGGATGCCGGATATGTTATGGGAGATCTGAAGAAGGACTCTTTAAGAGAAATATGGAACGGCGATGAATACAGGAAGTTCAGAAAGGCTGTTCTCACAGGCAGAAAGAACCTGAAGATGTGCAGTAACTGTACTTCGGGACTAAAAAAAGGGATTGTCTGCTGAGGGTCTGAAGTCAGACAGTCATTACTTCCTTTTCCTTTACAGCCATCACCTTGTCGACTTTTGCGGAGTAGTCGTGGGTAAGTTCCTGGATGTTATCAGAAGTAATTTTCTCGGTGTCTTCGGGAAGGCCTTCCTTAAGGAGGCGTTTCAGTTCATCATTGGCCCATTTACGTGCAATACGCAGACTTATTTTTGCCGTTTCCCCCTCATTTCTTACCTGTTTGACAAGCTGATGTCTTCTTTCTTCTGTCAGGGGAGGAATGCTTATCCTGATGAATTCCCCATTGTTCATTGGGGTAAGTCCTAAGTTGGCTGCCATAATAGCTTTCTCGATGGTGCCGAGCATTTTCTTTTCCCAGGGCTGGATAAGTATTGTTTTCGGATCAGGAGTGTTTATGTTTGAAACCTGCGACAGCGGTGAGTTAACGCCGTAATAATCGACAGTAACACCATCAAGAAGGGCCGGATTGGCTCTTCCGGCACGAAGCCTGGCCAGTTCAAGTTCGAGATGTTCCAGGGCTTTTTGCATCCTGTCGTTTGTCTCTTCAATAATAAGTTCAATTTCTTCGTTCATATGATGAATGTTTGATTAAACCATTAACCCTGTTTCCTTTTAGTTTTTAAAAATTTCCCTTCACAGGGAGAACAAAGATAATAAAATCGGAAAAACAGTGTAATAATTTGTACTATTTGCAGTTAATGAGACTGCCTGTTTTTTCGCCTTTCACCACTTTCATAAGGTTTCCCGGATTATTCATATTAAATACAATCACAGGCATACGATTTTCCATACACATTGTAAAGGCAGTCTGGTCCATGACCCTTAGTTTGCGTTCAATCACCTCTTCAAAGCTTATGGAATCAAATCTTACAGCATTATTATCCTTCTCAGGATCAGTATTATAGACACCATCAACCCGGGTGCCTTTGAGAAGCACTTCTGTACCGGTCTCAATGGCTCTGAGTGCGGCTGCCGTGTCGGTAGTAAAGAAAGGATTTCCGGTGCCTCCTGCAAGTATGCAAATCTGCTTCATCTTCATGGCTTCGGTGACCCTGTCTCTGTTATAAAGTTCTCCGACGGGTTCCATCCTGATGGCAGTAAACAGCCTTGCTTTGCCTCCGGCCCTTCCTATGGCATTTTCAAGGGCCAGACCGTTGATAACTGTGGCTAGCATTCCCATCTGATCACCTTTAACGCGGTCGACACCTGCGCCGGTTCCCTTAAGTCCGCGGAAGATATTCCCGCCTCCTGTAACCACGGCCACCTCACATCCTGCCGCCACGACCCCGACGATTTCTTCTGCATAACTGTCAAGTACTTCTTCGCTCAGACCGTGATTGCCGTTTCCGGCCAGTGATTCTCCGCTTATCTTAAGCAGTATCCTTGAGTATTTCATAGTTAATAGTGATGTTTTCGAAATTTATAAAAAACAATTAGCCTTACAGGAGTAAAGGAGCGAATTTAGTAAAACAGACGACAAAAAAAAAGGCGCCTGTGCGGCGCCTCCATGAATATGAACTTTACGTCTTAAAGATTAAGAGTATATCTTTTAAATTCAGTTACAGTAAGGTCCTTGTCGATTGACTGAAGGTACTGCCTTATAGTCATCTTGTTGTCTTTGATGAATTCCTGGTTAAGGAGGGTGCTTTCCTTGAAGAATTTTCCAAGTTTCCCCTGGGCTATCTTTTCAAGCATCTCTTCGGGTTTACCTTCACGGCGTGCCTGTTCCTTGCCTATCTCAATCTCCTGTGCAATGACTGAATCAGGTACATTATCCTTGTCGACTGCGACCGGGCTCATGGCAGCGATCTGCATGGCGACATCCTTGTAAACCTGGATGTCGATTCCGGCTTTGCTGAAACCAACCAGGGTGGCAAGTCTGTTACCCGGGTGTATGTAAGCTTGCACGTGGGCGGCTTCAATCTTCTCATAATATGAGAGTTCGAGTTTCTCGCCAATGATGCCGACGAACTCAGTTACTTTCTCACCGACATTGGTTTTCTCGAGAGGAAGAGCTTTAAGTGCATCAAGGTTGGCTGGCTTGTTTGCCAGGGCAACGTCAAGGATGCTGTTGGCAAGAGATACGAATTCAGCATTTTTTGCCACGAAATCAGTCTCGCTGTTAAGTACTATCAAAGCTCCGAGTTTGCTGTCGGAAGACACTTTTGACAGGACGACACCTTCTGTAGCCAGTTTGTCGGCTCTTTTGTTGGCAACGGCCTGGCCTTTTTTCCTTATTATTTCGATAGCTTTGTCAAAGTCGCCACCTGATTCTTCAAGAGCTTTCTTACAGTCCATCATACCGGCCAGAGTAACTCTTCTCAGTTTTGCAACATCTGCAGCATTAATTGTAGCCATTGTATAAGTATATTAAAATCGTATATTATTCTTCATCTTCCTCTTCACTCTCGTCGCTGTCGGCAGAGTAATCTTCTTCGTCATGAACGGCGCTGCCTTTATCGATCTCTTCAGCCTCATCATCAGCTTCTTCCTCTTCTTCAACTATAGCTTCAACCACTGCCGGAGGAAGGTCTTTCTCAAGTTCTTTCCTGCTTACTCTTCTTTCTTTTGCAACAGGCTCCTTGTCTTTTTCAAGTTTTCTTTCGTTAAGTCCTTCTTCAATAGCCTGGCAGAGGATCCCTATTATGAGGGATATTGATTTTGAAGCGTCGTCGTTGGCCGGGATCGGGAAGTCAATGTCGGACGGGTCAGAGTTTGTGTCGACCATAGCAAAAACCGGGATGCCAAGTCTCTTAGCCTCTCTTACTGCAATACGTTCCTTGCATACATCAACAATAAAGAGGGCCGAAGGGAGACGTGTAAGGTCGGAAATACTTCCCAGGTTCTTTTCGAGTTTTGCTCTCTGACGGGTTATCTGAAGCTTTTCCCTTTTTGAAAGGTTGCCGAAAGTACCGTCTACAGCCATCTTATCAATCGATCCCATTTTTTTCACAGCCTTTCTGATTGTCGGAAAGTTGGTCAGCATACCGCCGGGCCATCTTTCAGTCACGTAAGGCATATTGACCATATTGACTTTTTCAGACACTATTTCTTTTGCCTGTTTTTTTGTGGCAACGAAAAGGACTTTTTTACCTGAGCGTGCAATATGTTTCATTGCAGAGGCGGCTTCGTCAATCTTGACAATGGTTTTTTCGAGGTCGATGATGTGGATCCCGTTACGCTCCATAAAGATGTAGGGCGCCATGGCCGGGTTCCATTTTCTTTTTAGATGTCCGAAATGGACTCCTGCGTCGAGCAGTTCCTGGAAATTTGTTCTTGGCATTGAAGTGGTTTTTAAGTTTACATTCTTTAAGATCAATCGCAGAGTAGTCCCCCGAAGGAAAGTCTCTGCAATTTAGATACTAAACCTGCATCTATATTGTCTGATCTGTGTTTCTAACGTTTACTGAACTGGAATCTCTTGCGGGCTTTCGGCCGGCCGGGCTTCTTCCTTTCAACCTCACGCGGGTCACGGGTTGTGAAACCGTTGGCTTTGAGGATGGATTTGTGTTCAGGATCGATTTCGATAAGGGCCCTGGTTATTCCGAGTCTCAGAGCTTCAGCCTGTCCTTTTACTCCTCCTCCGTCGAGGTTGACCTTGATGTCGTATTTTTCAACAGCATCAAGAACAACAAGAGGCTGGGTTACCACATACTGAAGAGTCTCTGCACCAAAATATTCCTTGTAATCCCTGTCATTAACGGTAATCTTTCCCTTGCCGTCTGATAAAAAGACCCTGGCTACAGCTGCTTTTCTTCTTCCAATAGTATTTATCGGCTCCATATATGTTCCTTAAATATTATAGTTCAATTTTCTTTGGTTTCTGAGCTTCATGAGGATGGCTGTCCCCTGCATAAACATGCAGGTTCCTGAACAGTTCACTGCCAAGACGGTTTTTTGGAAGCATTCCCTTAACAGCATATTCAACAAGTGCTATAGGTTTCTTTTTAAGTAACTCATCTGCCATGGTGATCCTCTGTCCTCCGGGATAACCTGTGTGTCTTATGTATTCCTTGTCGGACCATTTCTTCCCCGACAAAGCAACCTTATCGGCATTGATGACCACTACATTATCACCACAGTCTACATGGGGAGTGAAGTTGGTCTTGTGCTTGCCCCTGAGCATGGAAGCAACAACGGTGGCAAGACGCCCAAGAATAGCTCCTTCGGCATCTATTATCACCCATTCCTTGTTTACAGTTGCCTTATTCGCCGACACTGTCTTATAACTTAAGGTGTTCACTGTTCTTAGTTTTTAATTTGAAACACTTGTTTTTTACGTAAAAGACCCTCTGATTTGGGACTGCAAAAATACGATATATTTCCATATAAAAAAGAATATTCAAAAGAATTTATTCCTGATAATCAAAACTAAGCTTATTTTTGCCTTAGCCTTGTAAGAAGGCACTCAATTATTATATTACCGGTATGGATAATGACAGGAGATTTCTCGGGAAGGCAGTAAGCCTGGCAGCAGTCGGAATAAAAAAAGGCTGTGGCCCTTTCGGGGCCGTTATTGTGTACAGGGATAAGATTATTGCAAGGGCTAACAACAGGGTTGTTATCTCTTCAGATCCCACAGCTCATGCCGAGATTATGGCAATACGAAAGGCTGCAACCAAACTGGGGAGCCACGATCTCAGCGCTTGTGTTCTGTATACCTCATGTGAACCCTGTCCGATGTGTCTGGGAGCCCTGTACTGGGCAGGGATCAGGAGGGTCGTTTATGCCTCCACGCGTTACGATGCTGCCAGTGCCGGGTTCAGCGATAATGAAATATACAATGAGATAGCTCTCGATCCCGAAAAGCGCAGGGTTGAATTCCTTAAGATTGATGATGCAGGGGGGAGTGATGTTTTCAGAATGTGGAACGACTTTGAAGATAAAACACCCTATTGATGAAACCCGGTTACTGCGACAGACTGCCAGGGGGATTCTATACCCGAGATGTTCTTGATGTTGCCCCCGATCTTCTTGGCAAGGTTCTGTCAGTAAGGCTTCCCGATGATACAGTTGTGAGGTCGGCCATTACTGAGGTCGAGGCATACAGAGGTGATGGAGATCTGGCCTGTCATGCTTCAAAAGGGAGGACAGGCCGTACCGAGGTTATGTTCCATGAGGGAGGTAAAATATATATTTATCTCATTTACGGAATCCACTGGATGCTGAATGTGGTGACAGCTACGGAAGGAGTACCTCAGGCTGTACTTATAAGAGGCGTGGAACAATGCTATGGCCCCGGCAGGGTAAGCAGATTGTTCTCGGTCGACAGGTCATTTTATGGTGAGGATCTTACCCTTTCTCCCAGGATATGGATCGCGGAAGGTGATAAGCCTTCTGAGATAAAGACGGGCTGCAGGATCGGTATAGATTATGCCGGGGACTACTGGAAAAGCCGGCCCTGGAGATTTTTTATCTGACAATCAGTGGTAAGCACCAGGGCTTTGGTTAAAAAGTTGTTAAATAGGAGAGACTGGATTATATATAATTTTTTTTTACGTTCTTTGTTTACTCAAAACAAAAATACAACCAAGATGAATTCATTTCAGGGCAACTACCGTCGCCTGAATACAGTCACCGGCTGGTTACTTTTCGCTGTCTCAACAGTCGTTTATACGGTCACTCTCGAACCAACAGTCAGTTTCTGGGATTGCGGGGAGTTTATCCTCTCAGCATTCAGACTTCAGGTCGGGCATCCTCCGGGAGCTCCGCTATTCGTAATGATAGGTCGTGTGGCCACTATGTTTGCTCTGGGCGATACCTCGAAAGTTGCATTTATGATGAATATGCTGTCGGCTGTCAGCAGTGGTTTTGCCATAATGTTCCTTTATCTTACAATCACCCATCTTTCAGCTAAGATATTTATAAAGGTGAAAGATCCGGGACCTGAACATATACCTGCTATCATAGGAAGCGGTATCATAGGTGCCCTTGCCTACACATTCTCTGACACCTTCTGGTTCTCGGCCGTTGAAGGCGAGCTATATGCTCTTTCATCACTTGTAACCGGCCTGGTCTTCTGGGGTATGCTTAAGTGGGAGGAAGAGGCTGATGAACCCTATTCGGCGCGCTGGATAGTTCTGGTAGCTTTCATTATGGGGCTCGGCCTTGGCATTCACCGCCTGAACCTCCTTGTCATTCCGGTTCTGGTCTTTGTTTTCTATTTCAGGAAATATGAAATAACCAGGACAGGACTCCTTAAGGCATTTCTTGGTTCAGTGATATTACTCTATCTGATGGTTTTTGTTCTTATACCGGGAGTTCCGGAGGTGGCCGGATGGTTTGAACTGCTTCTTGTAAATGTTTTTGGTCTGCCCTATAACTCCGGAGTCCTTCTGTTTGTCGCAGTACTAGCTGCTCTGCTTGTTGCCGGAATAAGATATTCGATAAGCAGGGGCAGGGTTATCCTTAATTTTGCCCTTACTGTAATAGCCGTGATAATGATCGGTTATTCATCATATGCCATGATAATGATAAGGTCGTCGGCCAGGCCTCCCATGAATCAGAATAACCCGTCCGACATTTTTTCACTGTCGTACTATATAAACATGGAGCAATATGGCAGTGCCCCGAAACTGTTCGGGCACTATTACAGTGCTCCTGTAATAGATTCAAAAAATGTTATAGCTGGTTACAATAAAATGGATGGCCGCTATAAGCCTTATTACCGCCCTGAATATACATACGATCCTTCTTTTGAGACCGTATTCCCCCGTATGTACAGTTCCGATCCGGATCATCAGACGGCCTATGAGTACTGGGGGAGGATAAGAGGCAGGAAATACACAGTATCCACGGCAGCGGGCAATGAGACTATAGTCTGTCCTACCTTCGGTGAGAATCTCCGGTATTTTTTCAGATACCAGGTAGGCTATATGTATCTCAGGTATTTCATGTGGAACTTTGCAGGCAGGCAGAATGACATCCAGGGGAACGGTAATCCGCTTCACGGTAACTGGATCAGCGGTATAAGCTTCATTGATGAAGCGCGCCTTGGTGACCTTGATAACATACCTTCCGATCTGAAGTCAAATCCGGGGAAGAACAGGTATTTCTTTATTCCCCTGATCCTGGGTCTTGCAGGATTAATGTGGCAGTACAACCGCGACAGAAAAGGATTCTGGCTCGTCACTGCCTTTTTTGTAATGACGGGCGTTGCCATCATATTTTATCTTAACCAGTATCCCAACCAGCCAAGGGAGAGAGATTATGCCTATGCAGGTTCCTTCTATGCCTTTGCCATCTGGATCGGCCTGGGCTTTATGTACGTTTATGAACAGGTTCTGAGATTCATGAAGGAAAAGTCAGCGGCAGCTTTGGTCTTCGTCGTGCTTTTACTGGCATGTCCTGTGCTGATGGCATTTCAGAACTGGGACGATCACGACAGATCGGGAAGGTACACGGCACGTGACATAGGAGCCAACTATCTTAATTCATGTGCCCCGAACAGCATCCTTTTCACATATGGCGACAACGACTCCTTCCCTCTGTGGTATATCCAGGATGTAGAGGAGGTGAGAACCGATGTGAGGGTGGCAAACCTGAGCTATCTTCAGGCAGGCTGGTATATTGATATGATGAGGCAGAAAGCCTTTGAATCGGACCCTATGCCTCTTTCCCTGCCATCCGAAAAATTTATTGAGGGTTCCAGAACCCAGCTCCCTGTAAGCAACAGGGTCGACCAGCCTGTTCCAATATCACAGGTCCTCGATTTTGCCGCCAGTGACGACAGGAGATATATGATCGACATCACAGGACGGGGAGATTATTTTAATTATATCCCTGCCAATAAGTTTATTATTGATGTCGATTCGGCCAGGGTTCTTGCCAACGGAACTGTTAAGGACTACTTTGCCGACAGGATCGTATCGCCCATGATATGGGAATATACTGAAGGTGATGCCTTCAAGGGTGACCTGGCTATTATGGACCTTCTTTCGACAAACAACTGGGAAAGGCCGGTTTATTTTTCGACCACTGTTCCATCCAGCCAGTACAAGGGACTTGAGAAATACTTCGTTCAGGAAGGTATGGCTTACAGAATAGTACCTGTCAATACCGGAACCAATGATATGGGAGAGTTTGGGATAATAGACCCCTCAATCATGTACGATAACCTTATGAACAAGTTTAAATGGGGTAATGCAGAGGATCCGGGAGTTTATCTTGATGAAAACAACAAGAGGATGTTCAGCAACTTCAAGAGGCTGTTCGGGAATCTGGGTATGACTTTGCTTGCACAGGGAGATACAGCAAAAGCTGTAAGTGTCGCAAGAAGAGGTCTGACGATTGTCCCGGCCGAAAAGATACCCCACGATTTCTTCAGCATAGGGCCTGCCGAGGTTCTCCTCAGGGCAGGGGAGACGGCCGAAGGAGAGGCAGTTATTGAAAGTATTATAAAGTACTCCAAAGAGTACCTCGACTATGCTGTTTCACTGGGCCCGGGCATGCGTTTCGGAATGGAATATCCCAACGGGATCAATATGCAGGCTCTGCTCGATATCTATAATATGTCGGTACGTCTGAAACTTGATTCCCTGACTTCAAGGGTGGAGCCTGAGATCAATGATTATTATGGTCTTTTATATTCTCCTTTACAATAGTCATGCGTTTTTACAGACCTTTTTTCCCGGCTGTTCATCTGTATCCTGATGCTCTTTTCAGGATACAGACAGAGAAAAAGGAACTCTGTCTTACCTTTGATGATGGTCCTAACCAGTCACATACCTTTCAGATACTTGAGACTCTCGACAGGTATAATGTAAAAGCAGTTTTTTTCTGTAACGGTCAGGCAGCAGAAGACAATCAGGCTATTGTAAAGAACATCCTCGACAGGGGACATATGCTTGGAAACCATGGATATGTTCATCTCGACGGCTGGAAGTGTTCGGCCCAGGCATATTTAAAAAATGCAGAGAGGGCCGAGGACTATACTTCTGCAGTCCTTTTCAGACCTCCTTACGGTCACATGCTGCCATGGCAGTACAGCAGGCTGAAACAGAAATACAGGATTGTGATGTGGGACCTGATGCCCTACGACTTCGACAGCCGCTTCGGGATAGCCAACACACTTAATATACTCAGACAGATGATCCGCCCGGGATCAATAATAGTGATGCACGACAAACCTTCGTCAAATGCGGTGTTTGTTCTTGGAAGCTTCCTTGAGCATGCTCTCAGGGAAGGTTACAGATTCATTGTCCCTTTTAACGGCTAGGCAAAGAAGGTGGCAGCAGCTGAAAAGATCCGTTTGAAACTCTCATCAACCAGTGGACTCAGCCTTTTGTCGAAGATGGGAAATGGATTTTCATGAGAGCAGGGGAAGGGGAAGTCCATCACGTCAACAACACCCTTTTTGCCGGGGAACAGGTGCCCAAGTGTTGATATTATACCCCCTGGCGGTATGATTGAATCACCTGCAAGGGCAAGAGAACGGATCCTCCCGTCAAGCAGCCTGAGCCGCTTTTCCCTGAAAATCCTGAACCTGGCCAGGTCGATCATCGACCTGAATGCCATTGCAAGCATGCCGGCATAGACAATGCCTGAGTGCAGGTTCCTTTTCTTTACCTCATCTTCAAAATCTTTCATATAATAGGAATAGACCCTGTCGAAAGCGGCGCTGTCCATAATAAGCTTCGACCTTCCGTTCATGTTGGAAAAAACAGAACCCCCGCAAAAGAGAAACAGCCTGGAAGCATCAAAGAGTCCTCCCGGATTGCCCATCATCATTATCTCGGCCAGGAAAGCCCCTATCGAGTATGCGAAGATATCGACCCTGGAATTCCCTGGGATAAGCGGATGTTCCCCGTTACGGATTTCTGTAAGAAGTTTTACAAGGTCATCGGCTGTCTGATATCCCGAACTGAAAAAGCGCAGCGGGTCATCATGCAGCCTTCTGCTCAAAGCCACATTTGCGCATGAGGTGAGTATGTTGCGTTCCACTCCCGCCTGCCTTGCTTTTGCCTCACCTGCCATCACCCTCGGGTCTTTCCATAATGACGGGGAACGGTTTATGTGAAAAGAAATAGGGAACAGAATGACATAACTGCCGCAGCTGCGTGCAAGATCATAAGCCCAGGCAAGATATTTGTTCCAGCTCCTCTCGTTAAGACCATGAAGGAGGAGGATTACTTTTCCCGAACTCCTGTCGGCAGGAGCAAAAAGCGGGTAAGAGAATGAAAGGTTCTCAGAGATCGACAGATCATCTTTGTTCATGAACCTGGCAGTTGTAATACTTGAACTGAATCCCATATTGAATACCGTGATACCTGAATCACCTATGTCAATCTCATCCATGCCCTTTTCAAAAAGGGACTTTAACATCATGAAATCGTCGGTATAGCTCATTTCGGTTTGCATTGGAATTCAGGTGCAAATAAAAACCAGCAAAACCGCGACAGCAAATTTATGTTGTAGCCGGCTCTCTCAAGTGACGAAAAAGCGATTTCAGGGACAAAATCAATCAGGCAGGGACGGATTTTCTTTCCATTTTTGAAAGCTGATTGTAGTTTAAAGGCAAGTTTAAAAGATTATTTTTGTAATTGATAAAAAAAACAAGATGATCGATTTCCATAAACCTATTCCGGCCTACCTGTATTCAAAACGGAATATTATCCAGTTGATCCTCTTTACATCCCTGTTTGCTCTTGTGTTTATAAATATATACTCACCATTTGGGGTCGAAAAATGGTTTACCCTTACCCGTCTTGAATTTTTTACTTATTCAAGTCTTGTCATCCTGACAGGTGTACTTATTGTGGTTATAAGCCGGATATTGATGTACCAGATATGCCGGCGTAAGGTTATCAACGTGGGACAGTATCTGCTCTTCATCTTCGGAGAGATAATGCTTATGGCACTGTTCTATGCCCTTTTTGAAAAATTCATTCTGAAGGATAACAGGGGATTAAACGAAATAATAGAACTCTCTGCAAAGAATACTGCCCTGGTACTCCTGTTGCCATATTCGGTGTTGTGGCTTTATTTCTCATGGCGTGAGAAAAAGGAGCAGATCGAAAGGATGGCTGAGATGCAGTCACTCTCCGGCGGGGTGCCCAGAGAAATGCTTCCTTTTTATGACGATAAGTCGGTCCTGAAATTCTCAGTAACCAAGGAGAACCTGTTTTTTCTTGAATCGGCCGAGAACTATGTAAGCATCTGCTATCTCAATAAGGGAAGGGTTTCCCGGTTTCTTCTGCGTAACACACTTAAAAAGATGGAGGAGAATTTTACCGGTACCAATATCATCCGATGCCACAGATCGTATATGGTTAACTTCGACAGGGTGAAAGTAATAAGAAAAGAAAAGGATGGTCTGATGCTCGAGCTTGATGATGCGCAGGTTACCGATCTTCCGGTTTCTAAGACTTATGTGGATAACGTCATGCAGACTTTTTCAAAGTTCAGCAGCATGATCGATACATACTGATATAAAGGGAAGGGTGGGTAAGGTTTATTGGTTTGAAATAGTACTTTTGAATTCACTATATTAATTACTGCTGATGAATATTTTAATCCTGGGATCCGGCGGGAGGGAACATGCCCTGGCCTGGAAGCTTTCGCAAAGCAAAAGAGAAGTAAGACTATTTATTGCCCCCGGTAATGCCGGTACAGCCTTAACGGGAACTAACCTGAAGATCAGTCCTGAGAATTTTGAAGATATCAAAAGGGCTGTCGTTGAAAACAGGATAGACATGGTTGTCGTTGGGCCTGAAGCACCTCTTGTAAAGGGCATTCACGATTTCTTCCTTAACGATCCCGTACTGCGACAGATCCCTGTTATAGGACCAACGGCCCATGCTGCCATGCTTGAAGGAAGCAAGGATTTTGCCAAGGACTTTCTTACCAGACACGGAATCCCCACAGCCGCCTATAAGAGTTTCGACCGTTCGACCATGCATCTTGCTCCCGGATTTCTCCGTACACTCACTCCCCCGTATGTGCTCAAAGCCGACGGCCTTGCGGCAGGTAAGGGTGTGCTTATAATTAGCGACATCAACGAGGCTGAAAGGGAACTCGATGCCATGATAAGTGGAAAATTCGGCAGTGCAGGAGAAAAGGTTGTTATCGAAGAGTTTTTAAAAGGCATTGAATTGTCTGTATTCATAATTACCGACGGGAAAAGCTATAAGCTGCTTCCTGAAGCAAAAGATTATAAAAGAGTGGGAGAGGGGGACTCAGGCCTTAACACCGGGGGTATGGGTGCCGTATCGCCTGTTTCATTTGCCGGGAGTGACTTTATGGATAAGGTAAGGGAAAGAATTATTGAACCGACGATGAAGGGACTGGCTGAGGATGAAATTGAATATAAGGGTTTTATTTTCTTTGGCCTTATCAATGTCGAAGGAGAGCCCTTTGTTATCGAATATAATGCCCGCCTGGGTGACCCCGAATCGGAGGTTATCATTCCCAGGATCAAATCAGATCTGCTTGAGCTCCTTGAGGGTGTGGCAGCCGGAGATCTTGAAAAGAGAACGGTTGAAACAGATCCCCGCTTTGTCACCACTGTAATGCTTGTCTCAGGCGGATATCCGGGCGAATATGAAAAGGGGAAAGTCATAAACGGACTGGGGGCCGAAGGGAAAGGTGTTGTTTTCCATGCCGGTACCACCCAGTCGGAGAAAGGGGTAATAACAGCAGGGGGGAGGGTACTTTCTGTAAGCTCATGGGGCAACAGCATGAAGGAAGCTCTTGAAGGCTCATATCATGATGTCAGCCTGATCTCTTTTGAAGAAATGTACTACCGCAGAGATATAGGTTTTGATCTTTAACAGTATATGCTTCTGAGATTATTAAAGGGGACAGGCCCGGGAGCACTGATTCTCATCCTGATGTCCCTTGTTGCTGTATGGATAAGTCCCCTGACGGGGCCACCAGCCACCGTGGATGCGATGCCGGGAGAGAATCCCATGATCCTTTACAGCCTTCTGACAGGGCTGACAGGGGAGGGAACAACGGGCGGAATATTGCTTTCGGTGGTATTGACAGGCCTTATGGCTTACCTCCTTGTCTATTTCAATACACTTGAGTTTTTTATTAGCGAAAGAACCTATCTGCCCGCGTTTGTTTATATACTGCTGACAGGCCTTTTTCCCATGAACCAGCAGATGAACCCTGCTCTTCCTGCATCTGTCTTCCTGCTACTGGCCATTATGAGAATTGTTAATACTTACAGGGTTCAGGGTACGGCATTCTCTTTTTTCGATGCCGGCTTCCTTATATCTGTAGGCAGCCTTTTTTATGCCAACCTTATATGGTCGGGGCTACTGCTTTTTGCAGGTATCATTCTTATAAGAAATATAAGTCTTAGAGAGATAGTTATTTCGGTTGCCGGGCTGCTTACCCCCTTCCTTTTGTGCGCCGGGATACTGTATGTTGCCGGAGAGGATGTGACATCACTTACAGAAGGATTACAATTCAATATCCTGGGGATAACTGACAGGCCACGGTTAACGCCTGTTGCAATAGCCGGACTGTCTGTTCTGGCTCTGTATCTTTTCATCGGAACAGCTTACCTTCTGACTGTATTAGGGAAAAAAAAGATTAAAACAAGAAAGGCCTTTTCGGTCTTCCTCTGGTCGCTGGCAATATCTGTGGTAAGCAGCCTTCTGCTATCCTCCGTTTCTATGGAAATAATCTGGGCCGGTTTAATACCTTCAGCTTACCTTATAACGCATTTCTTTGTTTTCAGCAGAAAGAAACTTATCAGGGAAACTCTTTTTATAATTCTTGTCGTTGCGGTTATTGCCGTTCAGATACTTTATTTTCACACCGGCGTCTGATCACCTTATCATTGATACAACACCGATAGCCGATCCCGATAGCCCTTCCGTGAAATCAAAATGGATCTCATAGATGCCGCTGCGGTTACAGACGAAATCGATAAAGCCGTATGACTTTCCTGTTTTCTGATCGAAAGATGAAGCAACAATTTTGCCGCTTTCATCAGTGATGTTCATAATAAGCTGGCCATCAGAATCGTCAGCATTACACATGGTAAACCTGTATTTTGTGTTTTTCCACAGCGACATGGTTGCCTTATATCTGAAATCTTCACCTGAGGTTCTTTTCCCGAGCTGTATACGGAAATCCTTAAGGTATCTGGCTGTTGATCCGGCATTTGTAATGCATTTTGCCACAAGAGGATCGCCTGTCTGGGCAAAAGAAAACAGTGCTGCAGCAAAAACCAGAATGAGTCCCAATAAATACTTTTTCATCAGTATATGATTGTTATTTTAATGGTCTGAAAGCCTCCAGCCTCAGGCGGGACAAGTTGTCCCACCAGGCGGGAGAACACACATGTAATGTTATTATATACATTCTTGTTAGAATATGCAATACATGTGGTCTTCATCTAGTTACCCGATATTAATTTGTCACGGACTGCTTTGGTAACCTGTATAATATTCCTGAGCTGTTGGTCAGACATCTCAACTATACTTGTCTCGGTCTGTGTTACAACAAGTCCTCCGTCCTTTTCAACAGTCACGGGGTCACCCGGCCTGTAGCTAATATTTATGTCATTGTATGCTTCCCTTATCTTCTGAAGATCACTGCAAAGTTCTTCAAACTCGCCATCCCTGCCGCACCAGGGAGCTAGCAACATCAAAAGGTCATTAAGGATGATCTTCTGTTCCCCTATTCTGTCGTTAAGGACAGGATCAGGATGGGAGGCCATTACCTGGGTTGCCAGATACTGTCCTTCTATCCAGACTCCGGTTATCATAAGAGCAGAAAGATGGCCCCTGTTGTTCTCACGAAGATATCTGTCGATCCGGGAATATGAATCGATGGATATGAACAGAAGGGAATCGAGGTTCGACTTGTTGAGCGACAGCCTTTTTATTGCTTCGAAATCAAAAAACTGTCCAACCCTTATACCATCGGCCAGTTTTTTTATAGACGAAAGAGTCTCTATTGATGAACCGGTTCTTTCGTACATGTTGAGGTAGCCAAGGTCCGCTCCAAGGATCCCAAGTCCGACAGCTTTACTGAAGCTTGTCTGCAGTTTGTTTACATCAAGCGATGAAGCCAGGTAATCGGGCGAAAACGGAATGCCGATTGTCTGAAGGAGATTTGCAATCTCCACAGGAGAAGAGATGTTTTTCGAGATCTCTTCAATAGCTTCGGAACTGAGTCTCTCAGCTTCGGCAAGAGGGATGGTGTCTGCATCGGGGAAAACTAATTCTCCGCTTTTGTTCCCCTGGTTTCTGCATGAGAAACTCATAAGAACAATCAGAAACATTATTAAATACTTAATTTCTTTCATCCAGGATTGTATAAAAGACAATACAAAAATATAAAATTTCAGATTAACAATGATTTAATAGGCTATTTTGTGGTTCTGTAACCGGAAATAATTTTTATAAACCGTCCGGGGAGGTTGAAATAAAGGCTGAAGTAAAGGATAAGTGAAAAGGTGAGTACTACCATAATATTAAAGGGGAAGGTATCATATTTCCGCCCCATGAAATATTTTGATGGTGACAGGAAATGGGTCCTGAACCCCTTGCTTACAGTACTCTCAGGATCGAGATATACAGGATCGGTATTCTGGATGACAGTGTTTTTATAAACCAGTATCTTTTCGGGTTCATAGTATTTGGTTACTAATTCCTCGAGTTTATAGTTGTAGTATTTTCTTTCAAGTTCCCTGAGTGCCACTGGGTTGGCATTGACAAATTCATCAAGACGGTCGCCTGCCTGATTTGACAGGCTTATGAAGATGTTCCTGGCATCAAGGAGATATGATCTGAGTGAATCGGCCACCGCCTGGTTAAAAAGTCCCGGTTTCAGCTCTCCTGAGTACCTGAATTCAGGCATCCCCGAATGGCGGGCAATAAGGGGCAGTTCATTGCTGAGCAACAAAAGGCCCCGGGAGAGGCCGCTACCTGCTTTAAGTAAGTTTCCTGCAGCATCATTCACTGCAGCTGATATTTGCCTGCAACTGTCAATTGTTCTTACAAGCTCGGGGATCCTGTATACGACGTTGAAATCGGCAATACTGATCTTCTTCCTGATTTCATATATTGTTTCCCCGTTCCGGTTAATGGCCGTGGTGCTGTACCTGTTATCCTTGAACTGCGAAACCATCAGAGCCTCATAAGTCCACCTGGTAGGCATGAGTTCCGCAATGACAGGCACCTTCCCTACACTGCTTATGCTTCTGTTTAGCTTATCAAAGGGGAACATTGCACCGCTTAAAACCATCATAGGGATTATCAATACAGGAATGACAATATAGATTGTGATGGCCGAGTTAAACGCCGACGAGATGTTAAGCCCGATCATGTTGGCACAGAATGAAGTTACAAAAAGAGCCAGCCAGTAGTGCCAGAAGAGGCCGTTTATCCCCAGAATCATATTTGCCACACCCACGAACAGAAGGGTCTGAACAGCCGAGATGACACTCAGAATACTGATCTTCGACAGCAGATAACCCGACCTGCTTAGGTTAAGGAAATGTTCACGCCTTAATATGTTCCTGTCGCGGAAGATCTCCTCGGCACTTATTGTCATTCCGAGAAAAAGGGAGGCGATGAGGCTCATGAAGATATAAACCGGGATATTTTCGTTTTCGGCGAATATATAGGTGTCTGATCCGGGGTCAGGTATATGCCTTATAATGAACGAAAGAAGCAAACCCAGTAGGGGTGCTTCCAATAATGTCATGATAATATACTGGTTATCTGAGAGTTTGCTCTTCAGGTCGCGTGAGAGATAAATAAGGAACTGTTTCAGCCGGCCCGGCCGGTGAAGATTGACAGGCGGTGGACTGTCTACCTCCTGTAACCTGGTGAAGGGATGATTTTCCCGGAACCTGCGGGCCCATTCCTCAGGACTTATCTTTCTTTTCTCAGTATATTTACCGAACTCATCAACAACCTGTGTCTCAATTATATTGAAGATCATTTCGGGGTTTACGTTGCCACAGGCCGGGCATTCTCCCTGGCTGGCGTTAACCCTTGAATCGAGTGTCTTGAAATAGACAACGGCGTCGACAGGATTTCCGAACCAGGCAAGACTTCCGTTGTTGTCGAGAATCATAACCCTGTCGAACATCTTGAAGATCTCGGATGAGGGTTGATGGATGACTACAAAGATTATCTTTCCTTTCAGGGTCAGCTCCCTGAGCAGGTCCATCAGTATCTCCGAGTCGCGCGACGACAGTCCCGATGTCGGTTCATCAAGGAAAAGGACTGAAGGTTCTCTTATAAGTTCAAGAGCAAGGTTAAGCCTTTTACGCTGTCCTCCACTGATTACATTGTTAAGCCTCGACCCGACTTTAAGATCTCTCTTTTCATTCAGCCCCAGGGTGACCAGGGTTTGTTCCACGACTTCCTTTACATTTGTCGGCTTATCTGAACCCAGTGACTGAAGAGCGGCATACCTGAGATTGTCAAACACTGACAGATCCTCAATCAGTAGATCATCCTGAGGGACATAGCCAAAAACGCCATCCAGTGCCTGGGAACCGCTGTGTACATCAATACCGTTAAGCGTAACTGATCCTGAATCGGGCCGGGTCATGCCGCTTATAATCTTAAGCAGGGTGCTCTTGCCTGAACCACTGGCGCCCATAATCCCGACCAGTTTGCCTTCTTCAACGGAAAAACCAAGATCGCTTATAGCAGTCTCACCTTTCCTGAAACTGTATGATAGGGAAGAAACATTGAACGAAAGTTTGTTTATTATTTTGTCAGACAGGAAAGTTGAGATTACATCGCTGTAGTAGATTGAATATCCGTATTGTGTCCTGAGAGAAGATCCCCTGGGGAAACTATAGACACAACCCGGCATGACCCTGATCCCGTTAAGGAAGAACTGTTCGCCGGAGAGAAATCTGAAGAAATACAGGTTAACGCTTGGAATCCTGAGAATAAAAAGTTGATTTTTCTGACCTTCATCTGGAAGTTGTGTTTTCTGCTTCTCAGAATCAGCCACCGGATTTTTAACAAGTATAAGCGGGTCTGATACCGGATTTTCATAATCTGCCCTGACTAACAACTCCATTGCCTTTACCTCAGAATAGTCTATTCTGAATACTTCAGCTACGGTTGTAATGATATCCATCCTGTGGGGCGTGAACTTTCTTTCAGCGCTTAAAAGCTCATAGAGCCTCATCACAACGACAACCCTCTGCTCATCGTTAAGAGTCCGGTTAATCTCCCTGCAAATGGCAAGTACCTTTACTGAGTCCTTTGCCGAGCGGTGGGTGAACCTTACCGGTACATTATGACCAAGGACAGGCCCGGCTATCTTGTCAAAAAGAGACAGGTATTCCGGTACACTTTCGGCATTCAGCTGGCTTTTGAGGAAGCCGGCTACATATTCGCGTTCACTTCTGAGTATCCCTCCATGATGTCTGACAATAATGGCAAACAACTCCATAAGGGCCCTTAGAATTTCTTCACTCATATCTCATCAGACAATTTCCGGTTTCAGGATATCCGAAATTAGGAAAAAACTATCTCTTTGATGCCAAAGGTTTGACAAATTTTTTCTGGATCCATCCGGGGATTATCGAAGCACCTATTATAAGATAGGGATAATAGCTTATTATCCTCCATATTATAGCCATTGCCAGGGCAATACTGGCAGGATCGGTTGTCCCTGAAGGCAGGGCGTCTGAAATATAACGTCCGAGAATGAGTTCGGCAAAGCCGCTTCCGCCAGGGGTGGGACTTATTATCATCATTATCCAGGTAACAAGTTGTCTGGCAAAGATCAGGAAGTGTTCATTTATGGCAAAGAAAGCCATGAGTATGGCATTGACAACCCAGTACCTTGAAGTCCAGGAAAGGAATGTAGCCGTAACTGCTTTTACCCAGAACCAGGGACGCTTATTCCTTAATTCCACTGAGCTTGAAACAATGTCATCACCCGCCTTTTCGGCACCTTCCTTCCATCGTCGGAGAAGAGGTAACCTGAATACTGCCATAATGACCTTCTTTAATCCGACAGGATTGATGAAGAGACCATAGCCTACAATTATAACCCAGGCCAGGATAACTGAATAACCAATAGCCGCCACAATCATGAGATTATTAAGCAGGGCCATTCCGGTACCCTGAAGGGCGGTATTGAAGAGAATGTCGCTTCCTACGATGCCGAGGATCACGGGAAACATAACCACAAAATAAAGTTCATCAAGAAAGGAAGTGGCCAGTACTATTGCAGTGCTCCGGCCGACGGTAATACCTTCCTTGTGGACGAAAACCACGGCAACAGCTGTACCACCTACAGTCGAAGGGGTAAGTGCCGAGGTGAACTCCCAAAGCATTATAACCCTGAAAGCCTGTCGCCAGGTGAGATCCTTGTCCGACAGGACCCTCAGCCGTATTATATAACCCAGGTCCCTGCCTACCATGCAGCACCATGCCACCATGAGCCAGAAAACAGATCTGCCTGTAAAAGTAAGCATTCTGATTGAATCAGAATTGATCTCTTTCAGAATAAGCCAGCCTGCCAGCCCAAGTCCTATGAGTATGGGAATAACTATCTTCCCGGGCTTGAGTCGGCTTACAAGCTTATAGTGAGATTCATGGGTCATCTTTTCGGTTGAACCTTTATTTATTTGAAGCCGCTTCATTTGAAGGTTCAAATATATTAAAAAGAAAGCCCATCAAAGCACCTCTCAATAGATTGTAAAGCACAAGAGGTGGATTTATGTAGAACATAATAACAGCTTTTTTTTTATTTGAAGGTAGTTTCAGAAAATCATGATTAAGACATTTTGCTGATTGACATTATTTGTTATTTTTCAACTGAACTGCCCCTGTTTTAAGAATCATAAAACAATTAATTTCAGTCGGTTTAAGCAAAAATAATAATCAAAAGCTGAGCAATAAATATTCTCATGAACATAACCAGCGGATAAATTGTGGCATAGGCCACAGCCGGGGCTTCGGACCGGGCAAGGCTGTTGGCATATGCCAGTGCCGGAGGATCAGTCATACTGCCCGACAATAATCCGCATATCTCGAAAT
>CAZXSW010000027.1:7788-28959 GCA_964642615.1 uncultured Rikenellaceae bacterium | reverse complement strand
CGATCGTGTCTCAGCCTTGCCGGGGCCGAGGTGCTTCATTCCGACGGCTACCCGGGGTGGGAACCCAGTCTGAAGTCGGAGATACTGAGACTGACAAGGGAGTCATATGTAAGGCTCTTCGGCAGGGAACCCCTTGTAAGAGCCATCCATGCTGGTCTTGAGTGCGGACTTATCTATCAGAAGTACCCCGGGATAGATATGATATCTTTTGGACCCACAATCCGCGGTGCTCATACGCCGGAGGAGAAAATCGAGATCGGGACAGTCAGTATGTTCTGGGATCTGCTTACCGATGTAATAAGATCAGTATCTTCACTGGAATAAGTCATTATGGCTGCCAGATAACAGGAGTGTCATCAGTCAAAGACAAAAAACTCATCTTTCCCTGCTCCGCAGATGGGGCATTTATAATCATCAGGCAAGTCTGCAAAGGAGATACCGGGTTCGATACCCGAAACTACATCACCCTGGGATGGATCAAAGACGAATCCGCATATTAAACATTTGAAACTTTCCATATTATCCTTCCATATTTATATTTCTCACTACATCAATAACCGTTCCGTCGACCCATTTGATGGCTGCCACGATCCTGTCGCCAAACCGGGGCTTGTCAGGTCTGCCGCATATCCTTACCGCCTCATCCCGTAGCTCCTTAATAGACCTTAACGGTAATCCCGTTCCCCTGCATCTTTCTGTCAGGTCTTCCCTCAGTGGATTGATAGCTATCCCTCTTTCGGTGATTATCACATCTATCATTTCGCCGGGTCCGCACAGGGTTGTGACCTCGTCGACAACCACAGGTATCCTGTCGCGGAACAGTGGAAGCGGAAGGATGACATTCCTGGCATTAAGGCAGTTTTGCCATCCACCTATACCATGCAAAAGGTAACCGTCGGAGTGGGTCACAACATTTCCGTTAAAAGATGTATCCACTTCAGTCGCTCCAAGGATCATAATATCCATCATACCTGTCAGGTTGCCTTTCGAATGGTAATTATAGGCATTAAATACTGAATATGGAATATGACCGGGGGTCTTTCCGACTGAAATCACAGAATCAAGGTCAAAAGCCTGGGCGTCGAGTATACAGCCCATCTGGCCGTTACGGAGCATATCAACCATATATCTGGTGCTGCCCCCGAATCCAAAACTTGCCTTCCATCCCTTTTCTTTCATTATCCTGCTCACAAAGACGGCTATTGCCAGGGAAGTTCCTCCCGCCCCCGATTGCATGGTCACGCCGTCGTGAAGGAGACCTGTCTTTTCCAGAAATGAAGCCGTCAGTTCGGCTATAAAAAGCCTGTCGGGACTACCGGTTATCCGGGTTGTTCCCGATACTATTTTTTCAGGAATACCTATCTTATCAGTAACAACAACATAATCGACATAATTTCCTTCAATTTCAAACGGGAAACAGGGTATATCGACAAGGTTATCTGTGACTACAATAACCTTGTCGGCATACATATAGTCAGCTTTGGCATATCCCAGCACACCGCAAGCCGATGGTCCGCCTGTCCCCCGTGCATTGCCAAAACAGTCGGCTGAGGGAGCCGCCAGCACAGCAATGTCAATAACTACTTCTCCGTCCTGAATCGCCTGAACCCTGCCCCCATGCGAACGAAGAACCGCTGTTCCCTGCATCCTGCCATCCGAGACATATCTGCCCAGAGGTCCGTTCATACTGCCCTCAATCCTGTTTATAGTACCGTCGTCGAGGAAGGGGATCAGTGTTTCATGACAGGGGAAGGAAGCCGAAGGAAACCAGACCAGGTCTTTGACTCCCATGGCAGAAGCAGCCTGAAACACCATATTGCTTACAAGGTCGCCATCGCGAAGATGATGATGGGTGGATATTGTCATACTGTCTCTGATGCCACATAACTCAAGAGCCTCTTTAAGGTTGGATACCACTTTATTCCCGTCAGAGGGATAATCAATTGACGAAGGTACCGGCGGAGCATATTTCCTTCCTGAAGGCTTGTATTTTCCGACTCCCTGGAAAGGGACGGCAGGATTCCCGTTTATAGTAAGGGGGACCTCCCTCCCTGCATTGTTTAGTACAGTTTCAGCAGCCATTTTGTAAGGGATTAGTTGATTTTGGTTTCCTGCCTCGTCTCCATCCAGTCAGCGGGTATCAGTCCCAGCCTGACAGCAAGACCGATCACTCTTAATGCTCTTGCTGCCACAGGCGGATCGATCATTTTAGTACCCAGCGCAATTACACCCTGTCCTTTCTTTTCAGCCTCTGTATAAGCGACTACTATTTTCATTGCCTTTTCAATCTCGGCTTCACATGGAGCAAAACCATTTTTTACTGCAGCAATCTGCCGGGGGTGAATGCATCCCATACCCTCAAAGCCCAGAGATTTTGAAACGGCAACACTCTTTGCAAGTCCTTCAGCATCTCCCGTATCAGAAAAAACCGAATCAAGAGCCTGTATACCTGCAGCTTTGGCTGCATTGACAACCCTGGTCCTGGCATAAAACGATTCCGTCCCCTCAGTACTCCTCATAACCCCTATGTCGGCAGTATAGTCTTCGAGTCCAATGGCCAGGGCCACAACATTTTCTGATGATGTGGCAATGGCAAATGCCTGCTCTACTCCTCTGGCACTTTCTATTATCGGTATCAGATGAACCACTTCACATGCGCCTGAACCGGATCGTATCTCTGTGATCCTTTCATTGACCAGTCTTACTGTTTCGGCATCTTCACATTTTGGGATCAGGATCAGGTTGACATAATGCGGAATAATAAACTTCAGATCTTCAAGCCCCCTGCTTCCCTGGTTAATCCGCACCATTCTCTCAGCCTCCCTGAATTCTATCTGTCTGAGTGCATTTCTTACAAGTATACGTGCCTCATCCTTTCGGGATGGGGCAACAGAATCCTCAAGGTCGAGGATGACACCGTCGGCCGTGTGCAGTCCGGCATTTATCATCATACCCGGTGTATTGCCTGGCACATACAGCCTTGCAAACCTGAACCTGTCTCTTGCCGTTGCCTTGAAGATACCGCCGTCAAAGGGAGGCAGGAACTCCTTTTCAGTTTTTATGACCTGCCTGACGGCTGCCTCCGTTCGGGCAGCAATAACAAAAGGCAATGCCCCTGAGTCATTTATCTTAAGTATGCAGTTACTGATCCCGAAGAAATCAAGCAACCCGGCACATTGTTCTCTTATTGATGCTCCATAAAGGGAGAGCACCCTGGAACTAATCATGGTTACAACTCCGCCTTTATCAGTAAGCTCCAGTGATATCTCGCAGTCGGATCTGACTGCGGGACCGGCATTGCCGGCGTAAGCTACCGTCTTTTCCATTGGGGTGCAGGTTAGCTTAGTTAAAGGACAACTATCAGAAAATAAAAGCCTGCTGACCTATTACAGACAAAAGCAGGCAGTCTCAGCTCAGAAATCCCAGGAGTATCCCGGCAGCCACTGCTGAACCTATCACTCCGGAGATATTTGGTGTCATGGCATGCATAAGCAGGTGATTTGAGGGATCTGCCTTCAGACCCTCGGTCTGCACCACCCTTGCACTGTCGGGTACCGCTGACACGCCTGCAGCACCGATCAGTGGGTTTATCCTGTTCTCTTCGGAAAGGAAGAGGTTCATAAATCGTGCAAACAGCACTCCTCCCGCTGTTGCAATAACAAACGAAAAAGCGCCCAGTGCAAAAATCATTACCGACTGGTGAGTAAGAAAAACATCGGCCTGGGTCGATGCTCCCACCGTTAGTCCTATAAGTATTGTCACTATATCGATGAGTGAAGTACGTGCTGTCTCAGCCAGTCTTTTTGTCACTCCCGATTCCCTGAGAAGGTTGCCAAAAAAGAACATGCCGAGAAGTGGCAGGGCGCCCGGAGAAATAAATAGTGTAAGTAACAAACCCACAATAGGAAAGATCATCTTTTCAACTCTCGACACGGCTCTTGGAGGTTTCATCCTTATACGTCTCTCAGCCGGAGACGTCAGCAGCCTCATCACAGGAGGCTGGATGACCGGCACCAGTGCCATGTATGAATAGGCTGCAATGGCTATGGGCCCAATCAGGTTTTTAACCGTTGTGCCGTCAGGCAGGATGTTAACTCCGTTAGCCAGCCGCGACGACAGGAAGATAGCTGTGGGTCCGTCTGCGCCTCCGATTATTCCTATGGCACCGGCCTCCTGGGGATAGAATCCAAGCATAAGTGCACCCAGGAAGGTTATGAAAATGCCGACCTGTGCAGCGGCTCCCAACAGCATCAGTCTTGGATTTGAGATAAGGGAGGAGAAATCGGTCATGGCGCCTAGCCCAAGAAAGATAAGAGGAGGATAAATTCCCTGAAGGACCCCGAAATACAGATAATTAAGTACACTGCCCTTTTGATATACTCCTATCTGGAGGTTTGTTCCCCCATCCTGGAAAAAGGGGATGTTACCAAGAAGAATACCCACACCGATGGGGATAAGCAACAAAGGCTCATATTCAAACCTGATTGCCAGAAAGATAAAAGTCAATCCGATAAAGATCATTATAAAATGCCCCGCTGTAGCATTACGGAAACCAGTGAACTGCCAGAACCTGGTCAGGCCCTTTCCGGCTTCTGCACCCGGGTCGCTGGCGGCAGTATAACCCTGTTCAGTGGCCTGGGTTGAAGTAAGCCTGTTTTCAGACAGCGGTTGTGTATCCCTGGTGTCAATGAAGCTGCAGGCGATCGATAAAACCGCTATAATGCCAAAAACCGTTAACAGCTTTCTTATTGCCATAATATTTTCAGTTCATCTCAATGATAACTTCCTCCTGAAGTACAGTCTGCCCTTTCACGACTCTGACGGCTGCGATTACCCCATCCCTTTCAGCACTTATCTCATTCTCCATTTTCATAGCTTCAAGGGAAAACAGTTTCTGGCTTTTTTTTACCTCATCGCCAGGCGAAACGAAGATGCCTGTAATTATTCCGGGCAGAGGTGATCTGACTTCTGTTCTGGAACCTCCCGATCTTTTTTCAATATCCTTCTGTGGCTCCCTGACGGGTGACCTGACAATGACGGGTGTCTTGGCCAGCTTTAGTTCCTTATGTATCTCGACCTGATAAGATGTTCCGTTAACCTCTATCCGGGCAATATTACCTTCGAGAGAAAGGACATCCACGTCATATCTGATACCGTTTATTGTGAATTTGAAGTTTTTCATCACCTGTCATCTTAAATTTCTCATGTTGTATAGTTTTGAACTCCAGGGAGAATAGGTACGCGACACCCGCCTGATTGTTATTACGTTGCTCTCCTCATCATGCATCTCATTCATATAGAGATAAAGAGCCATTGCAATAGCGGCATTGACGTCACCTGTCATTTCCCTGTGTTCCGTTCCCGACTCCATCCCTGCCCTACGGGCCTTTATCCTTGCTGAAAACCTTAGCAGGAGAGGAAGTAAATACCTGAAGAAAAGATAAATAAGCAAGAGTGACAGAAATACAATAAGTATACCGGTTATCACTATGGTAACAGCTTCGCTGTCGATGGCTGAGAAGCCGGTAAAAGCAGTGAGTGGCATCATTCTCTGAATTTTTCTTTTAACAAATTAAATTATCAGGATACGCTGATTATCAGTATCATGAAACGATCATAACGGAATATTTGCATGTTTCTTCATTGGTCCAGGATCTTTCTTTGTAGCTATAGTTCTCAGGGCCCTTATCACCCGGAAGCGTGTGTTCCTGGGTTCTATCACATCATCTATATAGCCTAACCTGGCTGCTTCATAGGGATTGGCAAACCGGGACCTGTACTCTGCTTCTTTTTCACCGATGTAGCGTGCTTTCTCTTCAGGGTCGGAGATCTCAGACAGATTTCTGCCTTCCAGAATCTCTACGGCACCTGCAGGGCCCATAACGGCTATCTCGGCTGAGGGCCATGCGTAGTTCACGTCGCCCCTTAGTTGTTTGGAAGACATCACGCAATGAGCTCCTCCATATGACTTTCTGAGAGTCACAGTTATTTTGGGTACGGTGGCTTCGCCGTATGCAAACATAAGTTTTGCCCCATGGATAATAATTCCTCCGTATTCCTGGCTGCTTCCCGGCAGGAAGCCGGGCACATCGACAAGGGTTAGAAGAGGAACACTGAAGGCATCGCAGAACCTCACAAAGCGGGCAGCTTTTCTGGAGGCATCTATATCGAGCACCCCGGCAAGGAAACAGGGCTGATTGGCCACTATACCTACCGGCATACCACCCATCCTGGCAAAGCCTGTGATTATGTTCCGGGCATATCCCTGATGAACCTCAAGGAATTCGCTGTTGTCAACTATTTTATAAACAACATCCTTGACATCGTAAGGCTGGTTCGGGTTTTCGGGCATAATGCCGTTAAGGTCGTCATCCCTCCTGTCAATGGGGTCAGTGCATTCTTCAAGGGGAGGATCTTCGAGGTTATTCTGGGGAAGATAGCTGAGAAGCTTCCTTATCAGCATCAGGCCTTCCTCCTCTTCCTCAACAACAAAATGGGCAACTCCGGACTTGGATCCGTGGACTTCCGCTCCCCCCAGGTTAGCTGTTGATATCTCTTCTCCCGTAACAGTCTTTGTCACCTTTGGTCCGGTAACAAACATATAGCTGCTTTTTTCGCTCATTATGACGAAGTCGGTAAGAGCGGGAGAATATACTGCTCCGCCGGCACAGGGTCCGAAAACGGCAGAGATCTGGGGAATCACCCCTGACGCCAGGATATTTCTCTCAAAGATCTCGGCATATCCGGCAAGGCTCCTTACTCCTTCCTGAATCCTGGCCCCACCGCTGTCATTAATTCCGATGACAGGGGCTCCGACCTTCAAGGCCTGGTCCATGATCTTGCATATCTTCAGGGCAAAGGTCTCAGACAGAGAGCCACCGAAAACAGTAAAATCCTGAGCAAAAACAAAAACCACTCTGCCGTCAATGGTACCATGACCGGTGACAACTCCGTCAGACAGGTATTTCTTTTTTCCAAGGCCAAAGTCTTCGGTTCTGTGCGTAACGAACATATCATATTCCTCAAAGCTGCCTTCGTCGAGAAGCATGTTTATTCTCTCCCTGGCAGTGTATTTGCCTTTCTGATGCTGTTCTTCCGTTTTGGCCTCGCCACCTCCCTGGCGTGCCTTCTCACGCAATTCGATCAGCTGCCTTACTTTATCCTGGCTATCCATTAATACCTGATTTATTTATGATGTTCCTGTTTATGCTGGCAGAATTCTATTAGTACTCCAGATGCTGAAGCAGGGTGCAGAAAAGCTATATCAAGTCCGTCGGCCCCTTTTCTTGGACTCTGATCAATCAGTCTCAGTCCATTTTCTCCGGCCGATCTCAGTGAAGCATCAATATCTTCGACGGCAACCGCAATATGATGCAGGCCCTCTCCCTTTTTTCCAATAAACTTACCAATCGGTCCCTCTGCATCGGTTGTTTCAAGAAGCTCAATCTTAGTGCGGTCTATCATAAAGAAAGCGGTTCTTACCTTCTGATCAGGCACTTCCTCAGTTTTATAACACCTTACGCCAAGAATCTTTTCAAACTGATCAATTGACTTTTGAAGATCTGATACTGCTATTCCGATATGTTCTATATATAATGACTTCATTGCTAAGATGTATTTATCAAAACCGAAATTCAAACAAAATTAACTGAATATTAGGAAAATAAACAGAGATAAAAATCATGTTTTTATGATTTTTTTAAATCTTTACCAAGCCGACCTAGAAGGGAAATTCCACAGGAGTCTCCATATCAGACTCTTCATTCTCGGGTTTTAAAGCTGCCACATGTACGGGGTTTCCGTCTACATAAATTGCCTTGAATGGTTTGGTAGGACACGCAAATTCACAATGTCCGCAACCTATGCATATATCCTGGTTTGTTTCAGGGATAAGCAGATTACCCTCATAGGGTATCATATATACGGCTTTTGTCGGACAGCTTTCAGAGCAGGCCCCGCAGGCTGTTTTCTCGGTCTTGACAATACAGTTATCCTTAATAAAGAAGACTTTCCCTATCTGAGACAGTTTCTTTGCTTCTGGCAGAAGTGGTTTAAGGGCATCGGTCGGACACACCTCGGTGCAGATAGTGCAGTTATAGGTACAAAAACTATGGTGGTAATTCATTACCGGTTGCATCAGTCCTGCCAGTCCATACTGTTTAACCGCAGGCTGGAGCACGTTGTTGGGGCAGGCAGTAATACAAAGGGAACAGGCGGTACATTTGCTGTTAAAGCTTTCCATACTTCCCGCGCCGGGGGGGCATACGGGATATTTCTTATCTTCCCGCACCTTTGTTTCCTTGTGTACAACAGGTTCTTCCGGATCCTGTCCACGTGAAGAAGCTGAAAACCCGAAGATCATCAGAAGCGAACCGGCTATAAACTTCCTCTTGCTTTCATCAACTCCCTCTGTACTTATTTTTTTATGAAAGATACCATACGACAGGGCTTTCTCAGGGCAGACACTTATGCAGTTAAAGCAGTCGACACACCTCGATACGTCGATGTCGTAATGCAGGAAATCAATGCACGACGATTTGCATCTTACAGCACAGCGTCCGCATCTTGTACACTTGCTTTCATCAAATCTGATCCTGAAAAGAGAGATTTTCGAAATAAGTCCCAGAAGAGTCCCCACAGGGCATATCATATTACAGTAAAGCCTGCCCTTGGTGAACGACATAAATCCAATTAACAGGAAAAAGGCGGAAGGAATGATATAGGTCAGAAGGTTAAACGCATTAACCGGAATATTGTGCAGATAATAATTATCAAATTTACCCAGTATCCCTGCAGCAAAATTATTTATCCACAGCACTAGAGGTTTAAGGAAGAATGTTGAAAAACGGCCGAAAATTGAATAAGGATCAAGGAGTGTTACCATATACAATCCCCATATCAGGGTCACTGCCACTGTTATTGCAAGGACAGAGTATCTCACTATAGTGAAAGGTCTCTTATATCCGTATCTCCTGAATTTCTTCCTGATGGCCCCGCCAATCCGGCTGAAAAAGTCCATACCTATTCCGAGAGGACATAAAAACGAACAATAGGTCCTGCCGGTGAGCAGTGTAAGAACAAGTACCACAAGGAATCCTGCGGCGGCAATGCTGGCAAATCCTATGAACTTAATCAGCGATGGTATGAACTGAAGGTAGAGGAGTGTATTGGCATAGCTTACAGGCACGAATGATCTGAAGTCTAAAAATACAAGCAAGAAACTTATGAGGATTAGTGCAGAAAAGACTATCCTGAATCTTCTAAGAAAAGGGGAAATCATTACGGATTACATTTTTATTCTTTTTATACTCAGGGATTCAATCTTCATATTGCCCAGTCCCATCTTATGGGCCATGGGTATATATTCTATTCTTTCCGGGTCAATACCCAGCATTTTTGCCGCTGCGGTATCTCCGGCCACCCAGTCGGCAGTAAGAATCTGCGATTTCATCTGAACTACGTCCTGTGCCGACACACCCTGAGGTCCGTTTTTAACCATAACATTATAACAGTCAATAACGTTCAAAGCAGGCTTTTTCTCAAAAAGTCCGAAATCGGCAATACACTGGTTGAGATTATTGGAATGCCAGAATCCCCTGTCCCAGACAACCCCCATATTATTCTTAAGACATCCTGTCATACGGGTTGAGTTGTGGTCTTTCAATATCGGAACGTTGATGATCACATCGGAGCTGAGAAGAAGCTCATGCACCTTGGCCGTTTTAAGTCTTATGCCACCAGGGATCTTAATGGTCTGATAATAGTTCTCTGAGTTAGCAGGAACTACCTTAGCCCCTGCAGCCTTGGCTGCCCGTTCTATTCCTGAATTTTTATATGTATTAACCCAGTTGTCGCAGGTATGATCAAAGACATATACTTCTTTGGCTCCGGCCCTGAAACAGTGTTCAATGATCCTTTTAACAAGATTGGGATTGGTATTTGCTGCCAGTTCGGGTACAACATCCCACCCTATATTGGGCTTGACAAGCACCTTCTGGCCTTTTGCAACAAAAGCTCCCATACCTCCAAGTTCCTGGATGCCAAGATCAAACATCGCCTCGGGTGATCCACCCATAACTGCTACCATGTCAAATTTGGCTCCGGCGGCCGGACTTGCGGCCCAAAGGTTCTGATAACCACCCAGGCTGAATGCAGCTCCCGCAGCAACGCCTGCTCCCACCGACTTTTTAAAGAACTCTCTTCTCTTCATGACTCAATTTTTATGGTTAACGGATCTGGCCTGAAAAATACTAATTTTTTTTGTGAATCGGTATGTTACATAGTGCTATCTTGACTCATATTTACAACTAATGCATTATATTCGCTGTATTCATTAACATTATCCTGATTTTCTTTGTTTATTAAAAATACTGATTCATTTATGAAAGCACTTTGTTACGACTGTTTTTCGGGGATAAGCGGAGATATGAACCTGGGAGCAATGATCGACCTGGGGGTTGACAGGGATTACCTTGTAAGGGAACTTGAAAAGCTGGGAGTAAAGGGCTGGGAACTTGTTGCCGAACCTGATCAGAGACATGGGATCAGGGGTACAAAGGTAACAGTACGGCAGACAAAACATGAACATGTCCACAGACACCTTTCCGACATAGAGAAGATAATCAACGGTTCGTCTCTCGATGACCAGACAAAATTTCTCAGCATGAAGATCTTCAGGATTGTTGCTGAAGCAGAAGCCAAAGTGCATGGATTTCCTGTTGAAGAAGTACATTTTCATGAAGTCGGGGCTATTGATTCCATTATCGACATAGTGGGGGCCGCCATCTGTTACAACAAGCTCGGGGTAAACGCCGTACATGTATCTCCTGTTGAACTGGGAAGCGGCTTTGTCAGATGTGCCCATGGCACACTGCCTGTACCTGCTCCTGCAACGGCGGAGATTGTAAAAGGACTACCTGTAAAAAAAGGCGGCGTTGACTTTGAGGCAACAACACCCACGGGAGCAGCCATTCTCTCAGCTCTGGGAACCGACTTCAGCAGTTCTTTTAAAATAAAAATTGACAAAACAGCCTACGGGGTGGGCCAGAAAGATCATCCTGATATTCCAAACCTGCTGAGGGTATTTACCGGAGAGATTTCAGCAACTGAGTCTGAAGGACACGATGCAATACTGATGGAATGCAATATCGATGACATGAATCCCGAGTTCTATGACCACATATCGGAAAAGTTGTTCAGGGCCGGAGCTTCAGATGTATATTTTTCAAATATAATCATGAAGAAAGGAAGACCAGGGATCATCCTTAAGGTAATATGTGAAAAAGGCCATGAAGAAGCCTTGAGAGATATTATTTTTACCGACTCTACATCACTGGGCATAAGAACCTTCACCTTCAGAAAAGAAACCCTTTCGCGGCAGTTCGACAGAATTACTACTGCCTGGGGTGAAGTAAGAATTAAACGTTCATTCTACAAAGGGAAAGAAGTATCGGCTAAACCCGAATATGATGATTGTAAAAAGATCTCTGAAGAAACCGGCAAACCTGTTAAGGAGATATATAATAATATAATGTCACTACTTGTTCAGGCAAAAAAATAAAACATGACGGTATCCAAAAAAGAAAAACTGGAGTCGATACTTAAAGAACTTGACTCCATGGTCGTGGCTTACTCCGGTGGAGTAGACAGCACTTTTCTCCTGCATACTGCCCATTCAATAAGAAGGCTCAGGGTAATCGGAGTAACCATCAGAACCCCGTACATCCCTTCCAGGGAGATGAGTGAGACTGTCGAGTTCACTACTGATTATGGCATCGATCACGATATTATAGATATCCCATTCCCGGAGATGATCCGCGATAATCCACCAGACCGGTGCTATCTGTGCAAGAAAACTCTCTTCACAACAATGAAGCAGTACGCCGCCACCAACGGCTATGCACATGTCATCGACGGAAGCAATGCCGACGATTCAGGAGCTTTCCGCCCGGGACTCAAAGCCCTGGAGGAGCTTGGAATAAGGAGTCCGCTAATGGAAGCCGGCCTCACAAAAGATGAAATAAGATCACTTTCCAAAAAAGCCGGGTTGCCCACATGGGATAAGCCTGCCCTGGCCTGTATTCTTACCAGGATCCCTTACGGGACTACCGTTGATGATAAAGCTCTCAGGATGGTTGAAGAAGCTGAATATTACATGTACGACCAGGGGTATCCGGGTACAAGAATAAGAATTCACGGCGACCTGGCAAGGATCGAATGCCCTTTTGAATATTTCGAAAGGATAATGACAACCAGTGAGAGGGAACAGATATCTGCAGTCCTCAGAAAAATAGGATTCAGATATATAACTCTTGATATTGAAGGATACAGGAGTAATGACTCAAGCACAAAAAACGACTGACATGACCGGAAAAGAGATAGAAAAAATACTTAATGGGGTAAAAGAAGGCAGTAAAAGTATCCCGGAAGCCCTCGAGGCCCTGAAGACACTGCCTTATACTGATCTGGGCTTCGCCCGGATCGATCATCACAGGGAGATACGAACAGGTTACCCCGAGATAGTCTATTGCGCAGGTAAGACTATCAGCCAGGTTGTCGGAATCTTTAAGGTGATGTCTGAAAAGGAGAACAATGTCATAGGCACCCGGGCTGACATAAACATGTTCGAGGCTGTAAAATCTGAGATCCCGGAAACTGTCTTTTACAACGAAGCCCGCATTATAAGTGTCAGAAAGAAAAAACTCCCCGTTCCCGGGACAAAGATAGGTGTGATTACCGCCGGCACATCTGATATTCCTGTTGCTGAAGAAGCTGCCGTAACCGCCGAGCTTCTGGGTAATGATGTGCTGAGGATCTATGATGCAGGCGTTGCAGGAATTCACCGGCTCATAGACAAACTTCCCGAGATAAGGAAATGCAGGGTGGTGGTTGTCATTGCCGGCATGGAAGGAGCACTCGCAAGTGTAGTCGGTGGACTTGTTGACAAACCTGTTATTGCAGTGCCCACAAGTGTGGGCTATGGCGCAAGCTTTGGTGGAGTATCGGCCCTTCTTGCCATGCTTACAAGCTGTTCGACAGGAGTTACCGTGGTAAACATCGACAATGGCTTCGGGGCCGGCTATTCAGCCAGCATGATAAACCAGATGAAGTAGTGCTGACCCATGACTGGAAAAGTCATTCTGCCTGTTTCCTATTTTCCTTCTGTCGGGTATTTCTCGATACTTAATTCGGCTGATAAAGTCTTTATTGAAGCCAGGGAGAACTATCCCAGGCAAACATGCCGTAACAGGTGCAGGATACTTTCTCCTTCGGGACCAATGTATCTGACAGTACCCGTAATTAAGGTTATCCGTCCGGCCACACCCGTCACGAGGGCTGAAACAGACCACTCAAAAAAATGGCAGCAGGTTCATATTAAAGCACTCCGGTCGTGCTATGCCGCCTCACCATGGTACCAGTTCTATGCTGATACTATCGAAGGTCTGATAAGTGAGAACGAGACTTTTCTTTTTAACCTTGACATGAAAATAATTACTGTTATTATGGACCTCCTTGGTATAGTAAAGCCCATTGAACTGACAGACGTATTCGAACCTCCCGAAGGCAGGGATTATGATCTCAGATATACAAGCGACCATGGTCTGAACCCTGGGGTCTTCAGGCCATATCCCCAGGTGTTTGGCAACAATATCTTTTTAAGCAACCTTAGTATACTCGATCTGATCTTTAACATGGGTCCCGAATCATCAGCCTGGCTCTGAAAAAAAAGGGCGGACAAAATATCCGCCCAGAGGAAGTCCGCTGTTTTATGCCGGCCTGCCGGGCCTTAGTAAAGCCCTAGTAACCGAACTTATAGCTGAAAGAAACTGTAAAAATGTTCCTGTTGGAGCTTATGTCAGCTACCGGTGAACCCAGTCTGCTGGTATACATTATGTATTTTTCGTCACTTTTCATATTGGAGAATCCGAAATCGATTGCAAAGGTCTGCTCTCTGAAACCTACACCTCCGGATACTGTGCGGTAATCGAGTTCAAAATTGTCCTCTCCAGAAGTAAAGGGCCTTCCGTAATAACCGTATCCTCCCCTAAGGTAAAACTTACTTAGGCGTAACTCTCCACCCAGCCGTATATTGGAAGCTGATTTAAAGGTGTATTTTATAGCTTCATTGGCATCACTCACCCAGCTGGCATTTCTTTTTGTGAACTTTGAAGTTCTGTAATCGACATACTCATAATCGACACTCAGTATTGCCAGCTTCTCATACTGGTATGCAACTCCGGCCAGAAACCTGAAAGGGGTTGTAAGGGTATAATCATATCTCGATGGTTCATTCGATGACTGGTACTTGCCCCCATCGGTAAAACTGCTGGTCATGTTATCGTACAGATACTCGTCAATCTTATAAACGGTTGGAGAATGAAATGCCACACCTATCCTCAGGGGATCTATTGGTCTGACAATGGCGCCCATCTTGAATGAATAACCGGTTCCCGTCTGATCATAATAAAGGGTATAGTTAAAGTCCTGAAATCTCGAAGGAAGGTCAAAGTCTGATGTCTCCTGATGTTCATAACGACTTGCAAAGTTAATACTGCTTATTCCGAGTGTTGCTCCGAAATATATCTTATCAGAATAGTTACCTCCTACTGAAATAGCATGCTCACCTGTATAGCCTTCCTGTGAGATTAGTCTTCTTATGTTCTGTCCATATACCGATGGCGGATTATCTCCATAGTTTGAGAAAACGGTTCCGTATTCGGTGTAATATCCGGGAAGAGTGTCGATAAGCCATGTGTCATAGGCCAGGAAAGCATCAGGGACATTGGCTGCCAGTTCATCTGTATAAAGTCCAAAGCCTTTGTCGGCCCAGAAATCGAGCATCGAGCTGCCTCCGTAGTTGCCTGTTATCCTTGTTGCCTGGTTCAGATTATTTGTTTTGTTGAAGGAGTATCCGGCATTAAGTGAAAGCAGGCCTGACTGACCATTGTTATTTATGAAGTTAAAAACCACGCCGGCCTGGCCCAGGTTGAAGTTATACAGATAATCCCCGGCTGTCTCTGTAAAGTTTGCCCTGTTATTTACATAGAACAACTGGGGCGAAAGCGTTATCTCGGAAGACCTGAAAACACCAAGTCCTGCCGGGTTCTGACCAAGAGTGGAAAGATCTCCTCCCAGTGCGGTAAAGGCGCCGCCCATACCAGTGAACCTTGCCGTTCCGTTGTAGAACAGCTGGGAATATCTTAGCGCGTCATCTATATTCTGTGCAGCAGCACCTGAGAAGATGAGTATTGCCGATATAATTGCGAGAGCTGCTTTTTTCATCATTATATAATTTTATTATTAATGGCCTGATGAAACCCACATATATTAAAATTATATATATGCGTGTTAGTGTGTAAAATAAATGCGGGTTTCATTTTATGAAATTTCGGGTTAAGGACATATTTTTCTCTGAACGTAATGACATTCTTTGAAAGCTGGATTTATTTTAGTTTTTGTTTTTCAATACTATAACATTCCGGGTCGAAAAAAAAGTATGTTTTCCGGTGCAAATCTGAATCGACAGAGCCTTTATTCCTTAAGCCTATCTTCTTCCGCCCGATGAACCTGATGACCTGGAAGAACCTGAAGAACCTGAAGAGGACGATGATCCGGAAGATGATGATCCGGAGTATGAAGACCCGCCGCTATAGGAACCGGAGTATGTTGATCCGCTGCTGTATGAAGATGATCTGGAGGAGGAGGAGCTGGACGACCTGGTGCCTGATGAGGAGCTGCTACCCGACCTTGAAGGCACGGAATAAACCCCGGTCGATCCCGACCCTGACCTTGAAGGCGAATAAGTAGAGGATCCCGATCTCACATTGGATGGAGTCTGGATAACCCTGGTATTGTCTGAGCTGCTGCCGGTCCCGACCCGAGTGTTGTTATACGAAGGCCTTGTACTTGTTCTGGGATTGGTATAACTGGGTGTATAGGATCTGTCAGTGGAGTTGTATTCAGGCCTTTCCACGGCAACTCTTCTGGTGGCTGAACCGGACGCGGCATCTGTCGACTGACGAACCGGATTCTGTGTTTCAGCTGCAGGGGTAGTTCCCGATGTACTTCTGTTTATATCGGATGATACACTTCGTCTGTTGACGGGAGTGGACTGAACAGATGACTTTGCAGCATCTCCGTCAGTCTTTGCGACATCTCCTGAAAGATATGTGTCACGGCGGGAAGCACTGCTTACCCCACCTGAAACAGAGTTGTTGTATCTGGTTGAAAGAGTGCTCGATCTCTCCCTCCTTCCGTAGGCTACATTGCTTAACTCGTCATTATAGTAATTCCCGTAATACCTGTTATAGAACGGTGAGTAAAATGAGCTGTAGTAGTAAGGATAATAAGATCCGTAGTAGCCATACCTCGAGTAACTGCCATAGTAGAACGGATCGTAGTAGAACGGATCGTAGTAGCCGTAGCTGTAGGGATAGCCCCAGGCTCCGTAGCTAAAGGCTGAATAGGGATAGTAACTGTAGTAGAAAGGATCTCTCCAGTAAGGATCGAAGTAGTTACCATAGAAGCTTCTGAGCCTGCCTGAATAAGAGTTATCGTAGTAGTAATTATTGATTATGGATCCGCCCTGGGCCTCATCATCGTAATAGGCTGCTTCGGCATACTCCTCCGATACAAGGGTATCGGCAGCATAGATGTTATCGTAGTACTCCTCTGCTCTGAGATCCCTCTCCACAGGCCTGTTTCTCACAACAACCGTTGTGCCTTCTGTCTGCCTGTCTGACGAAGTGTAGTAAAGATCGTCATATTCCTGGCTCATGTAGAGACCCGAAGAACAGGAAGAGAGTACGAGAAGTGCCAGTCCTGATATGTAAGTTAATGCTTTCATGTTTTTTCTCCCTTAAGTATTTTACTTATAGCAAACAAATATTGTACCAAACGGCTGATTTATCCCTGCGATTTTAATGATAGCAAATTTAGCATTTTAAATTACATAATTGCCAAACCACGACTTCTTTAAGACACTGCTCAAAATACTCTTAACAGAAAGTAAATAAAAGCATCTGCCCCTCTTTACTCTGCAAGAGGGTGGTTATAACTTCTTAAAGGATTCCTATGTATGGCTTAACGATTGCATGATCAGGTTATGAAGTCATATTTTTTTCTATTTTTACGCAGTTTTTCAGAATAAATTATGCACTACTAAGATGGCTAAGTTTTTAACAAACAAGGAAGACAATTATTCACAATGGTACAATGACCTGGTGACTAAGGCTGATCTGGCCGAGAATTCGGCTGTCAGAGGCTGTATGGTCATCAAGCCCTACGGATATGCGATATGGGAGAAGATCCAGGCCCAACTTGACAGGATGTTCAAGGCTACAGGGCATGTAAACGCCTATTTCCCCCTTTTCATCCCCAAGTCGTTCTTCAGCAGGGAAGCTGCCCATGTAAAGGGTTTTGCAAAGGAATGTGCCGTTGTCACCCACTATCGTCTCAAGAATGATGACGATGGCAAAGGAGTGGTTGTTGATCCGGCCGCGAAACTCGAGGAAGAACTTATAATAAGACCGACTTCAGAAACAATAATCTGGCATTCATATAAGAACTGGATACAGTCGTACCGCGATCTTCCCATCCTAATAAACCAGTGGGCAAACGTTGTCAGGTGGGAGATGCGGACCAGGCTCTTTCTCCGGACTGCCGAATTCCTCTGGCAGGAAGGACATACAGCTCATGCCACAAGGGAGGAAGCTGTTCAGGAAACTGAAAAGATGATTAATGTATATTCCGACTTTGCCGAGAACTACATGGCTCTGCCGGTTATAAAGGGATGCAAGAGTGAAAATGAAAGGTTTGCCGGAGCCATCGACACCTATGCAATTGAAGCCCTTATGCAGGATGGCAAGGCTCTTCAGGCCGGAACAAGTCACTTCCTGGGACAGAACTTTGCAAAAGCTTTCGATGTGCAGTTCACCGACAAAACCGGAAAACTTGATTATGTATGGGCCACCTCGTGGGGACTGTCGACAAGGATGATCGGAGCTCTCATAATGGCTCATTCAGATAATAAAGGACTTGTCCTCCCTCCCCGTCTGGCTCCCATTCAGGTTGTCATAATCCCTATCTTTAAAAATGCCGGCCAGCTGGCCTTAATATCAGAGGTGGCCGGAAAGATAAAGAAAGAGCTTGAGGATTCAGACATCTCAGTGAAATACGACGACCGCGACAATAACACCCCCGGGTGGAAGTTTGCCGACTATGAACTGAAGGGCGTTCCGGTAAGGATGGCCATCGGACCGCGCGACCTTGAGAACGGCAGTGTTGAAATTGCCCGCCGCGACACTCTTACCAAGGAAACGATTCCTGTTGATTCAGTACTGCCCCATATAACTTCCCTTCTTGGCGATATCCAGAAGAACATATATGATAAAGCCCTCCGGTTCAGAAATGAGAATACCTTTTATGTCGACACCTGGGATGAGTTCGTTAAGAAACTCGATGAACCCGGTGGCTTCATTATGGCTCACTGGGACGGCACTACCGAAACAGAGGAAAAGATCAAGGAAGAGACAAAAGCCACTATCCGCGTCATACCTCTCGATTCACCCATGGAGGCAGGAAAATGTGTGTATTCAGGAAAGCCCTCAGAGAGAAGGGTTCTCTTCGCCCGTTCATACTAGCTCAGGTAAAGGAATAATTACAAATAAGGGGCCTCAGGGCTCCTTTTTATTTTTAATGAATTATTACTACTTTAGATGCTTCTATCTAAACTTAATATGATGTCGGAACCGGATGATAAAAAGCAGGTGATAATTGACACGCTCAGGTCTAAGTCAGTTTTAAAGGAAAAGGTATTTGACAATACAATTGAATGGTTCAGCGTGGTAAAAGAGATCCTGAAGAACTACTCAAAGGAGGTCAACATGAACCTGGGAGGTTTGGATCCGAGGATAAGAATGGAATATACAGACAGAAGCAACTTCGATGCCCAGATCAAGGTAGCCGGCGACATCCTCCTTTTCAGCATGCACTCTAACATTTTCCAGTTCGACAGGGAACACCCTGCATGGAAAACACCCTACATACAGAAGAATAAATTCAATGCCTACTCAGGGATAATTAATATATATAATTTTCTTGCTGACTCATTTAAATATTCCAGGCTTGATGACCTGGGTTACCTTATAGCCAGGGTATTTATAAACCATGAAAACCAGTATTTCGTCGAGGGGAAAAGACAGATGGGGATGCTTTTTACCAATTTCGGCAATGAACAGATAAACCGCAACTCACTTCAGACAATCATTTCAACAGCCATCCAGTATTCTCTTGAATTTGACCTTCTCGTCCCCCCCTATGATGCCGTCAAGATAGCCACTGTAGGCCAGGTTGAAGCCAAGATCCAGCACTCAAGGATTATAACCGGCAAACGGCTTGGATTCCAGTTTAATTCAGATGACGTGCTGATCGATAACTCACATGAAACCTGATTATACAGAACTGTCAAAACACAAACGGATACCTGCAAAAGTCCTGCCAGTTGCGGCTGCCCTCCTCCTGTGCATGAACCTTTGGGCCCAGGAATCTGAACAAACACCCGGTATCCGTCCCCTGCCCGACTCTGCAATCAGGTTCCTTATAAACAGGATCGTACTCTTGCCCGGTGCAGAGTTACTCCCTCCCATTAATGATATCATACCTCATAACGATCAGGCAAGGACAAGAACAATCCAGCTATACGATTCACTGAGACTGAAAGCCTCAAAGACATTTATCACAAGGAAACTTTACGAATGGGTGGTTATTCCTGTCCGTCCTGTTGAAACAAAGACAATCACAGGACCAAGTGATGCCGATTTTCTTGATTTCAGGGGCAGGAAGATCAGAAACATATCGGTCAGGAGCCTTAACGTCTTTGGTACAGATATAAACAATCCCCAGGTTGATAACGCCAAAAAAATTGAAAATTTTCTTAATAAGACACATTTTAATACCAATGAGTCAATAATCAGAAAAAACCTTCTGTTCACCGAAGGTGATACCATTTCCCCGCTTACCCTCAGTGACAACGAAAGGATACTCCGTCAGCTGCCCTATATCCACGAGGCAAGGATAGTGATCGTCCCGGTTTCAGATGAAGAGTCGGATATTGTTATTATTACAAAAGACATCTATTCTTTAGCGGGCAAGGCTGAAATAAACGGCATAAAAAGCGGTTCTGTTTCTGTCTACGACAGGAACATATTTGGAATGGGTCATGAATTCGGTGTTGACATTCCCTGGGACAGCAAGTTCAGGGATTCTCCCGGCGTTGGCGTCCACTACTCGGTCAATAACTTTAGAAGGACATTTGTCAACATGAATCTTTACTATAACGGAGGACTGGGCAGACAGACCTTTGGCCTTGATCTGTCAAGAGCACTTGTAAGCTCACAGACCAGGTATGCTTATGGCGCCTCCATGAGGCAGATGTTTACAAGTGAGGACCTCGACTCCCTTCCCCTGCCCGAACCCCTGAGATACAACCTGAGGGATTACTGGTTCCTAAGGTCCTTCCTGCTCGATCAGGAATCTGTGGCAAGACTGATTCTGGGCGTGCGTTACACCAATAATCACGTATCCGACAAACCCTTCATACTTCCCGATTCCTACTACCGTCTCCAGAAATACAGGATCTATCTTGCCTCTGCCGCCCTTTCATTCCAGAAATACTACAAGACCAGCCTGATTTACGGCTATGGACGTGTTGAAGACATACCCTACGGTAGTCTGCTGCTACTTACATGGGGCAGAGAAATAAATGAATTCAAGGAAAGAACCTATCTGGGAGTAAATGCCTCACTAGCAAGATCATCCAGGTCGCTGGGTTATTTCTACGGTTCTGCCGGACTTGGTGCCTTTATTAACGGGCGTAACGCGGAACAGGGGCTCCTGTCATTTAAATTTGACTACTTCTCAAACCTCAATTACATTGGAGGCTACAGAATAAGAAACTTCTTAAAGACAGAATATATAAGAGGCTTCAGCCGGTATACCGACGAAAGGATTTTCTTCGGAAACGAAAATGGCTTCACTGGCTTCAGAAATGACTCTATAAGTGGCCACCAGAGGTTATACATCAGCCTTGAATCAGTCGCCTTCAGTCCTGTAAACCTATATGGATTCAGATTTGCATTCTTTGCCTTTGCCGATTTTGCCCTTCTCTCCGAA
>CAZXSW010000027.1:0-7688 GCA_964642615.1 uncultured Rikenellaceae bacterium | reverse complement strand
GAAATATGCATCCGAAAACCATATCTCTATCCAGATGGCTGCACGTGACCTCAGATATAGCTGGTTTGAAAAGATAAGAACAGAGAATGGCTACAGTAAAACAGCCGTAGCCCATAACCTTAACGACAACATCGAAACCCTTATCCTGAACCTCACAAGAGGTACGGGACTGACGGGTCTCTCGGGAATAAGACCAGTATCGGGACATATAATAAGGCCTTTGCTCTTTGCCACCAGGGAAGAAATTACACGACATTCCGAAGAAAAAAAGATAAGCTTCAGGGAAGACAGATCAAATGCCCAGACCAAATACATCCGGAATAAAATACGTCATAAGATAATCCCCATGCTTAAGGAAATCAATCCTTCGGCCGAGACTGCCATAAACGAAACCGCCCTCAGGATCGCTGAGCTCGATGAGTTCACAGGAAGGAAAATAAATGAAATAAGAGATGGGATCATTTCACCAGGGAATGACTATACAAGCATCGACATCAGGCAACTTATGAAGGAGGCCATCAACAGGTCGGTACTCTTTGAGTTGTTCATACCCTGGGGAATTACAGGCAGTAATCTGCCTGAACTTGAGAAAGTTATTAAGGGACGGACAGGAGCAAGGCTTCTGACAGCCGGACATGTCATAACAAAAAACCGTGACCAGATAATCATTTCACCCGTCAGAAAAGAGGAAAGCCTTATTTATTCAGCCGCTTCAGCTGATGATCTGTTAGCCCTGCCATTTATTGAATCGGCCGGATTCATAAACAGGAGGGATATTGTCACCATACCTTCAGCTAATGATATTGCCTGCCTGGACGCCGGGAAAATCACTTTCCCCCTCACAATAAGAAATAAGGAAGATGGCGATTATTTCTATCCCCTTGGTATGGACAGAAAGAAGAAACTGAGTGATTTTCTTATCGACGGCAGGTTTTCACTTCCTGAAAAGGAAAAAATCCTTGTTATGGAATCGGACAACAGAATAGCCTGGGTAATGGGATGCAGAATAGACAACAGGTTCAGGATCACTGAATCCACGACAAGAGTACTTATGATAAAACTCAGATCCTCGGCCCGTTAATCCCCCTGTCTATAAGAAGCAGATCTGCAAGAGCCACTGCCACAGCCGACTCAATAATAACAGGCATCCTGAGGGCGATGCAGGCATCGTGACGCCCTTTAACCTCAAGCACACCCATCTCTCCTTTCTGAAAATCAAATGTTTTCTGAGCTACCCCGGTTGAAGAAGTTGGCTTTACGGCAACCCTGAGGAAAATATCATTTCCATTGGCAATGCCTCCGTTAATTCCGCCCGCATTATTGCCTGATGTCCTTCCTTCGGCGTTAATAAAAGGGTCGTTGTGGTCCGAACCCCTCATTGAGGCAGCCCTGAATCCTGAGCCGAACTCGATGCCCTTTATAGCCGGAACAGAGAATATCATGTGGCTTATTGCGGCCTCGACTGAGTAAAAGAAGGGTTCACCGGCTCCCTTGGGAGGGTTGGTAACCATACATTCTATAATACCTCCAATGGAATCTCCTGCAGTCAAAGCCTGCCCAACGGCTTCTTCTATATCCTCCATACCTCCTGCCGAAACCAGCTTTGCAGAGACCGCTGAGGGCCCTAATATTTTTTTTGCCATGACACCTGCTGCCACAAGGCCCCAGGTTATTCTGCCTGAGAAATGGCCACTACCCCTGAGGTCGGCAAACCCCGAATATTTAACCCCTGCTGCAAAATCGGCATGACCCGGCCTGGGAAATCTTTTGAACTCCTCGTAGTCCGACGATTTTCTGTCTTCGTTTCTGGTGATAAGGGTAACAGGAGACCCGGTAGTAACACCGTTAAGAATACCGCTTAGTATCTCGGGCTGATCAGCCTCCCTGCGCGGAGTGGTACCGGTACCCCCGCTCCTTCTCCTCGAAAGGTCCTTTATGAAATCATCAGTATCAACCCTGATACCTGCAGGGCAACCATCGATAACAACTCCTATTGCAGGCCCGTGAGATTCCCCAAACAACGAAACCCTGAAAATTTTTCCAAATGAATTCATGATATCCCAGCTTTTCTTTAACCTTTGTAACCCTTGTAAAATTCAACAAGCTCCAACACAGGGACCTTTTCACTTGAGGCTCTGCCTATACCGGAGATAAACACAAAATATATATCACTGCCGCTTTTCTTCTTGTCGCGCAATATATAATGCTCAACCAGATCCGCCGGCAAATTATATTCCTTCAACAGGCTGGCTTTCTCCAGCAGGCTCACAATCCTCTTCATGTCATTTTCAGACAGATGACCCCTGTGGTGCGAGTATGCAGCTGCCAGTTCCATTCCTGAGGCAACGGCCATACCGTGAGGGCACGAGGCATGCATCTCAATGGCATGTCCGTAGGTATGACCGAAGTTAAGTATCCTTCTTATGCCTGATTCCTTTTCATCAACCAGAACAACTGATGCCTTGAAGCTAACCGATAGAGACACAAGGAAGGTAAGCAGTTCAGTATCCCTCCTCATTATGCCGTCGAGTGAATTCTCAATTACCTCAAACAACTTCCCGTCACCAATGATACCCGTTTTTATGAGCTCAGCCAGTCCTGACAGATACTCATCCTCAGGAAGAGTGGCCAGCATTTCGGTATCACATATAACAAATTCAGGCTGGCTGAAGCAGCCCAGCATGTTTTTGGCATGACCGGCATTAACGCCGTTTTTACCCCCGGTACTGGCATCGACCTGCGAAAGAAGAGTGGTCGAAACATATGCAAACCTTATTCCCCTCATGTAGACCGACCCGAGGAAACCTGCAATATCACAAACAACCCCGCCGCCTATGGCCAGGATAAAACCATCCCTGTCTATTCCTGCCTCTATCAGACGCCTGGCCAGATCCTCTATGGTTGATAGCCTTTTGCTTTCTTCTCCTGGTGTTATTGTAAAAACAGGAAAATCAGGAAACCGTTCTCCGTAAATCCTGTATACATTATCGTCGGTGATGATAACAACCCCGTTCTCAGGGAGCATGTTTTTAACCGACTCCAGCCTCTCTCCCACCAGTACCTCCGATACTGATCCCGGTATGTTAAGTATAATCCTTTCCAAATGCTTTTTTTCTTTGACCGGATAAAGTTATGAAATCCCTTCTTATATGCTGCATATGAACCCCTGATTCTGGTTTTGATCAATATGCATATTATCCCTTACCTTTGAAAGATAAAATCACTACCTTAACAACTGATTAATAAAAGACATGACTATCAAAGAAAGATATTCAGGTATCATAGGTTATTTTACAATGAATATGCCTGACGCTGAAACGGAACTTGTTTATAATGATCCTTTTCAGTTGCTTGTCGCTGTTATTCTTTCTGCACAGTGTACAGATAAAAGGGTCAACCTTATAACCCCTGCCCTTCTTGAAGCCTATCCCGATGCACATACGATGGCCCGGGCCAAAACATCAGATATCTTACCCTATATAAAATCATGTTCATATCCGAACAACAAGGCAAAACACCTTGCCGCCATGTCGAGGAAGCTGGTTGACGACTTCGGCGGGGTTGTCCCCTCTGACCCTCTTCTCCTTCAAAAGCTTCCCGGAGTAGGACGCAAGACGGCGAATGTGATAGCCTCCGTTGTATATAACAAGCCGGTGATGGCAGTCGACACTCATGTTTTCAGGGTTTCATCAAGGATAGGACTGGTCCGAAATGCCAGAACGCCCCTGGCGGCAGAACTCCAGCTCTCATCACACATCCCGGCCGTTCTGATGCATAAGGCCCACCACTGGCTTATCCTGCACGGACGGTATATCTGCACAGCCCGAAAACCATCATGCGAAAAGTGCGGTATTAGTGCTTACTGTAAATATTTTACGGAAATACAGAAAAAAAAGGCTTAAGGATATCTTCAAATCAAAAGCTTACGGGGACATTGAGTTTATTTTTTATTTTTATGACCAATTTGAAGAATGCCTGATGGACGATACAGATAGGAAACATATGGAGACCCCAGAAGATAAAAATACTGAAAAGAGAATTTACGGTCCAGGACATGAGATGCCCGCAGGGGGACATAAATATATCGGAGACATTCCGGGCCAGGATCATTTCTTCGAGAAGTTTGCTGACATGCTCCCTGAAATGATCTACGAGGTCGATCTGAACGGAAAGGTACTCTTTGCAAACAGGAAAAGCCGTGAGTTTTTCGGATATTCTGCCGAGGATGTAAAAAAGGGAACTTATATTTCATCCCTCTTCCCGGCTTCCTATCTAAGCATGATAGATAACCTCAGAAACCTCAGGAGACCGGAAGATATATCGACAAACGTTTATCTTGCCCTCACAAGAGACGGTAGAGAGGTCCCGATAGAAACTCATTCCTTTGCAACTTTTCACAACGGAAGAATAACAGGCTACAAAGGCCTGCTCAAGGATCTCTCGGCTCAGAAAAAATATGAAGAAGACCTGTTCAGGGAAAAAGCCTTTCTTGAACACGTAATCGATTCCACTCCCGAGGCAATTGCAATTACCGACCGTGACGGAAGGATAACCATCATAAACAATGAGTTCACAAATCTCTTCGGTTATACAAAAGAGGAAGCCCGGTTTAAAAAACTTGAAGAACTGATAGTCCCGGAAGACCTTATCTCAGAGTCTAATGATATCGACCTTCTGACAAGCCAGCAGCAGAAAGTAGTAAGGCAAACCGTCAGGAAGAACAGAAACGGCAACAGAATCTTTGTCTACCTGATATCATCCAACATTATCATAAACGGAGAGACTATAGCATTTATAGGAATTTACAGGGACATATCGCTTGAGAGAAAGAACCAGATTGTACAGGAAATACTTTACAATATCTCATCAGCTGCTCTCAACCAGTTCGATATCAAGGATATCTATCCTACTATAGTAAATGAGCTGGGAAAGATATGGGATACAAGCAACTTTTTCATTGCCCTTTACGACAAAAGTTCCGACACCCTTTCCCTTCCCTTCTTTGCCGATGAAAAAGACAACTTCGAAAAAGTCCCGGCAAAAAAGACAATCACCGGCTGGGTAATAAACCTTAACAGACCGGTTCTTCTTAAAGAAAACGACCTGAAAGCGATGGAGGACTCGGGAGATATAGACCTGATTGGCACTCCATGCAAAATATGGATGGGAGTACCTCTTAAGGTCGACAACCGGACCATAGGTGTGATGTGTCTCCAGGATTATAATGACGAGAATAAGTTTTCACAGGATGATGTCAATGTTCTCGAATTCATTGCCGGACAGGTTGCTATTGCTATACAGAGGAGGACTATGCTCGACAATATGGTTCAGGCACGCCAGAACGCTGAAGAAGCAGTGATCTCGAAGCAACAGTTCATGTCGACAATGAGCCACGAGATAAGAACCCCCCTTAATGAGGTAATAGGAATCACCAACCTCCTCCTTCAGGGAAATCCAAGAGAGGATCAGATGGATTTCATCAAGACCCTCAGATTCTCGGGAAACCACCTGCTGACCCTTGTCAATGATGTCCTCGACTATAACAAGATGGAGTCGGGAAAAATAGAGTTCGAGCAGGTACAGTTTAATCTTAACGATTTCCTTAACGATATCTCAAGGTCATACTCGTACAGGTCGAAGGAGAAAAACCTCGATTTCCGGATCATCAGGCCCGAAACCCTTCCTGCAGAGGTTATTGGCGACCAGGTAAGACTCAACCAGATACTCTCAAACCTCCTGTCAAATGCCCTTAAGTTCACAAAAGAAGGAAGCATCTCGGTTTATGTCAGTGAGCTCGGAAGATCCGACAACAATATAAGGCTCGAATTCTCAGTGAAAGATACGGGAATAGGCATACCTAAGGAAAAGCATAAGCTTGTATTCGACAGCTTCACCCAGGCATCACCGGATACCACCAGGCATTTCGGAGGCACCGGACTCGGCCTGTCAATATGCAAGAAACTTATTGAACTGCAGGGAGGAGTTATTACCCTCGACAGCGAACCCGGCAAAGGCTCTTCCTTTACTTTTTCACTCTCATTCACAATAGCAACCGGCGGCAAGAAAACAACAGCCGGTGAGGTTCCCGATTCCTTTACCGGGCTTGAGAACAAAAAGGTTCTGGTTGCCGAGGATAACAGGATTAATTTCTTTGTGGCCAACAAGTTCCTCACAGGATGGGGGATGAGTGTCACCCATGCCGAAAACGGAAAAATCGCCCTTGAGATACTTGAAAAAGAGGATTTTGACCTTGTACTGATGGACCTCCACATGCCCGTCCTTGACGGCATTGAAGCGACAAGGATGATAAGGAAGTCAGGCAACCCTAAGATTAAAAACATTCCGGTGGTGGCACTTACAGCTGCAATAATGTCGGAGACACATGATAAAATAGAGGACCTGAATATCAACGACTATATACTAAAGCCTTTTAAGCCAAGGGATCTGTTTGATAAGATCATGAAACATGTTAAATAGGCGACCTGAGCAATCACTTAAGGCAATTCGCAGAAATATATTCTGCTGCTCTTCTGTTTCCAAGTTTAAGCGCCATCCTGAAGTCATTGCAGGCGTCATCCCTGTTACCTGTATTTAGCAGTGAAATGCCCTTGTTAAGCCAGGCATTGCTGTTGCCGGGACTGAGGTCGAGGGCCATACTGTAGTCATCGGCTGCCAGAGCCCACGATTTCGCTATGAAGTAAGCATCTCCCCTGTCAGTAAAACACTGCGGATCATCGGGGTGCAGTTTAAGATTGTTTGTATAGAGTGCTATGGCAGCCAGGTTGTCACCTGCTGCACTTTCAACCTTTCCGGCAAGCCTTACGGCTTCACTGTCACCAGGGTATAGTTCGAGAAAGCGGCGGATGTCGGCTCTTGCCCTGTCGGTTTCTCCTGTTTTAAGGTAGCATCCGGCCCTGCTTACAAAAAGCCTTGCATCAGCTACCCCGCTGTCGATCAGCGCAGACCAGGTAACCGAAGCGCCTGCAGCATTGCCTGAAGCTTCCTGTGCCCCTGCCAGAAGCCTTAGGTACTTTTCATTCCCGGGATGCGAAGCAACAAGCGTTGAAAGCTGCCTGACAGCATCAGAATATTTTAAACCTGTCAGCGAAACAAGTGCCCCTGCATACTGGCTCCCTTCTGTGCCCGGATATTCACGGCCAAGCATCGAAGAAACAGATTCAGCTTCCTCCTTTTTCCCCGCCGAAAAGTAATATTCCATTTCAGCAATGCTTTTCTCATAGGTACTGAATTTTGCCTCTTTCCAGAAGCTCCTCCACTCCGGACTGTTCTCTATCGGAGCAAAGGCAGGGTCAAGCATAATTTCTCTTTCACTCTTTCTGAATGGCGAACGCAAACACGAAGCCAGGTGATACATTGAAGTGGCAGCTTCCCTTTTGAGTGCATAGATGCGCGAAAGGCCAAAGTCCCCTGATCCGCGCTTAATAGAGTTTGCACTGTTCAGGTCAGTAATGGCCGACTGGTAATCACCCTTTGAAATAAATACTTCAGATCTTTCAAGCAATATCCTCAGATCTGTCCCGTCAGCTTCTGACAGTATCCTTACTGCTTCATCAGTCTTGCCGGCCGCACTGGCAGCCTTTGCCCTGAGAAGAACATCAAAGGTTTCCTGTGCATCCGCAAGTCGGGTAAAGGTCAGTAACAGGAATATTATAAGTATTTTTTTCATC
>CAZXSW010000026.1:2535-29075 GCA_964642615.1 uncultured Rikenellaceae bacterium | reverse complement strand
CCAATGTCGATTGCTGCTACATACTGTTCCTTAGTGTTCATAGTAATGAATATGGTTGTTTCTAATTTCTTCTCCTGCAGACTATCTGGTCTTTGAATTCAACGTTTATGTACGAATAACTGTTCCATCCCACTTCAGGAAGTACCTTTTCATAAAAAGCCCTGAGGTTTCTGAACTTATCCTCCATGTCTCCTGTTGTTCCAAGGTGGATAACATGATTGCCTACCCTTGGTATCAGATCAATCTCATCGTGCGAATCAACATATATCTGGTCGATCTGTGCCGACCAGAAACTATCGCTGTTTATAAAGTTAACAAGATGATATATATCCCTTAGTATGGTATTTTTTATGCTCGTGTCGAGTACACTGACTCCATCAAGCATCTTCCTGGTTATGTTCACATTCCCTCCCACTATATGCAGCCTGGGTGTATAAAGGTGCCTCCGGCGCATAACAACACCCTCTTCATCAACAAAGAAATCCCCGCCATTACCGGGCATAACTCTCATTACGGGATTGCGCTGATTGGCAAAGACATTAAGCATTCCGTCAATCGAAACATATACTTCGGCAGTCTTCAGCTCCCTGAGTCCTTGAACCCTCTCTTCAATCTCCGACACCATCAGTTCCTTTACGGGTGTCCCTGCCGGATCTTTTCCCTTGCCGTAAGCAAGGCCTGTAATTTCGTTTTTTGTCACAAAAGTATAATCTGACGAATCAGCCAGGATTATGTTAACCCCGCAGCATGGCTTTGAGAATGAAGTCATGGCAAAATACACCGGCACCGCTAACAGGTAAAGCAGTGGAATAAAGTTCAGTATCCGGTATATTTTCTTCATCGTCCTGTATGCATTTTCATTTTATCTTCAATGGGCTGAACAAGCCTGTCTATATCTCCTGCTCCTATGGTAACAAGAACATCAACCGCCGACATATCAAGTCCGGGCAGTATATCTTCCATCATGAGCATTCTTCTGTTCTCCGATCTCATCTCATCGAAAATAAGCTGAGAGCTAACTCCCGGTATGGGTTTTTCCCTTGCAGGATATACTGGAAGCAGTATCGTTTCATCCAGATTGTCGAGTATGGAAGCAAAGCCTCTGAAATGATCGCGGGTACGTGAATAGAGATGGGGCTGAAAAATGCCTGTTATCCTTCGTCCTGCAAAGTATTCCCTTACTGAAGACACAAAGGCCTTTATCTCTTCGGGATGATGGGCATAGTCATCAATATATGTCAGGCCGGCATAGTCGAATCTTATATCGAATCTTCTTCTGACTCCCTGGAAAAGGGGAACTGATCTCCTTATCTCATCAGGGGTGACACCGCATTCAAGAGCAACAGCCACGGCGGCGGTCATGTTCTCGAGGTTAAAGATCCCCGGGAACCTGAAATGCAAGTCTTCTATTTTAACCGAGGGTGCCTTTATGCTGAAACTGTAATAACCTTGTCTGTGCTGCACATCAGAAAGAAGATAATCAGATCCCTCCTCCCTGCCATAGGTCAGGCAGTCTACTCCTTCCGGCACTCTCAGAAGCTGTCTTACATGCTTGTTTACAATTATACGACCTCCTCTTCTGATCCTGGCGCAGAACTCGTTATATGCTTCGATCATTGATCGGTAATCACCATAGATATCGAGGTGATCAGCATCAAGTGAAGTAACCACTGCCACCGATGGATTGAGCCTGTGAAAGGAACGGTCGAACTCATCAGCTTCCACAACGGTATATTTCCCTTCGCCTCCTATATAGTTGGTATTGTAGTTTTTGGAAATGCCACCAAGGAAGGCAGAGCATCCGACAGCCGACTGTTTAAGAAGGTGGGCTGTCATGGTTGTCACTGTTGTCTTCCCATGAGTACCTGCGACGGCAATGGTGTCAGAATTATGTGTAATTGCTCCCAGCACCTCCGATCTTTTTGTGACAGTGAAGCCATTTGTCCGGAACCAGGTAAGTATGTTATTTTCAGCCGGGATGGCCGGGGTATAAACTATCATAATCCTGCCGGAATTTGCAACATTCCTGAAGAAGCCTGGGATAGAAGAAACGCAATCGTCGTCGGTAACCAGACAGCCTTTCTCGATAAGCGAACCGGTAATGAACGACAGGCTGCGATCATATCCTGCAACCCTGAAGCCCTTTTCTGTAAAATACAGGGCCAGGGCACTCATTCCAATACCGCCGATGCCGACAAAATATATACCTTCAATATCTTTGAAATCAATCATTTTCTTACCAGTTTCAATACCTCCCGGGCAATTCTGATATCTGCATCCCTTTCAGCAAGTTCCTTAATATTTTCTGACAGTCTTTTTCTTTTCTCCCTGTCGGCAACCAGTTTAACGGCCTCGACAATCAATACTTTACCCACCAGACTGTCGGGTATCATTATCGCCGCCTCCCTGTCAGCCAGGGCTGCAGCATTCTTTGTCTGGTGATCCTCGGCAACATTCGGCGATGGTACCAGTATGGCAGGTTTCCCTACAAGGCACAGTTCAGATATGGTTCCTGCTCCGGCTCTCGACACAATAATATCGGCGGCGGCATAGGCCAGATCCATTCTGTCAATAAAACCGTGTACAACAACATTGCCGCAGTTAAAGGATGAAACCAGGCTTTTTATGTTATTGTAGTAGTATTTGCCTGTCTGCCAAAGCCACTGGCAGTCACAGTCCCTTAACACCTCTATATTGGCTGAAAGGCAGTTGTTTATACTTCCTGCTCCCAGCGATCCGCCGAGAACAAGGATCACAGGCAGCTTGCTGTCGAGTCCGAAATACCCAAGCGCCTCTTTCCCCAGCGATTCCAGATTATCGAAATTCTGTCGTACAGGATTTCCCGTCTTCACAATTTTTCCTGAAGGGAAATATTTCTCCATACCGTCATAGGCGACACATATAACTGCTGCCTTTTCCGAGAGCAGCTTATTAGTTACTCCTGCATAGCTGTTCTGTTCCTGTATAAGGGTGGGTACACCCATTCTTCCGGCCTGCCTGAGTACAGGTCCGCTTGCATAACCTCCCACTCCCACTGCCACGTCGGGTTTAAAATCCTTTATTATCCTGCGGGCTTTGACGAGGCTTCTGAGAAGTCTGGTGATAACTCCGAAGTTTCTCAGAATATTTTTCCTGTTGATCCCGGCAACCGGCAGTCCTATAATATTGTAGCCGTGTGCAGGAATCTTCTCCATCTCCATCCTGCCTTCAGCACCCACAAAAAGGATATCTATGCCCGGATTTATCTTCTTAAGGGCATTTGCAATGGAGATGGCCGGGAAGATATGTCCCCCGGTTCCTCCGCCACTTATTATGATCCTGTCAGGCCCCTGCGGGTTCATATATCTTTTCTCCTTCATCTGTTATCTCATCATCAGGTAGTTCTTCCTGTTTGCTTCTGGCGTTAACCACTCTGCTCACGCTCAGTATTGCACCGATTGAGAAGCTCATCATAAGCACTGAGGTCCTGCCCCAGCTCACCATAGGCAGGGTTTGACCTGTTACGGGGAACAGGCCCACTGCAACCATCATGTTTATCATGGCCTGAACCACAATCATCACAATGAGTCCCAGTACCAGAAAAGCCGGAAAGGCCGTCTCGCACTTCCTGGCGATGACTATCCCCCGGAAGAGCAGAATCATATAAAGCATTATAAGAGGTATGGCTCCGAAAAGCAGACCGTACTCCTCAATAATTATTGCAAAAATGAAATCGGAATTTGACTGGGGAAGCATGTTTCTCTGGGTACTTTTACCGGGAGCCTTTCCGAACAGCCCCCCCGTTGAAATGGCTATTTTAGCCTGGTTCGCCTGGTAATCGCCGTCGGGATCCGACTCTCCTGAAAAGAAGTTCTCTATCCTGTGCTTCCATACCTCCACCCTGTTTTCCTTCGATACTACAGAGAGCAGCATGGCAAAGAGAATCACACCAGCCAGGGCTATTCCAATATAGGCAAGGATGAATTTCATGGGTACCCTTCCAAGGAACAGTATTATAATACTGATCCCGAATACCATCACTGCCGTTGAAAGGTTTTCGGGCATTATCAGTCCGCAGATAAGGGCCACGGGAAGCATAAGGTATTTTGAAACCACCCTGAAGTTGGTAAGCTCATTCTGGTATTTTGCAAGCGAACGGGCAAGGTACAGAACAAGGGCCACCTTGGCGACATCCGAAGTCTGGAGCCTGAAGCCTGTCCCCGGTATCTCGATCCATCTTGTAGCTTCATTGACCCTCGATCCGATAAAAAAGGTAAGTATAAGCAGACCTGCCGACAAAAGCAGAAAGAGTCCGGCCAGAGATGAGTAGATCCTGTATGGAAGGTAGTGGACAACGACAATAATAACCAGACTGAGCAGGAGCATTATGAACTGGCTTCTGAGGAAATAAGTTGTATTTCCTCCGTATTTTGTGAAGGCCAGACCGGCTGAGGAACTGTAAACGGCCAGAAGGGAATAGATCATAAAAACAGCTACCAGAGCCCAGATGACCCTGTCGCCTTTAAATGTCTTTATGAACCATCCTTTATCCATAGTACTATAAATCAGAGGTTACGGACCGCCGCCTTGAACTGTCTGCCCCGGTCCTCGTAGTTTTCAAAAAGGTCAAAGCTGGCACAGGCCGGTGAAAGCAGTACGGTCTGCCCTTTCTTTGCAAGGTAGTATGACGACCTTACTGCTTCTTCCATAGTATTGGTCTCAACAATGGTAGGAACCTTGTCAGAGAAGGCCTCAATAATTTTGCGGTTGTCCTTTCCCAGACATACTATCGCCCTTACTTTCTGCCTTACAACCTGGAACAGTTCGGAGTAGTCGTTTCCCTTATCGATACCTCCAGCTATCCAGACGACATCTGTTTCCATGCATTCGAGGGCATACCAGGTGGAGTTAACATTGGTCCCTTTTGAGTCGTTGATGAAGTGGATCCCTGCAACAGAAATAACCGGTTCAAGACGGTGTTCCACGCCCTGAAAATCGGCAAGGCTTTCCCTGATAATATCCTTGCGGATATTCAGGACCTGGCCGGCAATGGCAGCAGCCATCGAGTTAAAAACATTATGGCGGCCCTTTAAAGCCAGATCATGTATTGTCATAAGGTCGGTTTTATTTGGGTAATCAATTATTATTTTCTCATCCTGGGTAAAAGCACTCATCCCTTCCTGTGAAGAGTCTGAGAATGGAAGCCTGATCATGCTGAATTCCTGCTTGCTGAGTTCTGATCTTATAATTGGGTCGTCGGCCCAGTAGATGAAATAGTCTCCTTCGCGCTGGTTCCTTGTAACCCTGAACTTTGAATCCACATAGTTCTGAAGCTTGTAGCCGTACCTGTCGAGGTGGTCAGGGGTAATATTCATAAGGATGGCTATATCGGCCCTGAAATCATACATCCCGTCGAGCTGAAAACTGCTCAGCTCGATAACGTAGTAGTCGTAGTCCCTTTCTGCCACTGCCATAGCAAAACTGTTTCCCACATTGCCTGTCATGGCAACATCCTTCCCGGCCTTTTTGAGAATATGAAAGATCATGTTGGTGACGGTTGTCTTGCCGTTACTTCCTGTAACACAGATTTTCTTCCCCGAAGTATATCTTCCGGCAAACTCAATCTCGGAGATTACAGGGATACCCTTTTCCCTGAGGCTTTTTACAAGGGGGGCACTTTCGGGGATACCCGGACTCTTAATCACCTCTGCTGCAGTCATTATCTCACCTGTACTGTGCATCCCCTCTTCCCATCTTATGTTGTTGTCGTCAAGGATCTTCCTGTACTTGTCTCTGACCTTTCCCAGGTCGGAGACAAACACGTCAAAGCCCTTTTTCAGTGCCAGCACAGCCGACCCTGTTCCGCTCTCTCCTGCTCCCAGTACAACAATCTTCTTCTTCATCAGCTTATCTGATCTTAAGTGTTACTATGCTTATCACTGCAAGTATTATAGTCACGATCCAGAACCTTGTCACTATCTTTGGTTCAGGATATCCTTTTTTCTGGTAATGATGATGGAGGGGTGCCATAAGGAATATCCTCCGTCCTGTTCCGTATTTTCTTTTTGTTCTTTTAAACCAGGCCACCTGGATGACCACTGAGAGGTTTTCGGCCAGGAATATTCCGCAGAGAACGGGAATAAGCAGCTCTTTCCTTATTATGATAGCAAACACCGCAATTATTCCTCCAAGGGCGAGACTTCCTGTATCGCCCATAAATACCTGCGCAGGGTACGAGTTGTACCACAGAAAACCTATTGTGGCCCCTATGAAGGCACTGGCGTATATGACGAGTTCAGCCGAGTCGGGGATAAACATGATATTCAGATAATCAGCATAGATCATGTTACTCGATACATAGGCAAGAATGCCAAGGGCAGCTCCGATGATGGCCGATACTCCTGTTGCCAGACCGTCGAGGCCGTCTGTGAGGTTAGCCCCGTTGGAGACGGCAGTAACGATGAAGATCACCACTGCCACAAACACCAGCCAGGTCCAGAATCCCCTGTGTTCTTCAGAAATGAAGGCAACGAGCCATGAATAGTTGAATTCATTGTTCTTGACGAAGGGGATGGTGGTCCGGGTCGACTTTCTCTCAGCACTAACTTCGCCCTGAGAAACAGGTTGTTCCTGTGGATCAAGGAGCTCAACGCGTTCACGGGGAGAGAGCTCCGACATACTTACCTTTTCGATTATGATGGCCTCATCACTTAGAAATAAAGTAAGCCCGACAATAAGTCCAAGGACGATCTGTCCGGCGATCTTAAACTTTCCGGCAAGGCCTTCCTTGTTCTTTTTGAAAATCTTTATATAGTCGTCAACAAACCCTATAAACCCTAACCAGACAGTCGTTAACAACATAAGAATGACATATATATTATCGAGCCTTGCAAATAAAAGTACGGGGACTACTATTGAAGCCAGAATTATGACACCACCCATCGAAGGTGTTCCCTTCTTCTGATACTGGCCTTCAAGTCCGAGATCCCTGACTACCTCTCCAATCTGCTTTACCTGCAGATACCTTATTATTCTTTTACCTATAAGCAGTGAAATAAACAGGGAGGTAATCACCGACATGGCCGACCTGAAAGAAATATACTGGAACATTCCGGCTCCGGGTATATTAAGTTCTTCGAGATATTCAAACAGATAATAAAGCATTTGTTACCTTTTATTGTTTAAGCTGAAGAGCGGCTTTAAGTTCTTCCCTGTCATCAAAATGATGTTTCACTCCATTAACATCCTGGTAAGTCTCATGTCCCTTCCCGGCCACAAGAATTATATCTCCGGCGTTTGCAAGCATAACAGCGGTTTTTATAGCCTGTCTCCTGTCACTTATCCTGAGGGTTTTCTTCTTCATTTCATGAGAAATACCACTTTCCATGTCATCCAGTATTTTCTCTGGGTCCTCTGTCCTGGGGTTATCTGATGTAAGGATCAGCCTGGAACTGCCTTCTGCGGATATGGATGCCATTTTCGGACGTTTTGTTTTGTCACGGTCGCCGCCAGCGCCAACCACTGTAATAAGCTGCCTGTTCCCCTCCCTCATCTTGTTGATTGTCTCGATGACATTAAGAAGTGCATCTGGTGTATGGGCGTAGTCGACGAGTCCGGTTATACCTGTTGAGGATACTACAGTTTCGAGCCTCCCCGGAACGGGTCTGAGGCTGCTTAGCACTTTAAGTATCTCTTCCCTGTCGCCTCCAAGCAGTTCGGCGGCGGCACAGACAGCAAGCAGATTTGATGCATTGAAGTCGCCAATAAAGTGAGTCCAGACTTCTCTTCCCTGAACCTTCATGGCCATACCTTCAAAGGTCTGTTCAACTATACCGCCCCTGAAGTCAGCCATTCCCCTTGTAGAATATGTGAAATGACGTCCTTTGCAGTTCTGGAGCATCACCTTCCCATTTCTGTCATCGTTGTTGACCAGGGCAAAGGAAGCTTCAGGCAACAAATCGAAGAATTGTTTCTTTGCTTCAAGGTAAGCTGCAAAAGTCTTATGATAGTCGAGATGGTCGTGTGTAAGGTTAGTGAAGATCCCTCCCTCAAAAACAAGACCTGCAATTCTCTTCTGATGAATCGCATGTGAGCTTACCTCCATAAAAGCATAATCGCAGCCTGTTTCAGCCATTTCAGACATTATCCTGTTTAGCTGAACAGGATCAGGTGTGGTATGGGTAGCCTCAAGTTCCCTGCCTGCAACATAGTTGCAGACAGTTGAAAAGAGTCCGCATTTATATCCCAGTGCCGTAAACATCCTGTACAGCAGTGTGGCTATTGTTGTTTTTCCGTTGGTACCTGTTACACCAACCAGCCTCAGCGACGAAGATGGATTGCTATAGAAGTTTGAGGCGGCCAATCCCAGTGCCGAAGCTGAATCGCCTGTGAGTACCATGCATACATCGCTGGCTGTATTGAGTGGCATCTTCTCGCATATGACCGCTGTTGCTCCGGCAGCTATGGCTGCCTGTATGAAATCGTGACCATCGCTGGCAGTACCCCTGACAGCAACAAAGAGTGCTCCGGGAGCCACCTTTCTTGAGTCAAACTCAACACCGGTGATTACTTCGTTGTCATCTCCCCTCACCGAGAGAACCTCTACTCTCTTAAGCAAATCCCTTAACCTTTTCATATCACATATTCAAATCAAGCGAAACGACACTGCCTTCATAAACCCTTACCCCATGAGCCGGCGACTGGCGCAAAACCTTGCCGCGCCCGTTGTAACGGACCCTTAATCCTGCATTTTCAAGAAGATATATAGCATCCCTGAGGCTCATCCCCCTTACATCGGGAACAAGTCCCTGTTTAATTTCGACACCAACGAGCCTGACCGTATCACCGCTCTCACGTGTGGCAACCCAGTCCTCTTTCGAAGTTCTTTTATATCTTACATCGAGGCTGCCAAGCACCTCATCAATATCATTTCTGAAGCCGTTTCCGGCTTCAGGAGCAGAGGCGATGCGGTCTTTCTTTTCCTCATTCCTGAAGTCGCGGTAGAAATTTGTTGCATACACCTTATCTGCTATTTCCCTGAAGACGTTACCTGCAACTATATTTCCGTAATAGACCCCGTTAGAGGGTGCGTTGATTACAACAATGCATGAGTAAAGCGGATTCTCGGCCGGGAAGTAGCCTACAAACGATGCCTGGTATGATATCGCGGCTCCCTGTCTGTAACCCCTGTTACCTTTTGCAATCTGGGCTGTACCTGTTTTTCCGGCAATACTGTAGTGTGAGTTTTTCAGGTTTATAGCAGTGCCTTCTTCGACGACACCTTCCATCATCTTTCTTGCCTTGCTTATAGTCGACTTTGAAGCTATAGCGTTGACAATCACATGGGTGCCAAAGCTCTTAACAACCCTTCCGTTGTGGAGAACCTCTGTTACAAACCGCGGACGCATCATGCGGCCATCGTTGGCTACTGCATTATAGAATGTTAGTATCTGCAGTGGCGTCATCAGCACCTCATAGCCGTGCGACATCATTGGCAGGGACAATCCTGACCATAGTTTGTCACCGGGATACCTTATAACAGGGGCTCCCTCACCTTTAATCTGAATATCAAGCTTCTGATTAAGTCTCATGGCATAGAGACGGTTAACAAAATCCCTGGGGTTATCCTTGTAATTCTCAGAAATAATCTTTGACGTCCCTACATTAGAAGACTTCTCAAAGACCTCCTTCACAGATATTTTGCCGTAGCCTCCTTCCTTCGTATCCCTTATTACCTTATCGTAATACCTCACGGTACCATTGCCTGTATCAATAATATCTCCGGTGTCGACTACTCCATCCTCGATTGCTGCCATCAGAGCGGGGAGTTTGAACGTTGATCCCGGCTCCGTACTTTCTCCAATGGCATAATTGTATGTCTCATGGTATTCTCCGTCGTTGCCTGTTTCGAGGTTTACAATTGCCCTTATGTCGCCTGTCTCCACCTCCATAAGCACGGCACATCCGTGATGTGCATTGTTTCTTTTCAGCTGATCCATCAGAGCGCTGGTAGCAACATCCTGAAGATCAATGTCAATAGTTGTAACAACATCATCACCGTCGTGTGAGTTGACTGAATGCAGGTCATTAACTGTAATCCAGTCTCCTCCCGCAAGCCTCTGTTTAACAGCCAGGCCGTTCTTGCCGGCAAGGGCTTTGTCGAACGAACCTTCGATACCTACCACGGTTCCTTCATCAGCCTGGCTCAGGTAACCTATTGTACGTGCTGCCAAAAGGTTATGGGGCAGGATCCTGCGGTTCTCGGGCTCGACTACCATACCCCCCCTGTACTGACCCTCCCTGAAGATTGGAAGTTCCCTTAGTTTTTGAAGAGTGGCATAGTCGACCCTTCTTTTTACAAGGAAATAGCGATCGCCTCTTTTCCGGGCTGCGCTGATTACCGACTTCCATCCGGCTGCCGACCTCTCGCCGAGATATTTCGAAAGTCCGGCCGACAGGCCGTCTATACCATTTGACCATGTTGCCGGCGACATACCAGTACTCCGTGTATCCATGTATACTGTATAATAGGGTACTGAAGTGGCCAGAAGCCTGCCGTCGTGCGACAGGATGTCACCTCTTGCAGCGGGTTCCTCAACAGTCTGATATATATACTTCTCACTCATCTCCGACCATTTACCCCTCTCTATGAACTGCAGAACCAGAATCCTGACGAGGATGGCAACGGCAAGAAGAGCAAAAACGATATAAACCATTCCGCTACGCCATACTATTTCATCCCTTACTGCCATACACCTGACTATTAATCAACAACCAGTTTATAGGGAGGAACCTTCAGTTCTTCCAGGCCAAGTTCCTTTGCCCTCACCAGGCGGAAAACTTCGGACTGCCTGCTAAGCTGAATAAGCTCAGCGGAGGTGGCAAGTGATTCAGCCCTCAGATCCCTTACTTCCCTTCCAACCTTTGCAAGCTCCCTTGTGATCTTCTCGGCATGGAACCTGTTTCCAATATAAAGGGCTGTGACCAGCGTCAGAAACAGTATGAATCCGAAGTTCCTGAACAGGATCCTTTCAGACACCATGCTGCCACTAAGCACCTCTCTCAGATAGCTGCCGGCCTTCGACTGCTTAGCCTTTCCGGCTTTCCCTGATGTAGCTGTTCCCTTTGTCATATCTTCTCGGCAATCCTTAAGCGGGCACTCCGCGACCTGTTGTTTCTTGCCACCTCCTCTTCACCCGGAGTGATCCCTCTTCTGGTTACAAGTCTGAACGGAGTTATGAGGTTCCCGTAAAAATCCTTCTCTTCCATACCCTCAAAATTTCCTGTCTTCATGAAGTTCTTGACAAGGCGGTCTTCGAGTGAATGGTATGTAATCACAACCAGCCTGCCTCCTTTTTTCAGAACACCTGGTACCTGCCCAAGCATCTCTTTCAGATAATCTATCTCGTGGTTAACTGTTATGCGGAGCGACTGAAACAACCTTGCATAGAATTTATGTTGCTGGCCCTGAGGTGCAAGAGCCCCGGTCGCATCAACAAGATCGTTTACGGTTCTGATGGGCCGCGTAAGCCTGACCTTAACAATCTCCCTTGCTATCCTTCTTGAATTTGTCAGTTCACCATACTTATAGAAGATATTGGCAAGAGCCTCTTCATCAAGCCCGTTAAGCAGGTCGGCTGCGGTAGTGAATGCTGAACGGTTCATTCTCATGTCGAGCGGTGCATCCTGGCGGAAGGTGAAACCCCGTCCGGGTACGTCAAACTGATGGAACGACACCCCCAGATCGGCAATGATGCCATCAACCTGATCTATACCATTATAGCGGAGATTATTCCTAAGGAACCTGAAGTTCTGGTTGAGAAAAAGGAGTCTTTCATCAGCGGGGACATTGGCGGCCGCATCTTCATCCTGATCAAATGCTATCAGCCTGCCTGCTCCGAGCCTCTCAAGTATCTGCAACGAATGACCTCCGCCACCGAAGGTGACGTCGACGTAGACTCCGTCAGAACTGATATTAAGCCCTTCAATACTCTCATCAAGCAATGCAGGCACATGATAGACCATTACTCACCAGACTCATTTATATTTCCACCCAACAGTTTTTCAGCCAGATCGGCAAAATCACCGGCAGACATTCCGATCCTTTCATACTCTTCTGCCGCCCATATCTCAATTCTGCCATCCTGGCCGGCAAGCACCACATCCCTCTCAGCCCCTATCAGATCAAATAACCTCCTTGGTATAAGCAACCTGTTGTTGCTGTCAAGAGCCAGCTCGGCCGTTCCCTTGAAAAAGTTCCTGAGAAACATGTTATGCTCACGGTTATACGGATTGATCCTCTTCCGTATCTTTTCGATCTGCCTGTTCCAGTCATCCAGAGAATAAAGCACAAGGCAGTTCTCAAAGATGTCTTTCCGAACCACAAAGTGATCCTGTGCAGCAGCAGGCATCTGCTTCTTGAATGCCACGGGAAGGATTATCCTACCCTTGACATCTGCTTTGCACGTGTAATCACCTATAAATGTGGCCATAACCTTTTTACGGATTTAAAGTGCTAAAATAAGCAAAAAATATCCACTTACCCCCACTTTACTCCACTTTTTTTTACCGTATTGTTGATAACTTTTACTACTGACCATTAACTGATAGTCAGGCAGCTTACCTCAAAGCAGCTTCCTGCCCCGGCAGTTACTGCAAAGCCTGAGGCTGTAATTCAGTGTAGGATGCAGTTATAACACCTGTCACGGTTCAATATAAATTCAAAAATTATAACTTTGACCCTGTAAAAAGCCGGTTTATGACTGATGTTAAGCAGGAGAAGCACAATGACGTAATGAAAATCGATGTAAGGGAAGTGCTAAGGTCCAAGAACCCATCGCTTGAAAAACTAATCCCGGGTTTCATGATACGCTATCTCAAAAGGATTGTTCACCAGGATGAGCTCAATGATTTTCTGGAGAAGCACGGGCATCTGAAGGACGCAGCATTTATTCAGGCCGGACTTGATCATTTCGGGATTACATACAGCGTTACGGGAGGGGAAAATATCCCAGTTACAGGGAGGTTCATTTTCGTATCAAATCATCCTCTCGGAGGACTTGATGGTCTGGTATTCATACATGAGTTGTCGAAACACTGGACTGGCCTTAAGTTTCCCGTTAACGACATCCTGATGAACATCACCAACCTGTCGGGCATCTTCCTGCCTGTTAATAAACACGGGGCTCAGGAAAGAGATTCGGCCAGACTGCTTGAAGATGCTTATGCCTCTGACAATCAGGTTCTTTACTTCCCTGCAGGACTTTGTTCAAGAAAAAAGAAAGGAGTCATAAGGGATCTCCAATGGCATAAGAGCTTTATAGTAAAATCGGTACAATACCAGAGAGATGTAGTTCCCTGCTTCTTTTCAGGAAGGAACTCGGAGTTTTTTTACAATCTGTCAAATATAAGAAAGTCGCTGGGCATTAAAGCCAATATTGAAATGTTGTACCTGGCTGATGAATTGTTTCTTCAGAAGGGAAAAACAATTAGTCTTACTTTCGGCACTCCCATTTCGTGGAAAACTTTTGACAAAACAAAGAAAGCTGTTGAATGGGCCGACTGGGTTAAGTCGGCAAGTTATTCTCTGGGACCGGAGACACCGACCTGATATCATATTGAAAAAATTTCTACATTGCGCCTTCTTTTTCCGTTTTTTTTTGAAATTTAGTACATATAATTTCATTTTCATGAAACCAGTTGCCCAAAGGCTGCCTCTTGACCAGATCATGGCGGAACTTACAAAGGAAAGACTTCTGAGAAGGACCAACAATGCCAACAACGAAGTATATATTTTCGACAACAACAGTTCTCCGGTTCTTATGCAGGAGGTCGGAAGGGTCAGGGAGATAACCTTCAGGCATGCCGGGGGTGGAACAGGGGAAGAACTTGATATTGATCATTTTGATACCACGCCCGACTCTCCTCAGCAGCAACTAATTGTGTGGGATCCGGAAAACCATGAGATCATCGGAGGATACAGGTACTTTTTCAACCCCAAAGGCAGCAGGGATTGTGATATAACGAAACTTGCCTCGTCATCCTATTTCATCTTCTCAGAGAAGTTCATGACCAGGTACTATCCGCATCTCATGGAACTCGGACGTTCCTTTGTCCATCCCGACTACCAGTCAAGGACCATGGGCAGGAAGAGCCTTTTTGCTCTCGACAATCTGTGGGACGGGCTGGGAGCCCTTGTTCTTGATAACCATCATGTCAAATTTCTATTCGGGAAGGTTACCATGTACCCTCATTTCAACCAGAAGGCAAGGAATATGATACTTTATTTCCTCAGAAGGCATTTCAGTGATCCCGACAGGCTAGTCGTCCCGAAAGAGCCGGCCGAAATTGATATCCACGAGGATGAGATGAAGAAGATTTTCAGGGGTTGGAGGTACAAGGATAACTACAAGATACTCTCCCGTGAAGTCAGAAACCTCGGAGAGAACATACCTCCGCTTATAAATGCCTATATGGGCTTATCACCGACCATGAGGACCTTCGGCACCTTTATAAACCATCATTTCGGTAATGTTGAGGAAACGGGCATTATGATAACCCTGAGGGATATTTATGTTGAAAAGATAAACAGACATCTTGCATCATACAAAAAGGATTTTGAAATAACATGGTTCACTCACGAGAATCAGTAGGCTCTTATATTCCTTCCCTCCATATAGTTGACAAACGACTGGTTAGCTACCTTATTGCCACCGGGAGTCGGATAGTTGCCTGTAAAATACCAGTCGCCCAGATGTCCGGGGCAAGCCTCATGCAGACCTTCAATCGACTGAAAAACGATTTCCACACGGGTCTTTATATCATCAGTCCTGAGCATTTCAGCAATCTTGAATGATATATCATCAGGGCATAAGGGTTTGTAAAGCTCTTTCACAAGGTTTCTGATCTCACCTACAGGTTTCTTAAGCTCTTCCCTTGCCTGGTCATAAACCTCCCTTATAAGCGGCTCCCTTCCCGACTCCTTAAGGATTTCAATGGCAGCCCTGAAGGCAATGAAATCACCCAGCCTGGCCATATCTATCCCGTAACAGTCGGGGTATCTTAGCTGGGGAGAAGAGGATACCACAACAATTTTTTTGGGATCAAGCCTGTCAAGTATTTTTATAATGCTTTTTTTCAGAGTGGTGCCCCTGACAATCGAATCATCTATTACAACCAGGTTATCCACATCCCTGCGGATAACACCGTAGGTCACATCGTAGACATGGCCCACAAGATCATCCCTTCCTGTGTCCTCTGTTATAAAAGTCCTCAGTTTGACATCCTTTACGGCAATCTTCTCCACCCTTGGCCTCTGGCCGATTATCCTTTCAAGTTCATCTCTTGAAAGAGTATCCTTCTTCGAGATTATCTCATCGGTTTTTGACTTGTTCAGATAATCCTCAACTCCCTTTACAAGTCCGTAGAAAGCACTTTCAGCAGTGTTGGGAATATATGAAAAAACAGTGTTTTCAAGATCATAACCAACAGCCTTCAGAACCGGGTCTGTAAGCAGTTCCCCAAGTTTTTTACGTTCCCTGTAAATATCCCTGTCGGTGCCCCGTGAGAAGTATATCCTCTCGAAGGAACATTTTCTGGCTACAGCCTCATCCCTTATCTTTTCGACTGATATTTTACCGTCAGCCTTTATTACAATAGCAGAAGCCGGTGGCAGTTCAAGCACTTCATCAGCCTTGAGCTTGAAGATAGTCTGCAAAACCGGTCTTTCTGAAGCAACAACAGCTATTTCCTCGTTCACATGGAAGAAGACAGGCCTTATGCCTGCAGGATCTCTCATGACAAAAGCATCGCCATGTCCCACCATTCCTGCCATGGCATATCCGCCATCCCAGTTACGGCTCGCTTTTCTGAGAACGGTGACAAGGTCGAGATTTTTTTCAATAAGGGGAGTAATCTCTCTTTTTGAAAATCCCTGGTCCTTGAAGATCCTGAAAACCCTTTCGTTCTCCTCGTCAAGCCTGTGACCAACATTTTCAAGTATGGTTACCGTATCCGAAAAGTCAACCGGATTCTGGCCGAGGTCTATCAGACTACTGAAGATCTCGCCAACGTTAGTAAGATTGAAATTACCTGCAAGAACAAGGTTGCGCGACCTCCAGTTGTTCTCGCGGCTCACAGGGTGAACATAGTCAATATTATAGTTACCAAAGGTTCCGTAACGCAGGTGGCCGAGATATATATCGCAGGAATAGGGTACATTTTTCCGGACAAAGTCAGGATCACTGAAGTCGTGACCATACCTGGTCCTCAACACCTCTATATCCTCGTAAATCAGCGAAAAAATTTCCTTGATGGGATTAAACTTGTTTGATCTCTGGCGGAAGATGTAACGGTGCCCTGGCAGTACATTCATCTTTATCCCCGAAATCCCGGCGCCGTCCTGTCCCCTGTTGTGCTGTTTCTCCATCATCAGGTACATCTTCTGAAGACCCCAGTCCCATGAACCGTATTTTTCCAAATAGTATTCGAGCGGCTTCAGCAATCTTAACATTGCGATGCCACATTCGTGTTTGATACTGTCGCTCATATTTAATTGTTAATCTGGTCCGGGAAATTTATCTTATCGGGGACAAGATAAGCCCCCGGAAAGGCTTTACGGACCATTAGAAGATACTTTGTTGCTTCCGGTTTGCTTCTGAAATCACCTGCCCTAAGCTTGTAATAACTTGGGGGGTCAAAAAAAGCGTAGGTCTCAAGCTCCGGGAATTTGTTTATAAACTCCTGCCTGGCTTTGCCCGACTCTTCCCTGGCGGTACGGTTAGGACTGCTGAAGAACTGGATTCTGTAGCCATCCATCCCGCCTGAGTATCTTGCCGAGGTAATATACCTGCTTATCAGTGAATCTATCATTGGATCCTGATCGATCCTTAACTGCCCGGCACCGCTTTGTGGATCCCTCCTGAAAAGTTCTCCTGTGCTAATAAAACCCTGGGCACTATTTTCCAGACTCACAAGTGAGAACAGCGCTATAATGAAAAGTGCTTTACGGATCATGGAGCAAATTTAATAAATCAGCTTCAGAAAACACCTGTTCATAACAGGTAATTTTTATATGCCCTGCCACGACCGGGGTCTATTCAAGCTCAGCAGCCAGCTCGTCGGAGATCTCAAGGTTGTGATAGACATTCTGAATATCATCGTCATCTTCGAGAACCTCAATGAACTTAAGGACCTTTCTTGCCGACTCGATATCGACCTGTTTTGTCTGATTGGGAACTCTTCTGAGAGCTGCTTCTTCAGGCGAAATTCCAAGTTCATTCAGTTTCCTGTTAAGGTTGCCGAAATCTTCCAGTGCGCAGGAAACAATTATCCTGTCATCATCATTGTCAAATTCCTCGGCTCCGGCATCGATAAGCTCAAGTTCAAGCTCTTCTGCAGACAGACCTTCATTCTTTATGGTAAAGACCCCTTTCCTGTCGAAGAGAGAACTAAGTGAGCCGTTAGTTCCCAGTTTCCCTCCATATTTATTGAAAACCGAGCGTACAGAGGCAACGGTGCGGTTGTTATTGTCAGTAAGGCACTCGGCAAAGATGGCTATCCCTCCCGGGGCATAGCCCTCGAATGAGGTTTCTATATAGGTATCGGCATCAGAACCTACCGCTTTTTTTATGGCCCTTTCAATATTGTCCTTCGGCATATTGGCACCCTTGGCATTCTGAATTGCCAGCCTTAGTCTTGCATTGGCATCAGGATCACCTCCACCTTCCTTGGCCGAGATGAGTATCTCCTTGATGATCTTGGTGAAAATCTTTCCCCTTTTTGCATCATTAGCGCCCTTCTTTCGCTTGATCGTGGACCATTTGTTATGACCTGACATATAGAATGAGTTTTATTTGACTGTGCAAAATTAAATAATTCTTTAAATCCTCATTCATACTTTTTACTTTTGTGGCGAAGTTTCAGGTATAGTTATTTGGCGTTTACGGACAAACCGGTATTAATTCCAGCACGTCAATAACCTGACTGATCTCTTAAAAAAAATAAAATGGACCTTAACAGGAAAGTATATATAGAGACTTACGGCTGCCAGATGAATGTTGCAGACAGTGAAATTGTTGCTTCAATTCTTACCTCTGAAGGGTATACCATTACCACTGATATTGAGGATGCCGGCATAATCCTTATCAACACATGCTCAATCAGGGATAACGCCGAACAAAAAATATGGGGCAGGCTGAAGGCAGTCGGACATCTTAAGAAGAAGCAGCGTTCGCTGCTTATCGGGCTTATCGGTTGTATGGCCGAGAGACTGAGAGAAAAGGTCATTGAGAGGGAAGGCATAGTCGACCTTGTAGCCGGTCCCGATGCCTACCGCACCCTGCCCCTGCTTCTTGCAGAAGCAGTGTCAGGTCACAGGGCAGTTAATGTGCTGCTGTCGCAGGAGGAGACCTATGACGATATCGATCCAGTAAGGATGGACAGAAACTCTGTTACATCATTCATTTCCATAATGAGGGGCTGCAACAACATGTGCTCCTACTGTGTGGTCCCTTATGTAAGAGGGGCTGAAAGAAGCCGTGATCCTGAGACAATCATAAGGGAAGCTGGCATCCTCATTAAAAACGGGTACAGGGAGGTGACCCTCCTGGGGCAGAATGTCGATTCATACAGATGGCTGAGGGAGGGTACGATAACCGATTTCCCCGGTCTTCTCAAAAGAGTGGCGGAGCTTGACCCCCTGCTCAGGGTCCGCTTTTCAACCTCCCACCCAAAAGACATGTCGGACGAGCTGCTCGCCGTTATGGAAAAATATCAGAACATATGCAGACACATCCACCTTCCTGCCCAGAGTGGTAGCTCAAGGATACTCAAGCTAATGAACAGGGGATATACAAGGGAATGGTATACCGGAAGGATCGAAGCCATCCGCAGAATTATTCCCGGCTGCTCCATCTCAACAGATATAATTACCGGTTTCTGTACAGAGACTGAGGAAGATCATAATGAGACACTGTCGCTCATGGAACTTGCAGGTTATGACTTTGCCTACATGTTCAAGTACAGCGAAAGACCAGGCACAAAGGCCGCCAGAAAATATCCCGACGATGTTCCTGAGCAAATCAAGACAAAAAGGCTCAATGAGATAATAGCCCTGCAGAACAGCTTATCGGGAAAATCTAAAAAACAGGATTCTGGCAAGGTATTTGAAGTACTCATCGAAGGAACATCAAAAAGGTCAAAGGAGTATCTTTATGGCAGAACTTCACAGAATAAGGTCGTTGTCTTTCCGGGGAAAGGTCTCAGTAAAGGACAATATATCAATGTTCTGATTGAAAAACATACTTCTGCAACACTTATTGGAAAAATTGTCTGACTTTTTAGTTACTTTTACATTAATACTTTTTACCTTTATACTCATAACAAATCAACCCATAAATCACAGAAAATGAAACTCAGAATTTTTCTTTTAATCGCCCTTCCCTTTCTCTTCGCTCTTGAAAGTCCGGCCCAGAAGCCGCCTAAAAAGATACAGATAACCGGAAAGGTTACAGACCTGTCGGGTAATGCTGTTCAGGGAGCCATGATAATGATCGATGGTCAGAACACAGAGAAGAAGACTAACGGCAAAGGCATATACAAGATAAAGGTTCAGCCCGGAGTCAAACAGATAGGTGTTTTCACCCTTGTTGCCGGAGTTAAGGAAGAACCTGTGGAAGGAAGGACCGTCATCGACTTCAGACTCGACAAAACCCTGTCACCGGGACAGAAAGGAGACGTCGGAGAGGAAATGGTTGATGCCGGCTATGCAGGCTCAGGCAGAAGCAATAACCCGAACCCGTCCAGCTCTGTCAATGTGACAGGCCAACAGTACTCCTCCTTTTCCTCCATCTTTGAGATGCTCAGGACTATCCCCGGCATTCAGGTATCAGGTTCAAACGTTACTGTAAGGGGTGTCCAGACTTCAGGCTCCTCGAGCCCAATGTTTGTCGTCAATGGAACGCCTGTAAGGACAATAAGTAACATTGACCCCTCGATGGTAAAGTCGATTGAAGTTCTTAAAGGCCCTTCGGCTTCGATTTACGGACTCGAAGGAGCAAATGGTGTTATCCTTATAAAACTCAAGTGAGTTAATATGTCAGCCTCCCCGGCTCATTCTTTTTTCCCGGGGCAGGTTTTTATATGAAGCTCATCAAGCTGCTTCTCCGAAATGGGAGCCGGGGTGTCGAGCATGACATCCCGTCCCGAATTGTTTTTGGGGAAGGCTATGAAGTCGCGTATTGAATCCTGTCCTCCGAACATGGCCACCCAGCGGTCGAAGCCAAAGGCTATTCCTCCGTGGGGAGGAGCTCCGTACCTGAATGCATTAAGAAGGAAGCCGAATTGTTCAACAGCCTCTTCATCACTGAAGCCAAGGACTGTAAACATAAGCTTCTGAACGGCAGCATCATGTATCCTGACCGATCCTCCACCTATCTCAACACCGTTGACTACAAGGTCGTAGGCGTTAGCCCTCACCCTTCCCGGGTCAGTCTCCATAAACTCAAGGTCGGCCGGTACAGGCGATGTGAAAGGATGATGCATTGCAAAATACCTTCCGCTCTCCTCATCCCACTCAAGCAACGGGAAATCTACCACCCAGAGAGGCACAAAGACATCCTTTTTCCTCAGTCCTAGTCTGTTCCCCATCTCAAGTCTTAGTTCACACAGTGCCTGGAGGGTTTTCTTCTTATCTCCCGAAAGAATGAGTATAAGGTCACCAGGCTTTGCACCAGTCACCGAAATAATATTCTGCAGTTTTTCTGCTGACAGGTACTTGTCGGCCGACGATTTAAGGGAACCGTCGGGTGAATATCTGATATAAACCATACCGCCCGCTCCCACCTGTGGCCGGCGGATAAAATCGGTAAGTTCATCAGTCTGTTTCCTCGAATAATCCGAACAACCCTCAGCACATATGGCCCCAGTATATTCTGCTGATTCAAAGACCGGGAAGCCCATCCCCCTCACAGTCGGGGTAAGGTCGGTAAACCTCATACCGAAGCGCAGATCGGGCTTATCGCTGCCATAGAACTCTATGGCTTCGCTGAATGGCATGCGCCTGAATGGCTCGCTGAACTCAACACCCCTTATCTGTCTGAAAAGATGCCTGGCCAGACCCTCAAAGGTGTCAAGGATATCTTCACGTTCAACAAACGACATCTCACAGTCTATCTGGGTGAACTCAGGCTGACGGTCAGCTCTTAGATCCTCATCCCTGAAACACTTGACAATCTGAAAATAACGGTCAAAGCCAGCAACCATCAGAAGCTGCTTGAGTGTCTGGGGCGACTGGGGGAGTGCATAAAATGTACCCGGCTGCATCCTGGAAGGCACAACAAAATCGCGTGCTCCCTCAGGAGTTGATTTGATAAGGACGGGAGTCTCAACCTCCACAAAACCTGCCGAGTCCATGTATTTCCTTGTTTCCTGGGCCACGCTGTGCCTGAGTAAAATGTTATTCTTAACGCTGTTCCTTCTCAGATCGAGATAACGGTATTTCATCCTGAGTTCTTCTCCACCGTCAGTCTCTTCCTCAATTGTAAAAGGAGGAACATCACTGCGGTTGAGAACATTGAGTTCCCTGACATCAATCTCAATCTCTCCAGTCGGGATCTTCATGTTCTTATTGCTTCTCTCTCTTACAAGTCCTTTTGCCTGAATGACGTATTCGCGTCCCAGCCTGCGGGCTTTCTCACAAAGACCGCTGTCTGCTTCCATGTTAAAGACCAGCTGGGTTATACCATACCTGTCGCGCAGATCAATAAATGTCATTCCGCCAAGATCCCTCGAACGCTGGATCCATCCGCATAGGACAACCTCATTACCGGCAAAGCCCGGATTCAATTCACCGCATGTGTGTGTTCTGTACATTATTTGTATGTATTAAAAACTCAACAAAAATAAGAAATTTCCCGATACCTGTCCGCCGGATTTTCCATGGCACAACAGTTACGGGTTGGATAATATTCCCTGCACACGATAATGCCACACCGGTTGAAAATTTAAAAGTATTTGATATTTTTGGGCGGAAAAATAAGGAATGACTGAGGCAAAACATATAAGGTTTATGAAGGCGGCTCTCGACGAAGCTTACAAGGCACTTGACAGGCAGGAAGTACCGGTTGGAGCCGTGGTGGTCTGGAACGATAGCATAATAGCCAGGGCCCATAACCTTACAGAGACACTGCACGACCCGACAGCCCATGCAGAGATGCAGGCCATTACCGCCGCTACATCATACCTTGGCGGAAAGTACCTCAGGGGATGCACCATCTATGTCACCCTCGAACCCTGTGCGATGTGCGCCGGTGCTATTGGATGGAGCCAGGCTGAAGCCCTGGTCTATGGAGCCGCTGACGACAAGAAAGGCTACTCATCCATCTCTTCATCACTGCTTCATCCAAAAACCAGTGTCGTAAAGGGAATTCTGGATGAAGAATGCAGTGAAACTGTAAAAAGATTCTTCAGGGCTAGGAGACAGGCACCCAGGGAGACCTGACAAATGCTCCATCTTTTTAAGCCCCCTGGAAGGTTTTCTGGAAAAAACAGCGTAATTTTACATAAAAACAGCCCTATGACCTTCGATAACAGCAAAACCATAATTGGAGTCAGAATCAAACTGTTTGTGGCCACCGTTCTCTTTCTGGTCTACCTGGTAATGGCCTACGTTGCAAAATGGTTACCCTTTCCCCTGCTCGGGATGAATGAAACCGTCTGGACTGTAATAATAACAGTGCTTTATATAGCCTTCCTGTTTTACCCCATGTATCTTAACTACCAGTACATTTATTTCTCTGACGACGGCTACGATATCATATTAAGATATTTCAACGCCGGGATTGCCGGAGGAAGGAAGAACTCAGTCGAAATAAATAAAACAACATTTGCAGGTTACAAACTCGAGAAAAAGGCCTTCGGACTGAAACAAAACCTTGTACTCTTTCAGAAGATTAATGAAGGTATTGCCAAATACCCTCCTATCTATATAAGCTCTCTTACCGATGATGAAAAGAAAAAGGTTTTCGGAGTCCTTAAGCGTTATGCTCCCGAAATGTAAGAGTTAGCAACCTTTACCATGAGTTAAATCATTTTTAATGAATAATCTGCATAGCAACTTTAAATTCTGAAGTTTAAATATTAGTAACCAAAAAACCTATAAACAATGAATGTGGATAAGATATTGAACAACCTCGAAAAGAAGCATCCGGGTGAGATTGAGTATTTACAGGCCGTACGCGAAGTCCTTGAATCAATTGAAGAAGTATACAATGAGAACCCCCAGTTTGAATCGTCAAACATTATTGAAAGACTGATTGAACCTGACCGGGTGCTCACCTTTAAGGTGCCATGGATTGACGATGACGGCGATGTTAAGGTCAACCTCGGATACAGGATTCAGTTCAATAACGCAATAGGGCCATACAAGGGAGGACTGCGCTTCCATCCGAGCGTTAACCTGTCTATCCTTAAATTCCTGGGCTTTGAGCAGATCTTCAAGAATGCCCTCACAACACTTCCTATGGGCGGAGGAAAAGGGGGCTCTGACTTTGATCCAAAAGGCAAGTCGAACGCCGAAGTAATGCGTTTCTGCCAGGCTTTTATGCTTGAACTGTGGAAATATATAGGTCCCGAAACCGATGTCCCCGCAGGAGATATCGGAGTTGGAGGCCGTGAAATAGGTTATCTCTATGGCATGTACAAGCGTCTTTCAGGCGACCATACCGGAGTCCTGACAGGCAAGGGAAGCGGCTGGGGAGGCTCTCTTATAAGGCCAGAGGCAACAGGTTTCGGAGCCATCTATTTTGCCCGGGAGATGCTTGCAACAAGGAACGAAACCCTTAAAGACAAAACCATTGCCATTTCAGGTTTCGGAAATGTAGCCTGGGGAGCAGCCCTCAAGGCAACTGAACTCGGAGCTAAAGTGGTTACAATATCAGGGCCCGATGGATATGTCTATGATCCTGAAGGGATTTCAGGGAAGAAGATAGACTATATGCTCGACCTTAGAGCCTCAAACGAAGACATCGTAAAACCCTACTCCTATATGTTCGAAGGGGTTGAATTCCATGAAGGCAAAAGGCCCTGGGAAGTCAAGGTCGATATCGCCATGCCATGTGCAACGCAGAATGAACTAAATGGAGACGATGCCAGAGCGCTCATTGCCAACGGAGTCATGATGGTGGCTGAAATATCAAATATGGGCTGCAAACCTGATGCTGTTGAGGAATTCCAGAAAAATCATATCCTCTTTGCCCCGGGAAAGGCTGTGAATGCAGGAGGGGTTGCCACGTCAGGACTGGAGATGACGCAGAATGCCATGAAGCTCAGATGGAACACTCAGGAGGTTGACGCCAGGCTGCATGAAATAATGAGTAATATTCATACTCAATGTGTAAAACAGGGCAGGCGGCCCGACGGATATATTGATTATGTAAAGGGAGCCAATATTGCAGGGTTCCTTAAGGTGGCCAACTCCATGCTCGACATGGGAGTCATCTGATATTCCCTGCCATATAATTATAACAAAACATACTGCAGAACGCCCCTGAATGACAACAGGGGCGTTTTTTCTGCCCAGGTTGACTCAGCCCTTATTCTGTATTAAAGGAAGGCCTGACAGGCACTTAAAAGGATTTTTTGTATATTTGAATGTCTCATTTCCTTGTGCCATGTCAGAAATATCCCTCAGGAATAAAATTGCCCTCGGGCTTATACCCCATGTGGGCGATATTAATGCCCGGAAACTGGTTTCCCACTTTGGGAGCGTCGAAGCCATTTTCAGCGAATCGTACAGGAGTCTTGTAAGAATTCCCGGTATCGGTGAGGTTGCTGCCAGGTTTATAACAGACAGAACCTATCTCGACCATGCCGACAGGGAAACTGAGTACGTATCAAAGCATAACATTAAAACCTTTTTCTACCTCGATGATGACTATCCTTTCAGACTGAAACAGTGCGACGATTCACCCGTGGTCTTTTTCTTCAAGGGAAACTGCGATCTGAATTCACAGAGGATACTCAGCGTGGTGGGAACCCGCAATGCCACACAAAGAGGCAGAGAGATATGCGAAAACCTGATTGAGGAACTTGCCGGGAGTTATCCAGGACTCATTATTGTCAGCGGCCTTGCTTATGGCATCGACATTACAGCACACAAAGCCGCCCTCAGAACGGGCCTCTCCAGCATAGGGGTCCTTGCCCACGGATTCACCACAACCTATCCTGCCGTGCACAGGCCGACAGCTGAGGCCCTGACAGGGCAGGGAGGCCTTCTTACCGATTTCTGCTCCGACATGCTCCCCGAGAAAAATAACTTCCTTAAAAGAAACAGGATCATTGCCGGCCTTTCAGATGCAACCATAGTGGTTGAATCGGGAATAAAGGGCGGGGCCCTTATAACCGCAGGAATGGCAGAGTCGTACAACCGCGACGTCTTTGCCGTTCCCGGCAAGCCGGGAGAACAATGGTCGGAAGGGTGCAATGCACTAATTAAATACAATAAAGCAGCCCTTATCGAAACAGGAGCCGATATAGAATATCACCTTAACTGGCAACCAGTAAAGAAGCAAAAAGGAATCCAGAAAACCATCTTCCCCGAGATGGAACGGCAGGAAAGAGATATCTATGAATACATCATGAAAGAAGGAGAGAAAAGTATAGACGAACTCTTCAGATGGTCGGGCTTACCCATAAGCAAAATGTCGTCACTGCTTCTGCAAATGGAATTTAAAGGATTTTTAAAATGTTTTCCTGGTAATATCTACAAAATATGCTGATAAAGTAAATATTTTCAATAATTATTATTGTATTTCTGTCATTTTTATAATTTTGGCACTTCATAACTATTAAATACTTACAACAAATAAATCTATGGATCCAAGAGTACAACAATTCATGGCGATGATTAAAGCCAGAAACCCTGGTGAAAACGAGTTTCATCAGGCAGTTCAGGAAGTAGCGGAATCCCTTATCCCTTTTATTGAAGAGAATCCCAGGTACAGGCATGCAAAGATTCTTGAGAGAATAGCTGAGCCCGAGCGGACAATCATCTTCAGGGTACCTTGGCTTGACGACAAGGGCGAGGTCCAGATAAACAGGGGTTACAGGATCGAGATGAACAGCGCGATAGGTCCTTACAAAGGCGGCTTAAGGCTTCACCCCACGGTAAACTTAAGCATCCTCAAGTTCCTTGCTTTTGAACAGGTGTTTAAGAATAGTCTCACCACTCTTCCCATGGGTGGAGGAAAAGGCGGATCAGATTTCGATCCGAAAGGGAAATCAGACAATGAGGTAATGAAATTCTGTCAGAGCTTCATGAGCGAGCTCTTCAGGCATATAGGAGCTGATACCGATGTTCCGGCCGGTGATATAGGTGTAGGAGGACGTGAGATTGGTTTTCTCTTCGGACAGTACAAGCGTCTTAAGAATGAATTCACAGGAGTACTCACCGGTAAGGGTATTGAATGGGGTGGTTCTCTTATTCGCCCCGAGGCCACCGGTTATGGCTGCACATATTTTGCTCAGGAGATGCTTTCAACAAGGGGTGAGACACTCAGCGGCAA
>CAZXSW010000026.1:0-2435 GCA_964642615.1 uncultured Rikenellaceae bacterium | reverse complement strand
CTGCCTTGGACAAGTGAAGAAGTTGATGCACGACTACATACCATTATGAAGAATATCCATGCTACCTGCGTTAAATACGGCACAAAGAAAGACGGATATATAAATTATGTTGACGGAGCAAACATCGGTGGCTTTGTAAAAGTAGCCAATGCCATGATGGCTCATGGAGTCGTTTAATGCAGTTTATTGATACACATACGCATATCTACCTGCCCGAGTTTAACGACGACAGGGAGGAAGTAATTAAAAAAGCAGTCGGCAACGGCATATGCATGTTTTTGATGCCCAACATCGACATTGAGTCTGTCGGGCCCATGCTTGCCGTCGCCGACCTTCATCCCGGTGTCTGTTATCCCATGATAGGTCTTCATCCCACATCAGTCGGCCATGATTACACAAATCAGCTTGAAGCAATCGAAAGTATTTCACAACAACGCCGCTTCATTGCCGTCGGAGAAATAGGGATAGACCTGTATCACGACACGTCACGTTTAAGAGAACAGATAATCGCCTTCCGCCGCCAGGTAGCCTTTGCTGTCGGCGCAGGGCTTCCTGTTGCCGTCCATGCCAGGGAATCATTCCCCGAAGTTTTTAGCGTTCTTGAGGAGTTTGCAGGGACCGGACTGAAAGGGGTCTTTCACGCCTTCTCAGGCACCGCAGATGATGCAAAAAGGGCAATCAGGATGGGATTTATGCTCGGGATCGGGGGGATTGTCACTTTCAGGAATTCAGGCCTCGATTCAGTCCTTCTGAAAACAGGACCTGAAAATATAATCCTTGAAACTGATTCTCCCTATCTTGCCCCATCACCATACAGGGGAAAAAGAAATGAAAGTTCATATATTTGCATAATAAACAGGAGACTTGCCGGTCTGTTCGGCAAGACAGAGGAAGAAATGGCCTCTCTTGCCATGAGAAACACCAGGCGGCTCTTTAAGCTCCTGTAGCAGATTATGAAATCAAAGAAGGAAGCCTCAGTACTTATAATCTATACCGGGGGTACAATAGGCATGGTTCATGACCCGCTTACAGGGTCGCTTGTTCCGATTGATTTTGATCATATCACCGATCATGTACCGGTCCTCGGCCGCTTCGGACACACAATCCATTCTGTCTCCCTTGAACCCGTCAGGGATTCATCCAACATTGACCCTTCACTTTGGGTAAAGATGGCCGAGATAATCCGCGACAACTACGACAGCTATGACGGCTTTGTTGTCCTGCACGGCACCGATACCATGGCCTACTCAGCATCGGCTCTGAGCTTTATGCTTGAAAACCTGGCCAAGCCTGTTGTCTTTACAGGATCGCAGCTGCCTATCGGACTGCTAAGGACCGACGGAAGGGAAAACCTCATCACGGCCATAGAGATAGCATCATCTTACAGCGACGGTCTCCCGATGGTTCCCGAGGTGTGTATCTATTTCGACAATGAGCTCACAAGGGGTAACCGGACAACCAAATCCAGTGCCGAACATTTTGATGCCTTCAACTCACCTAACTTCCCTCCACTGGCTGAAGTAGGCCTTCATATTAAATTCAATACGGCCAACATAAGGTATCCTTCCGAAAAATCCTCACTTAAACTATTTAAGAACTTCGACACCAACGTGGCAATACTTAAGCTTTTCCCAGGCATGGGAAGAAACCTTGTAAGGGCAATCATGAATACAGAGGATCTTAAGGGAATCATCATCGAGACTTTCGGGTCGGGCAATGCTCCCACCTACAAATGGTTTCTCGACGATATCAGGTCATTCATTGATGGCGGAGGCATTATTTTAAATGTCACCCAGTGCCATGGCGGCAGTGTTGAGATGGGTCTTTACGAAACAAGCATGGAGATGCTGGCAGCAGGCGTTGTAAGTGGCAGGGATATTACTTCGGAGGCTTCGGTTACCAAGTTCATGCATCTCCTTGGCAGGTGTAACAGCAGGGATGATATCATAAGATGCCTGGGGATATCACTGGCCGGAGAAATTTCGTGATTGAAGCAGCTTTTGATTTTTTTTGGTTATTTTCGCAGCCTGAACCTTCCAATTTTCTGACCTCTCCGGAGAGATGCAGGAGTGGTTTAACTGGCACGCCTGGAAAGCGTGTGTACCTCAAAAGGGTACCGGGGGTTCGAATCCCCCTCTCTCCGCAACCACTGATCAGTCCCGCAGTTTACTGCGGGATTTTTGTTTTTAAGCCGGTTGAGCCATGCTTGCATGAGCGAGACCGGCTTAAAAACAAAAACCCAATGCGCTCTGCGCATTGGGACTGATCAGTGGTTGCAGGGATCCCCTCCAGGGATCACGCCCGAGCTATGCTCGGGCGTAATCCCGCCGGAGGGAAGAAAGAGTGAGTGTGAAGAGTGAGTGTGAAGACACGACGACGTGGATCCCCTCCAGGGATCACGCCCGAGCTATGCTCGGGCGTAATCCCGCCGGAGG
>CAZXSW010000025.1:26580-29151 GCA_964642615.1 uncultured Rikenellaceae bacterium | reverse complement strand
TTTTTAAAAAGCAAAATTCCTGAATCAGCCGGGGATTTAATATCTTTGGGTTTATGTTCGCGCTGCAATAAACAGCTTTTCGGAATGGAGAAAGAAACAAACCAGGATCTTCAGCTTGCTTTTGATTTTGTCAGGTATACAAACCGCAATCTTTTTATTACAGGTAAGGCGGGGACTGGCAAGACTACTTTTCTTAAAGATCTTAAGAAGCTTTCTCCAAAGAGGATGGTTGTTGTGGCCCCGACAGGGGTGGCCGCCATCAACGCGGGAGGGGTGACCATCCATTCCTTCTTTCAGCTGCCGTTTCATCCTTACATACCAGCATTCTACCTTCCCGGAGTAAACAGCGGCAACCGTGCCGAAAGCAGTTCTCCCCCCGGATACAAGATGAGCCGTGAGAAGATAAGGATAATCAAAAGTCTCGACCTCCTTATAATCGATGAGATAAGCATGGTGAGGGCAGACATCCTCGATGCCATAGATTCGGCTCTAAGGCGGTACAAGTCGCGTCACCTTCCCTTTGGCGGCGTGCAGCTGCTTATGATAGGCGACCTCCAGCAGCTGGCCCCTGTTGTTAAGGACGAAGACAGGGAAATGCTTGACAGTTATTATGATTCTTTCTTTTTCTTTGGAAGCAAAGCCCTCGGGAGCACCGACTACGTTACAATAGAGCTTAAACATATTTACAGGCAGGATGATCAGGTCTTTATTGACCTGCTTAACAAGATCCGCGAAAACAAGATAGACCAGGCAGCACTTGATGAACTTAACAAGAGATATATCCCTGACTTTGATCCGGAGTCGGGAGGAGGATATATTACACTCACCACCCATAATCACCAGGCTCAGACCATCAATGATTCGAAGCTTGATAAGTTACCCGGCAAGGCTCACAGGTTCAAGGCAACTGTCAAGGGTGATTTTCCAGAGTTCTCTTTTCCCAATGCCAGTGATCTGACCTTTAAGGCCGGAGCCCAGGTGATGTTCATAAAGAATGACTTCTCGGGGGAAAAGCTCTTTTTCAACGGCAAGATAGGGAAGATAGAAGCTTTTGAAGGCGACATCATTGTTGTCAGGTGTCCCGGCGACGATTTCCCCATAATGGTTGAGAAAGCCGAATGGCAGAACATGAAGTTCACACTCAACGATGAGACCAAAGAGATTGAGGAGGAGGAGATCGGGACCTTCACACAGTATCCCCTCAGGTTGGCCTGGGCAATAACCATTCACAAGAGTCAGGGACTTACCTTCGACAGGGCTATTATAGATGCATGCTCGGCATTTGCACACGGACAGGTTTACGTGGCGCTGAGCCGCTGCCGTACACTTGAGGGACTGGTACTCAGCAGCCGTATCGGCAGGAGAAGCCTGATTGACAACCCAGCAATTTCAGACTTTGTAAGTGGTGTACAACAGAACCAGCCCGACAGGACCAGTCTTGAGCTGTCGAAGAAAAACTATCAGAGACAGTTGCTGTCGGAGTTATTCGATTTTTCTCAGCTGGCAAACAGGCTGAGTTACTGCCATAGGGTTTTATTGGAGAACCAGGGCGCTTTTATTGGCAATCCTCATGAACGGATTGCAATGATGTTGCCGGGCCTCAATACAGATGTTACTGAAGTATCGGGTAAGTTTCAGCCTCATATTGATTATTTTCTTAAAGCTGAACCTGATGCAGAGTCGAACCAGCCCCTTCAGGAAAGAGTTATGAAGGCGGCCCTGTATTTTTCCGAAAAGCTGAGGGCAGGTCTTAAGGAAATGCTTGAAGGATTTACTATCGAGACTGACAACAAGGCCATCCGCAAGTCGGTCACCGAGGCTCTTACCCGGGCCAGGGAGGAGCTGGTTATTAAGCTTGCCTGTCTTGATACAGTCAGTAAGGGTTTTGACACGGCCGGATATCTTGAGGCAAGGGCAAAGTCGGCCCTGGATATAGCTCCTGTTAATACACGGCCTGCAAAAAGGATTGAGGATACTTCGGGGACAATAAAGCATCCGGAGCTGCTTGACAGGCTTAAGGAATGGCGTAATAGTAAGGCCAGGGAGAAAGGTCAGCCTCATTTCATGATAATGCACCAGAAAACCATAGTCACCATTGCAAATACAGCTCCGCAGTCGCTGCCTGAACTGAAGAAGGTAAAGGGTATGGGGAAGAAGAAAACGGAGCAGTACGGAGGGGAGCTTCTTGATATCATTCTTGCCTTCTGTGCCGGAGAAGATGATAGAGCAGGAGAGCCGTCACAGGCTGAGGTGAAGGATGAGAATGCATGAGTGTGCAACGAACCCGGCAATAATTAGCTATCTTTGCAGCTTTCCAAAAAAAGTGGATTTAACAGAAAAACTGACATACCGCAGGATCTTCCTTTTCTGGTCGCCTTTGGCCCTGACATGGCTGATGATGGCTTTTGAACAGCCCATCCTGATAGCCTTTATTGCCCGTCTGAGTGAAGCAAAATACAACCTGGCAGCCTTTGGCATAGCAGGATCGTTTGCCATGATAGTTGAATCACCTATCATCATGCTTATGAGTGCTTCGACAGCACTGGTCAAGGGACGTTATTCGTATAAAAA
>CAZXSW010000025.1:0-26480 GCA_964642615.1 uncultured Rikenellaceae bacterium | reverse complement strand
GGGGTTCATCCCTTTGTTACTTTCTTTCTGGGCAGGAGCTATATGGCCGTAGAGTCGCTGGCTGTTCTGCCTGTAGTCACCTCGCTTGTGTTTGTCTTCAGGAGTGCTGGTCTGTCGTTCCAGGAGGTTAATATAGCCCTTATTGGTAAGGACAGACAGAACTACGGAAGGCTTAAGAAGTTTGCCACAGGGCTCGGTATAACTGTTACAGTAATGATCTCGGTACTTGCCTTTACGCCTCTGGCCGAGTTCTGGTTTACCAGAGTCTCGGGTCTGAGCAGTGATCTGGCAGGCATGTCGTATCTTCCTCTGAAGATCATGATACTGCTGCCGGCGCTTACCGTTCTGCTTAACTTCCAGAGGTCTCTGCTTATAGTAAACGGTACCACGACACCAATTTCAGTGGCCACAGCTACAGAGCTTGTTGGTATAATCATTGTGTTGCTTGTATGTGTGGTATTTCTCAGGATGCCCGGTGTGATTGCCGCATCGTTAGCTTATGTCATAGGCAAGGGCCTGTCGAACATATACATGATGCCAAAGCAGATAGCTGCAGTTAGGGCATGGGATAAGACGCGGAGTAATACGGTCAGGTCCTGATCCTCTTCAGGTATATAAGGAATACTGTGAGGACGGCCAGTGCTATAAAGGCACCTGTGTAGTAGGACAGGTCGGGTGAAAGAGAGAAGCCTTCAGGGGCAATCATGAGATAAGTACTTACCACAGCCGTCATGAATACTGCCGGGATGAGTGTGATCCAGAAAAACTTACGGCTTCGTGCAAGATAAACTGTGATGGTCCAGAGAACCACCATGGCGAGAGTCTGGTTTGACCATGCGAAGTAGCGCCAGATTATATCGAAATTGATACGGGTGAGAAGAAAGCCGGCAGCAAAAAGAGGCAGGCTTATAAAGATCCTGTTTTTAACAGGACCCTGTTTATAGTTCAAGAAATCGGCCACGATGAGTCGTGCGCTTCTGAAGGCGGTGTCGCCTGAGGTTATCGGAGCGGCAACCACACCCAGCAGTGCCAGCACCGCGCCAAATTTCCCGAGAAGGGAGTTTGATATCTCGTTTACCAGATATGCTGCGTTACCCTGATGTTCAGTCATCACGGTGTTCAGTTCATGAATGCCTCCGTAGAAAGACATGCCTATTGTTGCCCATATCATGGCTACAACACCTTCTGTTATCATGGCACCGTAAAACACCCTTCGTCCGAGTTTCTCACTGGTCAGACAGCGTGCCATAAGTGGTGACTGGGTGGAGTGGAAGCCTGAGATGGCACCGCATGCTATTGTTATAAACATCATGGGGAATATGGGGAACTTCTCACTGTCGGTATGGAAGTTCCTTAAGTTGTCAGGGCTGAGTTCAGGGATCTGAATACCTTTGACAAAAAGGGCAGTAATAAGGCCCAGGGCCATGAACAGCAGAGCAAATCCAAAGAGAGGGTAGATGCGGCCAATTATCTTGTCTATGGGAAGCATGGTGGCCAGGATATAGTATATGAATATTACCCAGACCCAGAATGTCATTGACAGACTTCCGGGTGTCAGTCCGGCCATTATACCCGCAGGTCCCATGATGAACACGGCACCTACAAGGACCATCAGCACTACTGTAAAGACTCTCATCACCTGCTTCATTCCACTTCCAAGGTAGATGCCAACTATCTCGGTGATGCTGAGCCCGTTGTGTCTTACCGACAGCATTCCTGAGAAGTAGTCGTGGACAGCTCCGGCCAGGACAGAGCCCAGGACTATCCAGATGAAGGCCACCGGGCCCCACATGGCTCCTGCTATAGCCCCGAAGATAGGTCCCAGTCCGGCTATATTAAGGAACTGAATAAGGAAGATTCTCCACCAAGGCATCGGGACGTAGTCGACACCGTCGTTAAGCCTGTATGCAGGAGTCTGGCGGGTAGTGTCGGCCTGTTCTATTTTTTCAATAAACCGTGAGTAGAAGAGGTATCCCAGTAGGAGGATGGCGATTGAGATGGTAAATGTAATCACTGTTAATGGAGCTAAGTTCAAATGAGTTTTATCCGGCCTTCTCTGCCTGGTGTGACAGGAGCAGGAGGCAAAAATATTTCCATTTAAGCTTTGCCGCGGCTGATACGGTCCGGCCAGGATGAGGTGCATGAACCGGAGAGGAGGATCAGGCTCATTTATGACCCGGGGGATCTATCTGTCGTTCAGCAGCTGTAAGGAACCACGACTTAAAGATAAAGAAGTTTTAATCAGAGTGTTTTTTAAATCAGGGTTTTGTCTCTGTTCTGCTTTCTTAAACGATTTTTTTTTGTAACTTTAAGTGATTCCAGGTTATTGTACCATGGTCTGTTGCGGCACACTTTTTTCTGGTGACGGGTGTTCCGGCCGGATGACCCTATCAGGGATGAATTCGGTTTGCAGGGTCATGTGCCGGAAGAATCTTTCCGGAGATTTGTTTTGTAAAAGCCAGGTCCGATGACTTTTGATCAGGCTGTTTCCCGGGAGTTAAAACATGGCTGGCTGATAATTACTTTCATAAGGCCTTTTCTTCCCCGGTAATAAACATAAGTAATCCGGATGATATCCGGGAACAAGGGAGATGATGTGGTTATGTGTTTGGCTGACAGATAAAAACCAAAATAATGAGAAGACTATTCTTGATTATTGCTGTGATGTTCCTTTCCGTTCGTTTTATGGGTGTAACGCTTAACGCGCAGATTATTGATCCGGCAAAGGAAGCCAGGCCCTCAGGTCCAGTCCTTGATTGGGCCAGGTATGATTTTATCCCCGGTGACAGGGTTGTTTTTGAAGATAACCTGGAAGGTGAGGAGAAAGGTGAGTTTCCCTCCAGATGGAAACTACATGATGGCAACGTGGAAATTGCCGTACTTGATGGTGAGAATGTAATTATGTTCAGGGATTATGGATCGACCATTATACCCTATATGAAAGACCCGGAGAAGGATTATCTCCCGGACATTTTTACTGTTGAGTTTGATGCATATATTCCTCATGATGCCATTTCGGTATACCTGTTTGATTTGAAGAATCAGGACTGTCCGCCAGGAAGATGTTATCTGGATGTATGGGGTGATGGAATGGATTTCTATCCTGCCTCATGCAAGTTGCCGGGAGGTGTTAACCATGAAAAGAGCTGGATACATGTATCGATTGCATATACAGACGGCAAGCTTAAGGCCTATCATAATGGCACAAGGCTTATTAACATCCCTCATCTGACTTCTGATCCTACAGGTATTTCCATCCGTGCCCTGCACTCAAGTGATAAAAGCCATTATTACATTAAGAACATCAGGATAGCTGAAGGCAGGGTGAAGTATTACGAACGGTTCATGAAAGAGGGTAAGATAATCGCCAATGGTATCAGGTTTGATGTCAACAAGGCAACTCTTAAGCCTGAGTCGATGGGTGTTATAAATGAGATTGCTGCAATGATGAATGAGTATCCCGACATCAGACTAAGTGTGGAAGGGCATACTGACAGCGATGGGGATGAAGCTTTTAACCAGACTCTTTCCGTACAACGAGCCACGACTGTTGCTAACACACTCAAGCAACTGGGAATCGATGGAGAACGTCTGACTGTCAAAGGATGGGGTGAGAGCAAACCACTAGGTCCCAACTCCACATCAGAAGGTAAGGCTAACAATAAGAGAGTTGAGTTTGTTAAACTCTAAATTATCTTCAGTCGTTACTTATACTTGATCTGTATTCGTCTATTAATGCCTGAAAGACCTCTTTGACCGATGAAATTTTCGTTGCCCTGAAGGCATTGCTTCCTGCAAAGGCAAAACCGTTATCGAAATTACCCTTGAAGGCATTCATAAGAGCAACAATGATGCAGTATGGACTTTTGCTTATGTCACATGTTTTTATGCATTTGAAAGGGCATTTCTGAGGTTGTTTTTTCCCTTCCTTAACTTTGTTAAGGAAACCAGATATGATGGCTCTCCCGGGCATGCCGACCGGACTTTTGATTATCTCAATATCCTTTTCTTCGGCATCTATATATGTCTGTTTGAAAGCTTCGGGAGCATCGCATTCACTTGTAGTGACGAAGCGGGTTGCCATCTGTACTCCCGAGGCTCCCAGTTTCATTATTTTATTTATATCATCTCCTGTATAAATACCTCCGGCTGCTATAAGGGGAATAGGTTTATTATATTTCTCCTCAAACAGGTTAAGCTCATGTCTTATCTCAGGAACAAGATGTTCGAGGGAGTAGTCACTGTCTTTTAGCTGTTCTTCCCTGAAGCCCAGGTGTCCACCTGCTTCAGGTCCTTCAACGATAACTCCATCGGGAAGATAGTCGAAGCCTGATTTCCATTTCTCACAAATTATCCTGGCGGCTCTGGCTGAGGAGACGATAGGCAGGAGTTTTGTTTTGCTGTCTTTGTTAAGGAATGAAGGAAGGTCGAGGGGAAGGCCGGCGCCTGCAATTATTATGTCGGCCTTTTCCTGGATAGCTGTTCTGACCATATCGGCAAAGTTTGTCATGGCCACCATTATATTAACCCCGATAACTCCAACAGTTTTCTCCCTGGCTTTCCTGATCTCCTCTTTAAGTCCGTGAATACTTGCCTCAAGGTAGTTTCCTGAAAAATGTCTGTATATAAGTCCCAGACCTGCACTCGAAATAACTCCCACGCCACCTTCCATGGCAACCGCAGAAGCCAGTCCCGATAGTGAAATACCAACACCCATACCTCCCTGAATTACCGGAACGGCAATAGAAAGATCTCCTATTCTTAATGTCTTCATTTTTTTCTTTACAGTTATTTTTTTTCAGATGGAGGAGCAGGGTTCTCTTTTTGGTAAGATGCGCAGTAGCTTTGAGTATACTGCCCATGGAGCCTGTCACATGAAGTGAATCCTTTTTCCCTGTTTTTTATTTTAATTGTTCTTATGCAATTCCCGGGAGCGGTTGATTTATATCCTGGCTGAAGTGAACTCAAATCCAGGCTGAATTAAATTTGTGACGGCGCTTCTGAGGGATCACCTATATTTAAAGCACGCAATATAATCAAATATTCGTGGTTGTGGTGTAATACTAATATATACGATCTGTTTCCTAATGGGGTGTCAGGCTTTATATTCCCGGACAGGCAAGAGAATACGGTTTGGTAAGAATTTGTATAGTCGTAATAATTAATTTATTGAGAATAAATCAATAAACCGACTTTTTTTCGTATCTTACAAAATTAAAATACTGAATGAGTAAGGGGAAGGTAAAATTTTTAATTAATCAGAAGGTTTCGGGTTCATCAGGAAATAATTTTGATTTTATTGCTCTGATGGCCCTATATTTCTTAAAAATTATAAACCCGCATGTTTATGTTTGCAATACAAGTGAACTTCATCTTACGTTCAGCACTTAACAATTAAAGAATTCCGGACTATGTTTGAACCCAGACCAAATACCAATAAATCGCCTGATATTTCGAAATTGAAGGAAGTGATTATTGATCACAGAACCAAAATCTATATTGCTCCTGATGCTGATGTTGAGGAAGCCAGGACCAGGTATCTGTCGAGGAACACAGCAAAGAAGTTAAGGTAGAATAAGTTAAAGGCAGTTATTCCTTTGCGGGAGGGGCTTGTGCCCTGAATATCTTCACCTTGACTGCCGAGGGGCCTTTTATGCCCTTTGCCGTTTCAAAGACAACCACGTCATTCTCGGCAATAGGTTCAAGAAGTGCGTTAGCATGGACAAAATATCTGAGGCCGGAAGCATTATCACGAATAAAACCAAACCCCTTTGAGTTATTAAAAAAGCTTACCACACCTTTTTTGAGGAAGGTGGCATCGTCTTCAGGTTTTCTTGGGGTAGCTGTAAGTTCAATATTCTCAGCGATCACTTCAGTTTTTTGATCCGGGGACGGGGGAGTATCAGAGATCCTGCCGAACTCATCGACATAGGCTATCATATCATCAAAGCTTGATTTCCCTTCCTGCTTTTTCAGAGCACGTTTCTTCTCCTTGTCTTTCCTCTTTTTTTCTTTTTGCTTTCTTATCTCTTTTTTCCCAGATGTCTCCTGTGATCTTCCCATAGATTTATTTTGGCCCGGCGATTAATATTAACCAGCTTATTAATTTCTGAATGCACTGACCGGGATGCAGTATGAACAGGCTGGCTTATGTAAATCCCGGAAAATATTCCGGAACCGCAGCAAAGATAATGAAAATTGCTGTGCTACTGTTAGAAATGAAGAATATTTCCCGGGAAGCTGTATGGTCTGAGGCCGGACAACAGTTTTTTCATTCTGAAAATTCCATCAGGCCGAAGCGTGAAGGCTGGTGAACGTCTTTTCTGATGTCGTAAATAGGAAAAAGTGTTGATGTCGACCGGAACCTGTCGTCAATAAAGTTCCTGTCCTGCCTAACCGCCTGAAATGCCCATTTTACGCCAGGAGCGGGACGAGCCACCATATGGAAGTCGCTGAATGCATTGAAGGGTATTGCCATTTCCATGGTCCATCCTTTGTCTTTATCCTCCTGGTTGTTGATAGTTCCGTTATTAACCACTTCAACCTTATATTCGGGATTATATCCACGGATAAAAATAGTTCTTTCGTTATGGAATCTCCACAGGGCAACAAAGTCGTAGGGTGCTTTGGTTATGTTAAGCTCAAAGCCAAAATGCAGGTAAATACTGTCGGGAACGGGTACGCAGAAGAATTCGGCACAGTCGTCGAGATAGGGCCGGGCGTCGAAAGCTGTCTCGCGGGCCATCAGTGATGTGTCTTCACATTCATAGAAGAGGTACAGGTTCTGATCGTCCCACATCATTCTGAATTTTGTTTTTTGTTTCTCGGCAGGCTTGTCGCCACGATAGAAGTAGTCGAAGGATCTTACCGAAGCTTTCTGCCAGTCAGCTTCGTCCATCCGGCCATCGATGTTAAAGGTGCCGGAGGCTTTAGCGACTCTGTAGATGGGTTGTTCGCCTATTACAAGCTGTTTCTCAGTCTGGGCGAAGACGCCAGTACCCGACATAACAATAAGAAGAACAGGGAGGTATTTTTTTAATCCCGCAACGATCTCTATTAAGGTTTTCATAATGGTTATTATTGTTAAGGTTAGTATTATTTTATATGAGTCTGTATCTTTATATGAGTCTGTATCCTTTAAGTCCGTACCAGAGTATAAAGGCAAAGAAGGGGATGGGGGCGAGGAAGCCTGCCGGCATCCCGTACCGGTCGGCAATAAGTCCCATAAGTGGAGGAAAGACGGCTCCTCCCACAATGGCCATTACCATGAAGGAAGATGCTTTTTTTGTTGCGGCTCCAAGGTCTTTAATCCCGAGGGCGAATATTGTGGGGAACATTATTGACATGAAGAAGAAGACTCCGAACAGGCAAATAAGGGATATCCAGCCCAGGTTGGCGCTTACAAAGGGAAGCAGAAGACAGCACATGAGTGAGTAGAGTGCCAGCATACGGGCAGGTTCTACAAAGCGCATCATCCAGCTTCCCGACATGCGGCCTGCCATGAAAAGTGCAAAGCCGAAGGCAAGAAAAAACGGTCCTTGTTCAGCCTCGAAACGCGGTGCCTGCCCCGGGTCGGTAACGAAGTTAATCATATAGCTGAATACCCCGGTCTGGGCTGCCACATAGGCAAACTGCGCTGCCACGCCCCCGATAAAATGCCTGCGCTTAAGCAGAGGCTGACCGGGGCTGCCTGACATGCTTCCTGCTTCGCCGGTGAGAGTGGCTGCGTCGTCTTCTTCGATTTCGGGAAGCGGGGTTTTTATAAACAGGAAAGCAACTGCAATGACCACTAAACCTATTATCAGGTAAGGCAGTATCATGGAGCTTAGCTTTTCGCCGGCTTCGTGACTCTGGGTCCTGTAGATGTAAAGCCCTATAAGTGGTCCGACCACCCATGCCAGTCCGTTGAACGACTGTGAGAAGTTGATACGCCGTTCGGCGCTCTCAGGAGGCCCCAGTTTTGTAGTATAGGGATTGGCGGCTGTCTCAAGGGTTGCCAGGCCGCAGCCCATGACGAAGAGGCAGGCAAGTACTATCCAGAAAGACTCAAGGAAGGCTGTTCCGGCAATTAGCAGGGCACCTGCGGCAAATAGCGACAGACCCAGGATTATCCCGGCTTTATATCCTTTCTTTCTTATGAAGTAGCCGGCAGGGAGAGCAAGTGAGAAATAAGCTATGTAAACGGCGAACTGAATAAGACCCGACTGAGCCTTTGACATGTGAAGTATATCCTGGAAGTGTTTGTTGAGGGTGTCGAGCATCCCATTGGCCACTCCCCAGAGGAAGAAGAGAGATGATATCAGGATGAAGGGGATGAGGTACTCTTGTGTGGTCAGCTTTTCTTTTTTCATGTTTTTCATGGGTTTGTCCAGGAGCTTTGATCAGAGGATATAGCGCATCCTGACGTTCAGCTTCAGCGGCCGGTCTTTTATTACGGTAAATTTATATAGGTCGAACTTAGGTTTTGTCAGTCCCGTGTGATAATAATCAGAGAATCCGAAACCTTCCTTAGGGATGCCAAGGAAGTTAAACTTCATCTCTGCGTCACCATCCTCGTCGTCGAGAACTGAGATGCCATATATGCCAGGTTCCAGGGTGATGTTTATAGTTATACTGCCATCTTTCATCTCTGACTTAAGTTCCCTTTTCTCAAGTACCGACTCCTCCATACGGAAGGCCTCCTCGCTTGTGAAGACGCCAAGGACCAGCTGTCCCTCAGGAGATCTGATCCCTTTGACAGTCACTTCAACGTTCTGGCCGCAAAGCTTTCCTGTCATGGGAATGATCAGCATAAGTATTATAAAAAATGTTTTTGTAAATGGCATGATCAAATATAATCAATAAAATATATTCCCTGCCATTTCCGGGTTATGAAGGATTTTTCTTCATGAAAAGAAAACGAAGCTGGTGCCGGAAGAAGCGCTTTTATAAAAAATTAAGCAAAACAGTAAAAATCACAATTTTATTTAAATTAACTTTTGTTGTGTCTTAAAAATATTAATTTTGGAGCGTTAAAAAATTGCCGATACAACAACAGATGAGTAAAATAGCTGATAAGCAATATCTTTCGGAGAATGTAGTTAAGCTTGTCATTTCTGCTCCTGAAATATCAAGGAAGAGGAAAGCGGGACATTTTGTAATAATCAAGATCGGAGAGAAGGGAGAGAGGATTCCTCTTACCATTTCGTCGGCTGATCCGGTTGCAGGTACCATTACCATTATAATTCAGAAGGTAGGATTTACCAGTCACAAGGTTGCTGCTCTTAATATTGGAGATGAGGTTACCGATGTTGTAGGTCCGCTTGGTCATCCGACGCATATTTACAAGGCAGGGACTGTTCTGTGTGCAGGTGGTGGTGTGGGGATTGCTCCATTGCTTCCTATAGTTGAAGCCATGCATCAGGCAGGTAACAGGATAATAAGTGTACTGGCTGCAAGGACCAAAGATCTGCTTATACTTGAGAAAGAGATAAGGGCGCACTCGGATGAGGTGCTTATAATGACCGATGACGGGTCGTATGGTACCCGCGGACTTGTGACGGAGGGTATGGAGAAGATAATCAACCGTGAGAAGATCGACCTGGCTATTACCATTGGTCCCGCCATAATGATGAAATACACTTCACTTCTTACAAAGAAGTATGAGATACCCACAGTGGCCAGCCTTAATAATATAATGGTCGACGGAACGGGTATGTGTGGTGCATGCAGGATATCGGTAGGCGGAAAGACAAGGTTTGTCTGTGTAGACGGCCCCGAGTTTGATGCCCACCAGGTTGATTTTGATGAGCTTATTATGCGTCTCGGGGAATACAAAACAAATGAGGCTGAGGCAGGAAAAGACTGAAAACAAGGGAATTACAGCAGGAATAGGAACAGATATTTTGAACAGGATAAACAGTGCCGGGAAAGATGTCGGAGAGAGATCAGGAATATTACAGGAGGGAGAGGAGTGTTGAATGGAGGGTTGCTCTGAGGGAGAACCTGAAACAGAAGGAACGTGTTGGCATTGAACGTGTTAAAATGCCGGCGCAGGACAGTAATGTCAGGAACAGGAACCATGAAGAGGTTAACCAGGGGATAAGTGTCGTTCAGGCCATGCAGGAAGCAAGGAGGTGCCTTGATTGTGTTACCCCTACCTGTGTAGAAGGTTGTCCGGTAAGTATTGACATACCCAGGTTCATAAAGAATGTCGAAGCCGGTGATTTCATTAAGGCAGCAGCTGTTATAAAGGAAACAAATGCCCTCCCGGGTGTCTGTGGAAGGGTCTGTCCCCAGGAAGTCCAGTGTGAGGCCAACTGTTTTTATACCAAAAAGCTTAATAAGGTACCCGTAGCTATTGGCTACCTCGAGAGGTTTGTGGCGGACTATGAGCGCGAGTCGGGATCTGTACCTGAGATACCTGATATTGAGCATAACAACATAAAGGTTGCAATAATAGGCTCAGGTCCTGCCGGACTGGCTGCTGCTGGTGACCTGGCAAAGCATGGCTATGACGTGACTGTTTTTGAGGCCCTTCATGAGATAGGCGGGGTTCTTAAATACGGGATTCCCGAATTCAGGCTTCCCAACAGGGTTGTGGATGCCGAGATTGAATATCTCAGGAGGCTGGGGGTGAGGTTTGTAAGGAACTTTGTTGTTGGCAAGACAGCCGATTTCGATGATCTGAGGGGAGATGGGTATAAGGCTTTCTTTGTAGGCAGTGGCGCTGGCCTGCCCAGATTCATGAATATCCCCGGCGAAAACTACGCAGGAATACTATCTTCTAATGAGTATCTTACAAGAGTCAACCTGATGAATGCCGCAAAGCCCGACTATGACACTCCCGTTCATTTCGGAAAGGTTGTCGCCGTTATTGGCGGAGGCAACACAGCCATGGACTCGGTAAGAACGGCCAAAAGACTTGGCGCTGAAAGGGCTATGATCATCTACCGCCGTTCCATGGAAGAGATGCCGGCCAGGAAGGAAGAGATAGAACATGCCATCGAGGAAGGTGTAGAGTTCAGATGCCTTGAGAACCCTGTTGAATATCATGCCGACAAGGCAGGAAGGGTTAAGGAAATGGTTGTTCAGAGGATGGAGCTCGGAGAACCCGATGAGTCGGGCCGCAGAAGGCCTGTTGTTCTTGAGGGTTCGGAATATATAATCGGAGTCGACCAGGTTGTTGTGAGCGTGGGAGTTTCTCCCAATCCGCTTATCCCCCGTCAGGTTCCCGACCTTGAAGTGACCAGGTATGGTACCTTCGTAGTAAATACTGATACAATGCAGACCAGTATCCCTGACATATTCGCCGGCGGTGATATTGTTAGGGGAGGAGCAACAGTCATCCTTGCCATGGGCGACGGCCGGAAAGCAGCTGCAGGGATCCATTCTTTCCTGTCTGGAAAGTAATATCATCGTTATATAAAACACAGGCCGTAACCTTCAGTGCTGCGGTGTCAGTATATTCCCTACATCAATATCAGTCAGTCTCTTACAAATGCTAACGGGCCGGTACCTTACTTTTGACGAGTGATCAGCATCCTATTGGGGAAACATTTATTAAGGATGCTCTCATTAAACCGAACCAGATTGAACAAAGTATTCATTTTTGTGGTTTTTGTAGTTTGTAATTCAGTACTGCAGGGTAATGATGTGGCCAAATACGCCATGACTGTGGGGTTAGAAAGAAGGGAAGGCGCCGGTAGCATCTTCCTGCAGGCTGAATCTGCAACCGAGGAGAGGTCGTTGCTGCGTATCGCAGCAGGATATCTCTCCGATCCTTTGTCGTTTGACCCCCTTGTGGTTTATTTTGACGACAGGTCAACGCTTAGCTATGACGGATCGTTTGATGCACTTAAGCTTTTTAATACCGACCTTAATGTAACCAACTTCTTTGTCTTCAGTCAGGAAGGATCAAAACTCTCAATCAGTGGGGTCCCCGGCTTCTTAGCCGAACCACTCAGCCTGAAGCTCGGTATACGTACTGAAAAGAGAGGTACAGTGATTATCAGGGTCAGCAATACAGAGGGACTGTTTACCAACTGCAATGTTGTTTTACAAGACAGGGTAACGGGTTCTGAGACCAGACTTGCAACGGGGCTGGAATATCCGGTAAGTCTTGCCGCTGGTGAGCACTACGACCGTTTCTTCCTTATAATCTCGGCTCTGGTCATGGCAGTCCCCACGATGGTTAATGAAACCGGCGACCTGAAGGTTTATTTTTCGGGAGGTGTTCTCAAAAGCAATATAATAATTCCGGGAGAAGTAAAAGGGATGCTTGAGATATACAACATGTCGGGGCAGCTTTTAAGCAGTTACAGGCTCGGATCGTCGGGGTATCATGAATTTTATCCTGACCTGGTCAGAGGCAACTATATAATAAGGGTTTACTCCACAACGATGAGTATCTCGAAGAAGATCTTCATAAATCCTGATTGAGAGGATGCATACGTGACAGTATGCTTTTCTATACTGTCGCTGTGTATATCCCTGCAGGTTTCGTTTCTGTCTGTATCATATGGCCTTCCTCGTGAAGGCCATATTTTGGTAGTGCAGGTATGAATGGTATGGTGAGGCAGAACGCTGAACCCCTTCCGTATTCTGACTTTACCCTGACAGAGCCGTTGATGATGCCGGCATAGGCTTTTGAGATTGGAAGTCCGAGTCCGGTTCCTTCCCTGAGTCTCGACAATGAGTAGTCGGTCTGGTAAAACTTCTCAAAGATACGGTCTTCATCTTCGGGTCTGATACCAGTGCCTGTGTCGGCAACAATGAATTCAATTGTATTGCCAGACTTCCGGCATTCCATACCGACACTCCCTTTTTCAGTGAATTTAAGGGCGTTACTCAGAAAAGCAGAGAGGATGAACTCCACCTTGGCGACATCAGTCATAACCATTGATTGGCCTCCTGCAAGTAAGGAAGTGTAAGTAAAGTCAAGACCTCTGGCAAGGAATTTAAACCTCGATTCGGAGAATAGTTTTTCCATTAATCCGATGATGTCGCAGGGAATGAGCCGGCCTTTGATGATTCCTATTTCTATATTTGCCATCTCAATTATGTTCTCAACAACCAGAATCAGGTTGTTTGAACTCTGGATGATAATATCGGTATAGTTTTTTATGGTTTCCCTGTCCATATCCGGATCGTCAAGCAGAGTTGAAAAACCAACAATGGCGTTCAGAGGTGTCCGTATTTCGTGAGATATGTTTTTAAGGAAGGCCGTCTTCAGCCTGTCTCCTTCTTCAGCCTTCTCCTTGGTTCTTATGAGTTCGGCAGCTGTCTTATTCCTTTCCGAGATATCGCGGCAGATAACTAGAAGTCCGTTCTCATTTCCATCCACCGGAGGAAGAACAGCGGAGGATACTTCGGCCCAGAAGGGGGATCCGTCATATCTGAGAAGCCTGTATTCGTTGTTACCCGGACTCTTATTTTCTGTTAGAAGGTCGTTTATCCTTTCCATTACCTTAAGGTGATGATCGGGACTGATCCAGTCGAGTATTGAAGCTCCTGTCAGATTATAGCTTTCAGGGATTCTTAAGAGAGGATAGACCTTCTGTGAGGCGTACCTGACATATCCTTCAAAATCTACTATAAGGATAGCATCGGGCGAGAGTTCGACCAGGCTTCTGTAGTGTGACTCGGATCGTCTGAGTTCATCTTCGGTGACCTTTTTGTCAGTGATGTCCTGGAAGATCTCGAGCATGGCCGGTTTTCCCCTGAACAGCATCTTTGAGAAACTTATTGAAAAGATTCTGCCGCCGAAAAGATTGCGGGCTTCATAAACACCGGTATCGTCCTTACTGCTTTTCCTGAGAAGGGGGCAGTCGCTGTTCTGTTTTTTGTTGTCGCTACATATCTCCCAGCATTTTTTTCCTGTACAGTCTTCACCTGCCAGTTCTTTCATCTTTTCGCTATGGTAAAGAATGGTTCCTTCCATGTCGACTATATGCATACCAAAGGGGATTGTATTTATAAGCGACATAAGGAAGCTATGTTCGTCTTCTTCACCGGAAGTTGGAGAAATCGGGTTTACAATTCCTGATCCGCCCGTTATTGGTCCGGCATCTGATCTTTCCTGAGCCGGAAGGTGCATGGATTCTCCGGCAGAATGATCATGCGGGGAGATGACAAAGCAACCTGAATTGCTTTTAATGTTAAGTGAGAGTATCTGTCTCCTGGCAGTTTCGCTCTCATTCACTGGATAACGGGATCCGGCATTGAGCTCATTTGAGGAGCTGGCGGCAGGCCTTGTATCCGTATATGTTTTCTGTGAATTGTTTTTCAGATTATGAAATGTCATTGTAATAGTTTAATCAGTTGAAGCTCAGACATAGTTTCATCCCGGCATAGTGATCCTCCTCGTCGCGGTAATGGCAGTCCATTATATCTTCAGGGTTAGGTCTGTAGCATTCAGCATGGGAGTAGCTTGTCAGTATCATAAATCTGACACCGGGACTTATCATCCGAAGCTTTTCAATAAGGTTGATGCCACTGGAGAAATAGAGCCTTATATCGACCATGACTATGGCAGGTGAAAACTCCTTCAGTTTTATCAATCCCTGATAAGGATTTTCGGCTTCGATGATACGGCCCCCGAAGCTGAATTCGTTCAGGAGCTTAACCATCCTGTCTCTATGGTTTTGCGATTCATCAATTATAAGAAGAGTTCCTTTGGAGATTGCTTCCATTAATACACAAGGTCTATATGAAAAGAAATACAACCAGGGAGTTTTCCGGTGATGCAAACATATCCCTAAAGTGCCGGTAGGTATCTAGGAAGAATCCTGATTGTTTTGTAGGATAATTCCTTACAGGGTGAGATTCAGAAAGATGCAGGTCAGAGCGCCGGGCTGTTATACAAGTCCTTCCCTGAGGCCGAATCTGATTATTTCGGAAGTGGTTTTGAGGTTTAGTTTAGAAAGGATCCTTTCCCTGTAGGTGCTTATTGTTTTAGGGCTCAGAGAAAGCTCCTCTGCAATTGCGGTGACTGTTTTCCCTTCAGCAAGCATCCGTACCACCTCTAGTTCGCGGGCTGAGAGCAGTTCGCTGAGAGGTCTTTCTTTCTCATCGATGAAGTCGAACGACAGGTTCTGGGCCAGAGATGCCGTAATATATCTCCCGCCGTTTCTGACCTTTATGATGGCCTTTATAAGTTCGTTGGTGGCTGCAGTCTTTGTTATATAGGCTGAAGCTCCCATTTTCATTGCTTTGATGGCATAGATCTCTTCGGCGAACATACTAAGAATCACCACGGCTGTTTTGGGTCTGGATTTCTTGAGGTCGGCAAGCAGATCAAGTCCGCTTCTTCCGGGCAGTGATATATCGAGTATGATCACATCAAAGTCTTTTTCCCTGATCTTTTCCATCATCTCCACTCCGTTTTCAGCTTCCTCGATCAGGTCGAAGCGTTTTTCCCTGTCGCCTTCAAGGATCTGTTTTATGCCCTGGCGTAAAACAGGGTGATCGTCAATTATAAGAACTTTGATCATGGCCTATGAGTATTGGTGGTACGTTATCTGCCAGACGGGATATGTCTTCTGATTCTTTTGGCCGGTTTTCCTTTTCGTAGGGTATTCTGGCGACAATGACTGTTCCCTTGCCGGGTTTCCCTTTAACCAGGAGATCGCCATCATAGGACCTGGCTCTTTCTTTCATTCCCAGGAGCCCTATGGATCCTGGTTTATCAGTAACATCGCCCTCTATTCCGCAACCATTGTCCTTCACCCTGAGTATCAGTTTACCGTATCTGACATGCAGGGTTACCACAACCGATGTAGCTCCTGAATGCCGGACCACATTGGTCATGGCTTCCTGAAGGATCCTGAACAGGACTATTGCCATGTTGTCATCAATTTTTGGCAGACGTTCTGAGATTTTGACAGTTGTCTTTATTCCTGTTGACTTTGAGAAGTTAAGAAGGTGAGATTCAATGGCATCTGTGAGTCCGAAGTCGTAAAGTATGCTTGGTCTCAGGTCCGATGCTATATTCCTTATTGTATCAATCGATGTGTCAATGACTCCGGTCATATGTGTTATCTTTTCGCGGGCTTCCGGTTTATTAAGATTCCCGTCATTCAGCAGCCAGAGCATTTCCATCTTAAGGGCTGTAAGCTGTTGTCCGAGGTCGTCGTGAAGGTTAAGAGAGATGGCTTTTCTTTCTTTCTCACGTACCACCTCTATCCTTCTGGCAAGCTCCCTCAGGTTAGCGTTAACCTTCTTCTGCATCTCCTCGTACTTTATCCTTTCGGTTATGTCAACCCATGAGACCAGGACTCTTGAGAGGTCTTCCTCATATCCGGGGACCACACTTAGTTTAAGAAATATGTATTTCTTTTCGCCATTTACTATCCTTAAAGGGAAGACACCTGAAAACTCGGTGTTACCGGCTGCAAGACTAACGAGTTCTTCAGTGAGAATGGGTATTGCATCTTCTTCAAAATAGAATGAGATATTAAGTATCACTTCCTCTTTGCTATTCATCCCGAAGAACCTTACTGAGGTCTGGTTTATCTCCAGTATTCTTATCAGAGAGATCACCTGGAATACCTTATCAGGATTTCTGGAGAACCAGCTTCGCAGATTTTTAATTCTCCTGACAGTATACTGATTAAAATATTTCTTAACCTCAGAGAAATCCTCCTCCCATACAGGAACTACTGATTGTTCAAAGATAGTCCTGTATCTGAGTTCATTCTTTCTAATCTCCTCCTCTGCTTCTATTCTTTCCGTAATATCTCTTACAAGACCCAGGAACAGTTTTTCTCCCTTCCAGATGAAGCATCCGAAACGTATCTCAACAGGGAAGACGCTTCCGTCTTTTTTCTTTCCCTTACCAAAGAGGGTATAGGGTTCTCCCGGACTCATCTTTTCCCATTCACAGCGGGCTGTTTCAGGAGAGAAGTTAAGTTCAAGGTCGAAGACACTCATCGTCAGTAGTTCTTCGCATGAGTAACCCATCAAGCGGCTGGCATACTGGTTAACCTCAATGAATTTTCCATCCATCCCGTGAACAAAGACAGCATCGGCAGCCTTTTCAATAAAGGTTTTATATCGCTGGATGGTATCCTGCAGGTCCTTTTCTCTGGCAGAAATCTCACTTACGAACCTGGACCGTTTCGGGATTTCCTTAATAAAAAGCAGGATGCAGCTGTTTCCATCTTTTCCTGTGAAGGTTTTCCAGTTTAGCCCGGCAGTGAATGAGAAGCCATCGCTCCTTTTCATCACCAGTACCTTCTGTCCCTTTTCAGGAGAAGACCTGAGGGCTTTCAGGAGAAGTGTTCCCTCAGCGGGTGCTTCAGTAAACCTGTCAAGACCGCCGAGTATGATTTCTTCCTGTTCCATCCCTAGCAAGATGCAGGCAGCGGGATTTGCTGCAGAGATTTCCCCTCCGCTACCAGTCACAATTATCCCATCAGGATTACTGTTGAAAATTTCTGTCGTCAGGTCATTGTATGCGTCGGACATGATATTTATTTCGGGGTCTGTATAAAACAGGCCGTTTTTGTGAGTGTGATAAGATAGACTTACATGCCCAGGATCTGCTTCACCTTTGCTGCAATATCTTTTCCATCGGCTTTGCCTGCCAGCTCTTTTGAAGCAGCTCCCATCACCTTCCCCATATCTGAGGGGCCGGAGGCACCAGTTTTTTCAATGATCCCCTTTACGGCAGCCGTCAGTTCATCATCGGTAATCCTGGCAGGAAGATATTTCCCCAGAATGTCAGCTTCGGCTTCTTCTTTTTCACACAGGTCGGGCCTGTTCTGTTCCCTGTAGATGGCTGCAGATTCCCTTCTCTGCTTCACAAGTTTCTGGATAAGCTTCAGTTCTTCATCAGGGGTAAGTTGTGATCCCGCTCCTTTTTCGGAACGGGCAAGGGTGAATGCTGTTTTTGCTGCACGCAGGGCTTCAAGCTTAACTGTTTCTTTAGCTTTCATCGCGGCTATAAGGTCGCCGGCAATCTGATCGGTCAGTGACATATAAAGAAGATTAACATTACTACTATTATTTTTTGATTCTTTAAGTTAAAGATAAGGTTTTAACCACTTTTTAATATAAAGTCATTCAAAGATAGTAAACAATTATCTTACTGTTATGTTAGTGAGTTAGAATACATAATTTTAACAGACTTATATCACGGGGAGTATGAGTTCAGTGGAAAAGGATATTATAAAAAAGCAATATGCTGTAACTGGGATGTCGTGTGCCTCTTGTGCCGCCAATATTGAATCGCATCTCCTGAAGCAGCCCGGGGTGGTAAGTGCCTCGGTGAATCTTGCAATGGAAGTTGTTACAGTTGAGTTTCTAAGCTCAGAGGTCCAGCCCGATGAGCTGAGGGCGGCAGTGACTTCAGTAGGATATGATCTCATTACCGATGAGTCGGCTGCTGCCGGGGAAAAGCGCGAGAATCTTCAGCAGCAGAGGTACAGGGCCATGAGGAGAAGGACCATATGGGCAATAGCCTTCTCTGTTCCTCTTGTCCTTATTGGCATGGTCTTCATGAACATTCCTTATGCCAACTTCATCATGTGGGCGCTTGCCACTCCTGTTGTGCTCTGGTTCGGCCGCTCGTTTTTCATAAATGCCTTCAGGCAGATAAGGCATGGCAGTTCAACAATGGATACACTGGTCTCGCTTAGTACCGGCATAGCATATCTTTTCAGCGTGTTCAACACCCTGTTCCCCGAATTCTGGCACAGCCGCGGCCTGCATGCACATGTGTATTTTGAGGCTGCAGCCGTCGTAATAACCCTCGTAATGCTTGGCAAGCTCCTTGAGGAAAGGGCAAAGGCCAATACTTCTTCGGCTTTAAAAAAACTCATTGGCCTGCAGCCCAAAAGCGTAATCAAGGTGTTGCCGGGTGGAGAGACCAGGGAATACCTCATCTCGAAGGTTAAGGTCGGAGACACCATCCTTATAAGACCCGGGGAAAAGATCCCTGTTGACGGAAGGGTAAGCTCGGGAAGCAGTTATGTTGATGAGAGTATGATAAGCGGTGAGCCCGTGCCGGTGCTGAAGGAGGAGGGGGCAAAAGTCTTCTCAGGTACCATCAACCAGAAAGGGACTTTTAAGTTTGTTGCCGAAAAGGTAGGTTCGGATACCCTTTTAAGTAATATTATAAGGCTTGTCGGTGAAGCCCAGGGTAGCAAGGCTCCGGTACAGAGACTCGTCGACCGTATCGCGGCTGTATTTGTCCCGGCAGTTGTTGCAGTAGCAGTCGTCACCCTTATTGTATGGACCTTTGCCGGAGGGCAGAACGGGTTTGTGCAGGGTCTGCTGTCGATGATCACCGTACTTGTTATCGCCTGTCCCTGTGCCCTTGGCCTTGCCACACCCACTGCCATAATTGCGGGAATAGGCAAGGGAGCTGAGAATAACATCCTTGTCAGAGATGCCGAGTCACTCGAGAGGATACACAGGATGGATGCCATTGTTCTTGACAAGACGGGGACCGTGACCATGGGTGAGCCCTCGGTTGATAAGGCGGAGTGGAGAAGCGAGGAAGACAGGCAAAGATATGCCGATGTCCTTTTCTCACTTGAGAAAGTATCGGAGCATCCTGTAGGAATAGCGGTAGCCGGGTACCTTAAGTCCGGGGCTTCGGCAGTTGCTATAACCGATGTGGAGAGCATCACAGGGAAAGGGATCTCGGGGAGATACGGGGGTACTTTGTTTATGGCCGGTGGACTTTCACTTATCAGGGAAAGGGGGATCGTTCCCGGCGACAGGTTCTCTGTCCTGGCCGGGGAATGGGAGGATAATGCCGGTACCGTGGTTTGGTTTGCCGTTGGGGATGAGCTCCTGGCCATTTTCTCGGTTACTGATACCATAAAGGAAAGCTCCTCTGAAGCTGTATCGCAGCTCAGGGCACTTGGCGTAGAAGTCTACATGGTAACCGGCGATAATGAAAAGACTGCCAGGGCTGTGGCTGACAGGACGGGGATAGAGAGTGTTGTTGCAGGGGCTCTGCCCCAGGACAAGGCTGATTTCATAAGAAAGCTTCAGGCCGAAGGCAAAGTTGTGGGGATGGCCGGCGACGGGATAAATGACAGTCCCGCCCTTGCAACCGCCGACGTAAGCATAGCTATGGGAAAAGGTTCCGACATTGCCATTGATGTGGCTAAGATGACCATTATAAGCAACGACCTTACCATCATACCCTCAGCCATAAGGCTTAGCAGGAATACTGTAAGGACCATCAGGCAGAACCTTTTCTGGGCATTTATTTACAATATAATAGGCATTCCACTGGCAGCGGGGGTGTTGTTCCCTGTCAACGGTTTTCTTCTTAACCCCATGATCGCCGGAGCGGCCATGGCTCTCAGCAGCATAAGTGTTGTTTCAAACAGCCTGAGGCTGAAGTATATGAAGATACAGGCTGACTGAGAAAAACTGCAGCGGGCTTTTCAGACGGTTATCAGTTCATAGGCGGGACTTCCGAGTCCGATTTTTTCAGCGTGTCCGATACCCGACTGCCACGATGTGTCGGGATGGGCCAGTTTGAACTTATCGTCATTTCTCATATCACCCTCCTCGTGTCCCTGGCATATCTTACTTCCGGTAAGTGCAGGTGCTGCTATAACCAGGTCGGCGCTTGCCTGGTCGAGTGCCACAGGGTCGAAGGAAGCTGCCATGCCTATATCGGGCACAAGGGGATAGTCGTTTGAGTCGTAGCAGTCGCAGTCGGGCGATACGTTCATTATGAAGTTAATATGGAAGGCAGGTTTGTCCTTTACCACGGCAAGGGCATATTCAGATACTCTTTTGCATACGTTTTCGGAAGAATTCTGCCAGACCACCCTTGCTGCATCGTACTGGCATACTGCCACACACTGGCCGCAACCGACGCACAAGGCATAATCGATATGGGCTATTTTATCATCTCCCACCTTTATGGCATTATGGGCGCAGTTCTTTTCGCAAACCCGGCAGCCTGTACAGTTCTTCGCATGTATCCTGGGAGAAGCACCACTGTGGAGAAAGAGCTTGCCGCCCACTGAAGCGCATCCCATTCCCAGATTCTTTAGTGCACCCCCGAAGCCTGTCATCTCGTGGCCTTTGAAATGGTTCATTGAGATAAGGATGTCGGCGTCGGCGACAGCGGAACCTATCTTTGCCGATTTGCACATCTCCAGGTCAAGTTCTATCTCACGGTATTCTGTCCCTTTGATGCCATCGGCAATGACAACAGGGCAGCCTGTAACGAGAGGGTTATAACCGTTTTCGAAGGCAGCCTCGAGGTGGGAGGGGCCGTTTGACCTCCGCCCCGAGTAAAGAGTGTTGCAGTCAGTAAGGAAGGGTATGGCCTTCCGGTCCCTGAGGAACCTGACCACATAAGCCGAATAGTTGGGCCTCAGATAGGCAAGGTTTCCCGGTTCACCGAAATGGATCTTGATAGCGACAATCTTATTGTCGAAATCGATGCTGTCGATACCGGCTTTTACCATAAGCCTGCCCAGTTTCTTAAGCAGGTTCATTGAGGGAGTGGTCCTCAGGTTTGTGAAATATACTTTTGATAGTGACATATTGAAAGAGTTTAATGTACAAATTTAAATCAGTCAGGCATGGCAGTAATCCCTGCTCTCTATTTATTTTTTCAAATCTTATGAAGGTTTCAGATCTGTTCAACGAAATCCTTTACCTGTTCGATTAGCCATTTGGGAGTTGATGTAGCTCCGCATATACCCACGGTATCTGCGTCCTCAAACCAGTTTTTTTCTATGTCGGCAGGAGAAGATACGAACCATGATCGGGGATTGACATTCCTGCAGACTGAAAAGAGCATCTTGCCGTTTGAGCTTTCACGGCCACTAACAAAAATTATGACATCGTGTTTCCCTGCGAACTCCCTCAGGTGGGGTTCGCGGTTTGAGACCTGGCCACATATTGATTTGATAACAAAAAAGTTATTGGCGACATCGGTAATCCCGGCTTCGACCATCCTGGTGCCGATTATCTCCCTAATCTGTTCAAATTCCCTTATCCCCATGGTAGTCTGGGAGAAGAGATACACCTGTTTTGAGAAGTCTATTTTATCGAGATCTGATGGTCGCGACACAAGAATGCCCTCATTATTGGTCTGGCCCAGAAGCCCTATCACTTCTGCATGGCCGGGTTTCCCGAATATGACAACCTGGCCGCTGTTCTCTTTTGTTTTTTCCCAGGTGCTTCTTATCCTTGCCTGGAGTTTCTTTACTATGGGGCAGGTTGCTTCAATTATCCTAATGTTGTTTTCAGAGGCTTTAAGGTAGGTTGAGGGAGGTTCGCCGTGGGCTCTTATAAGTACATTGGTATCGTGGAGCGCTGAGAATTCTTCCTTGTTTATTGTTATCAGACCCATTCCTGTAAGGCGTTCCACTTCAGCGTCGTTATGGACAATGGAGCCTAGTGAGTATACCTTTTCGCCCTTCAGCAGGGCTTTTTCGGCTATCTCCACGGCGTTCCTGACACCAAAACAAAAACCTGATTTTGAGTCAATTTCTACTACCATACAGCTTACTGTCAATTATCTTTCTAATCCATTCCATCTGGTTGGCTACGCTCATCCTGCTATTATCTAGCAACAGGGCATCGTCGGCTTTTCTGAGAGGGCTTATATCGCGGTTTTCATCGGCTATGTCGCGGGCTATTATGTTATTTCTTATCTCTTCAAATTCAACATCAATATTCTTTTCAGTCAGCTCATCAAACCTCCTTTTTGCCCTTATGTCGACTGATGCTGTCATGAATATCTTTATGTCGGCGTCGGGAAATACCACTGTTCCTATGTCCCTGCCGTCCATAACTATCCCTTTAAAAACACCTATCTGTCTCTGGAGTTCCACCATTCTTGCCCTTATCTGGTGAATCTGACTTATCCTGCTCACATGCGATGATACCTCAAAACCCCTTATCTCGGTTTCAACATTCTCAGAATTCAGGAAGGTCTCATATTCCATTCTATCGGGATTATAGATGAAGCTTATATGGATATCGGCCAGATCTGTCAGTATGCCCTGCATGTCAAGGTTATCTTCGTCCACATAACCTTTCCTGATACAGAAAAGCGTTACAGCCCTGTACATTGCCCCGCTGTCGATGTATATATATTTCAGTTCCCTTGCTATGGCTTTTGCAAAAGTACTCTTGCCGCAAGAAGAGTAACCGTCGATTGCTATGATAAGTCTTTTTTCCATTAACCTTAATAATTCCGGATCCTAAGAAAGCTCTAAAAATAAACAATTATTTTAAAAGGAGATATGTAGGTGATGCGTTATCCGGCATGGCAGCAGCAAGGTGTTAATGTCATAGATACAGCCTCAGGCCGGAGCATTTATTCTCTGATTTTTCTTAAGAGCAAAGCAGGGTTTACAACAAGGGAGAAGTGATTTGATGATCCCGCCAGATGGTAGGAAGCTCTGCCGAATTCGATCCTGAGGGCGGAAGTGTTGAAGCCAAAGCCCCATGAAAGTCCTGCGCCTCCGGTTCCTGCCTCGGTCAGAAGCTCTCTGCGTCTCTGAAAGTTATAGCCACCCGACAGGCACAGGTTTTTATGGGGGAACAACTCGGCTCCTACAATAACGTGGCGGATGAGGTTTTCACCAAAACCACCGGTGCTTCCGGCGGGCCGGATACCTGAGGGATCGTTGGTATAGTCCCAGGTCATATCGAATTTCTCGAGATGGGTGAGGGTGAGGGAGAATCTGAGTGGTGCATGTGCCAGCCGGGCCGACCCTCCGGCCATGATTTCAAAAGGAGGTTCTTTTCTGGTTTCACCAGCATAGGTTGTGATCTGGTATCCCGTATTCCTTATAACCAGTCCCGCCGACAACAGCCTGTCCCGTGATTGATACGACAGTCCCAGGTCGGCTGCAATACCCAGAGAGCTGTATTTCTCGAGATGGGAGATCACAGGCTTTATATTAATTCCTGCTGAGAAGGAAGAGTCGATGGCAAAGGACCATATTACTGAGAAGGAGTACTCGGATGCGCTGAAGCTGCCTGTAATATTTCCGGAGGCATCGGAGCCTGTGAAGGAACCGTAGCTGAGGTAAGTAAGGCCAGTGGCCAGGTTTCCTTTACTGCCTGAGGCCGGAGACCAGAGCACCATTCCGTAGTTTATCCCGGCGAAATAATTTACATAGTTAAGGGCTACGTTATTTCTCATGGAGGGAGACAGCAGTGAGGGGTTGTGGAAGGCCAGGTTGAGGTTGTCGTCGGGCAGGGATACGTTGGAGCCACCCAGTGAAGAAACCAGTCCTGAACTGGTCAGGTTAAGGAATTCATAAACATTGTCTCCTCCGGTCTGGGTGAAAGCAGGGGAGAACAACAGGGTAAGCAAAATGCTGCTTAAGATCCTTCTTGCCATGGTAAAGGTTGTGATGTAAAGATATTAAATATTCAGGCCTGACAGTAAGTATAGGATGACAGTTTCACAGGCAGGGCTCAGGCAGTCTTTCCGGTAAGTATAAGAGCTTCTTCCCCGTGTTTTTTACGGCCGTTGATCTGCGACATGAAGAGTCCGGCCACGACAATTAACATACCTGCAATGTTCTGAACCGTAAGCTTTTCTTTCAGGATGAAAAATGAAAAGATAGCTGTAAACAGGGGGATGAAATTTGTAAAGACATTAGCCCTTGTTATCCCTATGTTTCTGACTGAAAAAGCAAACAGTATAAAGGCCCCGCAGGAGGCAAAGACAGCCAGTTCAATGACAGGGAGCAATGAAACAAGGTTGATGGTGGTACCTGACAGTGTTTTTAAGTCGATGATCAGGAAAAGGGGAAGAAAGAGCAGTACCCCTATGGCGTTCTGGAAGTTAACAATAAATACTGGAGAATAGTTATTTACCAGTCTGCTGAGGGTAAGGTTGTAGCCAACGGCAGAAAGGACCGCCAGACCGAGCAATGCCACTCCCCTGGGGTCGAATGAGAGTCCTCCGCTACCATTTACAAGGAAGACCAGGACTCCGATGAAGGAAAGGACGATACCGGCATAGTTGATTGTACGCAGTCTCTCCCTGAAAAGGATCCATGCCCCTATGGTAGCCAGCACCGGGATGGTCGATATGATAACCGAACCGGCGGTGGCCGATACATAGGTAAGTCCGAAGCTCTCACCTATAAAATAAAAGAAGGGTTCAAATACAGCCAGCATCAGGAAAAGCTTCCTGTCTTCCTTCCTGATCCTTACGAATTTCTTTCTGGCAATAAGCCAGACTGTAAGAATGATGACAGAGATTATCAGACGGAAGAAAACAATGGTGACAGGCCTGAAGTTAACATTGGCCTGCTTGAACCATATGAATGACAGGGCCCAGAAAGCCATTGCCAGTACTATTCCTCCGTATGTCCTGAACTTCCGGTTTAACAAATCTTTTTTTTTTATTGCGGCGTGCGAATTTAGAGCATATAATCGTAATTATCCCAAAATCAGGAAAAAAGTTTGTGAGACGGTGACCGGCGCAGGAGACATAAATTCGAACGTTGATTTACATTAGAGGCTTTTTATTAAGTAATAATCATAAAGACAATATGTTATAAAAAAATTATGTTTCGAACTGGATAAAAAAATCATTCCCTGTTCATTTGCTGATGAAGCATTAATTATTATATTTGCCGCCTCACGCAATGGTAAAACAAGACGGAAGTCCAGCTTAAAGTCTTTATAATGAATAATATAACCAATAAGTAAGTAAATGAAGATATTAGTCTGTATCAGTAACGTTCCCGATACGACAACCAGGATCCGGATCCCGGAGGGGGGTACATCCATAGATACCACCGGTATTCAGTGGGTTATCAATCCCTGGGATGAGTTATCTCTTACAAGGGCCCTTGAGTTGAAAGACGGGTCGTCGGGAGCTGTCAGGTCGGTTACAGTGGCACATGTGGGTGGGGCAGCATCTGAGCCCACTATAAGGAAGGCGCTTGCTATCGGAGCTGATGATGCCGTAAGGATCAACGCCGAAGCTCAGGATGCCTATTATGTTGCGGCCCAGCTAGCCGAGGTGGTAAAGAAGGAAGGCTATGACATAATCATGTGTGGTATTGAGTCGAGCGACTTCAACGGATCGGTAGTAGGAGGTATGATAGCCGAGTTTCTGGGTATACCCTCGGTAACGGGTGTGTCGTCGCTGCAGGCAGGTGAGGGATCAGCCTCACTGACCCGCGAGATTGACGGAGGGCGCGAGGTTGTTACCGTGGCCACACCTTTTGTTGCTGTTGTTCAGAAAGGTATTGCCAAAGAACCCAGGATAGCTGCCATGAGAGGAATAATGATGGCTCGCTCGAAAGTTATAAAAGTTGTCGAGCCTGCTGCAATTGAGCCTCTTACTGAGGTTTCAGGACTGGATAAGCCGCAGCCGGGTGCTGCATGCAGGTTCATTGATCCGGAAAAGCCGGAGCTCCTTATAGAACTTCTGCAGGATGAGGCAAAAGTGATTTGAAATCAAAAAACAGGAAACTATGTCAGTATTAGTATATACCGAAAACTGGGACGGAAAATTCAAGAAGCTCTCA
>CAZXSW010000024.1:18950-30515 GCA_964642615.1 uncultured Rikenellaceae bacterium | reverse complement strand
TGACAAATATATTCGCTTCAAATTCATATTCTCAGGTTACCAAAGTAACACTTGATCTTGAGAATACAACCCTTGAGCAGGTTATGGATGAGATTGAGAGTCAGAGTGAATTCTATTTCATTCTCAATCAAAAACAGATTGATCTTGACAGGGTTGTCAATGTCCAGGTTAAGGACAAGATGATCGATGAGATCCTTGCCGGACTTTTTGCAGGCACTAATGTCCACTACGCAGTTCTCGACCGGAAAATACTCCTGACAACTGATGTGATGGATGAAAATGCAAGGAAAATTCTGACAGACAGAGTTGTGCAGGGCAGAGTCGTGACTGGAAGGATAGTTGATCCGGCAGGTCAGCCCATGCCCGGTGTCAATATTCTTGAAAAGGGAACGGTCAATGGTGCAATGGCAGCTGCTGACGGCCGCTATTCAATTACTGTCGCTGGCCCTTCTTCAACACTAGTCTTCTCGTTTGTCGGTTATTTAACCCAGGAAGTTGCAGTGGCTTCGCAATCATCAATTGATGTTACCCTGGCTGAGTCTACCCTTGCCCTTCAGGAAATAGTGGTTGTAGGTTATGGAACCCAGAGAAGGGAAGAAATTACCAGTTCTATCGCCAGCGTATCAGAAAATGACTTCAACAAGGGAGCTGTAACACAGTCGCCCCTGCAGATGGTACAGGGAAAGGTCGCAGGTCTTGCCATTTCAAGGGCCTCAGGTGGAGACCCCACGGCAGGAGTTCAGATGCAGCTCCGTGGTGTTTCGACAGTCAGGGGTGATGCCGAACCGCTGGTGATTATTGATGGAGTCCCGGGAGGTAACATGAACACTCTGGTTCCAGAAGATATCGAATCAATAAACATCCTCCGCGATGGATCCGCAGCTGCCATATACGGAACCCGTGGCAATGCAGGGGTTATAATCATAACAACAAAGCAGGGATCAGCAGGTAAGTCTGAGGTTAATTACTCATCCTATATCTATACTGAATCGTGGCTTAAGAAACCCGAGATTCTGGATGCAGCCCAGTGGCGGCAGCTTAAAACTAATTTCCAGAACTCTGAAAGTGCACTTCTGAGAAGCAAGGCCGGTTCAATTGTCGACTTCGGTTCAGATACCGACTGGCTAAGTGAGATAACCAGGAATGCTCTCAGTCAGGTTCATAACCTTTCTATATCAGGAGGAAACGAAAATACAAACTACTACGGATCTGTGAACTTCAGAGACCTTAACGGTTTCATAAAAGAATCAAATAACCAGGTCCTTAACGGCAGGCTGTCACTAACCCACACGGGGCTCGACAAGAAGCTGACTTTACAGATGGGACTGAGCAATACCTTCACCACAGAGAATCCTGTAAACTACCAGTCATACAGGCAGGCTCTCCAGAGAAATCCGACACAGCCGATTTACAATGAAAACGGTACTTTCTTCGAAGATGCCGGTTTTGAATCATCCAACCCTCTTGGTCTGCTGCTTCAGTACGACCGTGAGAACAAAAGAAGCCAGGTTCTTGCCAACACCCAGATTTCATACAGGATAACCAATAACCTTAAGGCATCAGCCACTGCCGCTCTTCAGAGATCAAACGCTATCACAGGCTACTTTGAGCACATCGATGCCCAGGCCAGTGTTAACGGCGGTTATAATGGTACCGCGCAGAGAACAACCACTGCTTCTCTCGACCGTACCTTTGAAACTAGCCTGAACTACACCAACCAGTTTGGCGGACTGCATACAATTAATGCTCTTGCAGGTTACAGCTACCAGGATTTCATGTATGAATCGTTCGGCGCAAGGAACAGGGATTTCATTTCAAACATTTTCAGCTTTAACAACCTGGGTGCAGGTCTTCAGGTACCAGACGGTAAATACAGCTCGGGCGACATAACAAGTACCAAGGAAGACAATACCCTTATAGCTTTCTTCGGAAGGATCAACTATAATTATGGTAATAAATATATGTTATCGGCCAGTTTGAGAAATGAAGGTTCTTCACGTTTCGGAGCCAATAACAAATGGGGGCTTTTCCCTGCCGTTTCTGTCGGATGGACTCTAAGCCGTGAGAGTTTTATGGCAAATGTCAATTTCGTCGACGACCTTAAGATAAGGCTTGGCTGGGGTGTTACAGGTAACCAGGGGATAGGTAACTATATATCACTGCCGAGACTGGGAACATCGGGTGTGATGCTTTACCAGGGTCAGTGGATCCCCGGATATGCACCTGCAAGCAACCCGAATCCCGACCTCCGCTGGGAGAAGAAAACAGAAACCAACCTTGGTGTCGATGCCACTCTCTTCAATAATTTCCTTACAGTTTCTCTCGACCTTTATCAGCGTACCACCAGAGACCTCCTCTACCAGTATTCTGTACCCGTTCCGCCAAATATTTATAACACAACATGGCTGAACGTTGGTGAGATGAGCAACAAAGGCATCGAATTCTCGGCCAAGGTAAGTCCTGTCAAAACCCAGAAATTCCAGTGGGATGTTGATTTTAATATTTCATACAACAGGAACGAACTTGTTTCACTGTCAAACGACCAGTATGAGACAAAATATGTTGATCTCGAGAATATCGGGTCTCCCGGACTTAACAATACACCTGCTTTCCGGCTCCAGGAAGGTGAACCTATAGGTAACTTCTTCGGATACCAGTTTGCAGAGATAGCTGAAGACGGTTCATGGAGATTCTGGAATGCTGCCCATGATGCAAAACTTACTGCTGCCCAGGTTAAAATGGAAGACAAGGCCATCCTGGGCAACGGTCTGCCCAAGAGCTACATGGGTTTCACAAACAGCTTTCGCTACGGCAATTTTGATATGACTGTATTCTTCAGAGGAGCGTTCGGATTCCAGCTGCTCAATACACAGAGAATATTCTTCGAGAACCCCGTAATGGTTCCCCTTAACCTTCTTTCAAGTACTCTTGATGCCGATATCATTGCCGACCCCCAATACTCGGATTATTACATCGAGAAAGGTGACTATTTGAAGCTTGACAACCTTACGCTCGGCTACAACCTTCCTTTTAAGAACAGTAAGGTACTCCAAAGCCTGAGGGTTTATGCAAGCGGCCAGAACCTGTTCTGTATAACGGGATATAAAGGGATGGACCCGGAGATTACAATCAGTGGTCTCACTCCCGGTATGGACTACAGATGGGTTTATCCCAGCGTAAGAACATTTACACTGGGTCTGAATGTTAAATTTTAAAAACTTAAAACTATGAATAAGTTATTAAAGACATTATTTATAATGGCAGTGATACTTTTATTCACTGCGCCGGCGTGCACAAACCTTGATGAGACACTATACTCAAGCATAGCATCATCCGAATTCTATGGAACTGAGGACGAAATTATCTCTGCCCTTGTTCCTGCATACGGTGACCTCAGGAACCTCACCAACCTGAGGGGTACATTTACCATGGAGACTTTTTCAACTGACGAGGCCCTCCTTCCAACAAGGGGAAGGCACTGGTACGACGGCGGTAACTTCCAGCGATTCAGTGAACATTCGTGGACGCCTGAAGTTGTGTACATTAACCAGTCATGGACAGAAGAGTTCCAGATGGTTAACCGTGCAAATATGCTTATGTACCAGTTTGCCAACCTGCCCAATATGGATCCTGCCCTTAAGGATGCATTCACTGCCGAGCTTAAATGTATCAGAGCATTGGGTTACTATCATCTTCTCAATAACTTCGGCAACGTTCCCATTGTTGACCGCTTTGATGTTGAACCCGGATTCAGACCGGCAAATAATGCTGATTTCCAGGCAGGCCGTGATGCGGTTTTCGAATTCATTGAAGATGATCTGCTTCAGAATATTGATAAGGTGAGTGATCAGAAGAATTCAAGTACCTATGGCCGATTCAATAAATACGCCGTAGCTGCCCTGCTTTGCAAGCTTTACATAAATGCTGAGGTATGGACCGGAACCCCCAGATGGGATGATGTTATTACATACGCTGATATGATAATCGATTCTGAGATCTTCGATCTCGAGCCCAACTACTTTTCGAATTTCGTTCCCAAGAACGAGGGGTCGAAGGAGAATATCTTTGTTGTTCCCTACGATGAATACCGTACGGGTAACGGCTGGGGAAGCTATAATACCGTAATGTTCTATCTCTGTGGCCAGCATCACCAGGGCAACAAGATCTTTGATGTTCCCCACAAGGCTACCAGCGGTAGCTCAGCACTTCCTTCACATTACCGCTCCTTTGACGAGATGGATGTAAGAAGAAATGGCTGGATGATAGGTCCGCAGTATGACAAGAAAACCGGTTTGCCCCTTAATTGCACGGAAGAGAGTGCTCCCAATCCGCTTATCTATTCAATTGATTTCATAAACATTTTCAATCCGGGCGATGGTATTACATATGACCATAAGAACTCGCTCGAGTACCAGGGAGCCAGGTTTGCAAAATATGCAATCGACTATGACGGAAACGGGATGTCAAATGACTATGCCTATATACGTTATGCCGATATCCTTTTGCTTAAAGCAGAGGCTCTCATGCGTAAAAACGGCGGCGTTGCTACCCAGGAAGCTGTTGACCTTGTAAATGAGGTACGCAACAGGGCCTTCAATAATGATCCGGCTAAAAGATATGACACAGAGACCCTTACCATGGATCAGCTCCTTCAGGAGAGGTCATGGGAGTTCTATCATGAGGGATTCAGGCGTAATGACCTGGTCCGCTGGGGCAAGTTCGTCCGCGGTACATGGGAGTTCTTTGACCGTTCAGGAGAAAGTGATACAAGGAATGTATTCCCTATCCCTCAGAACCAGATCAACTCAAACCCCAACCTTCACCAGAACCCGGGGTATTGATAATCTTAAAACCTGATCTTTTAAATATGTAGAAAACGTTTGATTAATCAGGGAGGGTGTAAATATTCCGGTATTCTGTCAGAAGAGGAATAAATACATCCTCCTTATTTTTTGAAATAAATTAAAGAATCCTTTACACCTCAATGGACATGTGATTTTCAGACCAGCTTCTACGCTTGCATAATTACTATATTTAAACCTGCATGTATTTCATAAAAAACATTATGTATCACATTATCATATATATGTATTTTATAAGGATGTTAAGATCAAAATAATGCCCTGATTAAAAATAGGTGATTACAATCGTGGATTAAAAGGCTGGAGTTTATTATATTTACTGAACAATTTAAATTTTTTGAAACCTTATAACAAACCTGACTATGGGAAAAAACACCAAAACTATTTCGCGCCGTTCCTTTATTGGAACTACAGGAGCGGTTGCGGCCGGTCTTACTATCGTCCCTAATACTGTGGTAAGCGGACTTGGACACAGGGCACCGAGCGACAAACTAAATATTGCTGTTGTGGGTATAGGAGGGATGGGGAACTCCAACCTCAGAGCAGTAGCTCCGACCGAAAACATAGTTGCTCTCTGTGATGTTGACTGGGCTTATTCAAAGGATAAGTTTGAAGCTTTTCCAAATGCAAAAGCTTACTGGGACTGGCGAAAGATGTATGATGAAATGGGCAAATCGATTGATGCCGTCATTGTGGCAACAGCCGATCATACACATGCAATAATTGCAGCTACTGCCATTACTTTGGGTAAGCATGTTTTTGTCCAGAAGCCACTTACACATACCGTGTATGAATCGAGGCTGCTTACAAAACTTGCAGAGAAGTATAAGGTTGCAACACAGATGGGTAACCAGGGAGCATCCGGAGAAGGAGTTAACCTTATTGTTGAGTGGCTGCAGAACGAGGAGATTGGCGACGTAAGAAAAGTTGAAGCTTTCACCGACCGTCCCATATGGCCTCAGGGACTTAACAGGCCCGAAAAAGGTGAATGGGTAACCGATACTCTCAACTGGGACCTTTTCGTCGGACCCGCCCCCATGCGACCATACAACAGTATATACCACCCATGGAACTGGAGAGGCTGGTGGGATTTCGGAACAGGTGCCCTTGGAGATATGGCCTGCCATATTCTTCACGGTGCCTTCAAGGGACTTAAGCTTAAATATCCTGTAAAGGCTCAGGGCAGCTCAACACTTCTGCTCAATGACTGTGCCCCCAATGCCCAGATGGTGACCCTTGTTTACCCTGAAAGAGTGGCTCCGAAAGGATCAAAGATAAAGTACCCGCAGGTAGATATAACCTGGTATGACGGTGGACTTCAGCCGCCAAAACCGGCAGGCTGGCCGGCAGGAAAGGATATGAATAACAACGGGGGAGGAGTTATACTTCACGGTACCAAGGATAAACTTATATACGGCTGTTATGGAAGGGATCCATGGCTCCTTTCGGGCAGAGTACCCAACTCACCCAAAACTGAACGAAGGCTTCCTGATACCATGAGCCATGAAATGGACTGGGTACGTGCCTGCAAGGAAAGTCCCGAAAACAGGGTGCCTTCAAAAGCCGACTTCGCCGAATCAGGTCCATTTAACGAAATGGTTGTAATGGGAGTTCTTGCCGTAAGGCTTCAGGCTCTCAACAAAGAACTGGAGTGGGATGGCGGGAAAATGGAATTCACCAACATCAGTGAGGCCGAGACACTCAAAATATGCCTTGAAGATGCCTTCACAATTGAAGACGGTCATCCGACATTCGCCAAGAAATGGACTGATCCCATCAATGCCCGGCAGTTTGCGGCCGAAATGGTAAAACACAACTACAGACAGGGATGGTCTTTGCCTGAGATGCCTTCTTAACTTGTTGTCAGATCTTTACAAGTATTTTTAACTGGTTTACAATAATTAATAATTATATTATGAAGGTTGCAAATATTCTGATATCTTGTACAATTATATCAATAATGGCTGCTTCGTGCGGCTCCTCGAAAAAAAGTATGACCGGATCTCAAAAACAGGAAGAGGGCTGGATTTCTCTCTTCGACGGAAAAACAACAACAGGCTGGAGAGGCTATAATAAAACAGCTTTCCCCGATGTGGGATGGGAAGTTATCGATGGTACTCTTCATTGCAAGGAATCAGGTACAGGAGAAGCCGGGCTGGGCGGCGACATCATCTATGACAGGAAATTCTCAAATTTTGAGTTAACACTCGAATGGAAAATCGGACAGGGAGGTAACAGCGGAATCTTTTTCCTTGCCCAGGAGATCGCCGGAGAACCTATATATAAATCCTCACCCGAGATGCAGGTGCTTGACAATGACAGGCATCCGGATGCAAAACTTGGAAAAGACGGGAACAGGATGGCAGGTTCTCTCTACGACCTTATCCCTGCAAAACCTCAAAACACAAAGCCTGCGGGAGAATGGAACCAGGCAGGTATCCTGTGTTACCAGGGAACCGTTGTATTTAAGTCAAACGGGGTTAATGTACTTGAATTCCATTTATGGACCGACGACTGGAAGAAAATGGTGATGGATTCAAAATTCAAAGACTGGGAATGGTTTGTTAATCCTGCCAGAGAAGGTTTTATAGGCCTTCAGGATCATGGAAATGATGTCTGGTTCAGGAATATAAAAATCAGGGAACTGTAAAGTTTATCCACGAATGAACCTGATCGGGGACTGGGTAAAACTTAAGTCCCCGATCTTTTTTTATTATTCAGGCTCTCCCTTGAGTCCTATTTCTTCAGCTACCTTTCTCATTCCCATAATGCATTCGGTTATAAGTTCATCGAGTGAAACCCCGAGCATCTCAGCTCCTTTCTCAATAACCGATCTGTCGACTCCGGCAGCAAAACGCTTATCGTTCCATTTCTTCTTAACCGACCGGGCTTCCATGTCGAGCACGCTCTTTGAAGGCCTGACAAGGGCACTCGTGGCAACAAGACCCGTCAGCTCATCCATGGCAAAGAGGGTTTTTTCCATAAGCGTGACGGGCTCAACATCGGTAACCAATCCCCAGCCGTGGCTTAGCACAGCTCTTATATATTCACCGGGCCAGCCATTTTCAACAAGTATCTGCTCTGTCATGATACAATGCCTGTCGGGGTACATCTCATAGTCAAGATCGTGAATGAGGCCGGTAATGCCCCATTTGTCAATATCTTCGCCTGCCCTTGCAGCCATATGCCTCATTACTCCTTCAACAGCCAGCGCATGCCTGAAAAGACTTTCTGAGCTATTGTATTTTCTGAACAGTTCAATAGCCTGTTCACGCGTGGGAAAGTTATCTGCCATTCTATCTGATTTTTATCAATGGAATCGTACTGTTAAGTCCTGCTCCCTTGATATTCATATAAACAACCGAAGGCGCTGCCTTCAAATCATCAATTGTTACAAGGGTCTCGCCTTCCACAATTACATGATCTGACTCGTAAATCTTCTGGCCTGAGTTGTTCACGACAGTAATGGTCACTTCGCCTGAGGTGGGTGAGGCAATTTCGACAGTCACAGAACCTGTGAAGGGATTTGGATAAACACTTACCGATTCTTTAAGTACTTTATTATCAAACAATATATTTATTGTGTCATTGGCCGTATATTCATCATTGTTATCAAGGGAATAAACCCTGAAGTCATAGGTCCCGAATCTTGAAAGATCCGCTCTCCGCGCGAAAGTGACAGTTACCGAGTCGTTAAGAGGCTTCAGGACTACGTTGAAAAACTCCCTTTCAGTAAGTGAGTTCTCGTTGGTTCTGTAGGCCAGGTAGAACCCGTTGATTATAGTACTGCCTGTGTTGCGCACTTTAACAGTTACCTGTTCCCTTCCGTAACTGTCCTTTACAACAGGTGATATTATCCCCGATACCTCAAGGTCCTTTGAGATATACCTTACAGGGGCAGTGTCGGAAAAGTCGATCAGATCAACCCATACTCCATCTGAACCGTGCGATACGGAGTTGTCTTTCTTATATATCCATTCCATCCGGTGAATGCCTGAAGGCACAGGAACGGCGGCCCTGATCCAGCCTGTCTCCCCCGATTTCCTTATTATTTCCTGACCGTTAAGAAGGAATGAAAAATAATCGTAACTCTGCTCGGATGATACCTTATACCAGAATCGTACCGAATCAGCTTCTTCATATATACTCCTTATTGCCAGATTTGATTGCTCATTATGGCTTATCAGCCCTGATCTTGCTGAAATATTGCCGTCAAAGGCATGATCGTCGCTTATTATCCATGGTTTGTTTCCTGAATTTATCCATGGGAAGACAATGAAAGTACCCGATTCAAAACTCTCCCTTATTCGGCCTGCCCTGAAGGTGAAATTCCTGCTTACATTGTCGGGAGGGCAGTTAAGAACGGATGAGATATTGAAGAAATCGCCTGTTTCAGCTGTACCGGAAAGAATAACAGTAACCTTTATTTCAGAGGTATTCCCTGATTCGAGAATGCCCGATTTTACACTGGGATCGGGTATTGTAAGGTTGGCTGAATAACCTGAAATATCGAGATCGCCAGCAGTACTGCTGCTACCTCTGTTGATGATTTTGAATATGAGATTGAACATCTCACCAGGTTCAGCTATGAAATTGCCATTGCCGTCAGCTGTGTCGTCAATAGTGCAGCTCAGTATCTCAAGGATGGCTGAATGAACCTCGATAGTCAGAATAAAGTGCTTGTGGGTTTGAGGTCCCTTTACATATAGGTTAACTGAGAAAATACCACGGTCAGGAATATCTTCATCGAGGCTGATCTCAAAGTCGTTGTCGAGAGTTATCCGGGAGCCTGCTGAAAGAGTCCCGATAAATACCGAATCTGAAAGTATGGTTATCCATTCCGAGTCAGATGAGATCACTGCACTTAACCCCGCAGCATCAGAACCTCCGTAGTTGTCTATTTTAAGATCAAGAAAAAAGGTCTCACCGAAATCTGCTTTCCCGTTATTGTTCCCCTGAGCGTCATTTATCCCGGTGAATGTGTAGTTTATATATTCTTTTTCGACGGCTGAAATGTGGATCCTTTTAAAAAGAGGAATTCTGTTCTGCCCCGTTATTACAACCAGACATGAATCATTTGTGATAACGGGAAGGTCAAGGGATACAGATCCTGATGGGGAGGCGAAAGAGGCATCCAATAAGGTGTCGCGGTGAGATATTGCAACATAGGCAAATGGATCAGTTATCAGCGACAGTGTTCTTATCCCGTTGGGTATGGTGTCAGGAACGGAGACTGTGAAAGGTAAGGGTTGGCCGATAATGGGAATGAGGCTCGGGTCACCGAGAAGTGAATATGTTTCCCAATAGTATTTCTTTCTTGATGAAGTGCTGGATGTCACCGCGAGATTTCCCGCAAAATTCACCTGGCCCAGGGTGTAATACCAGTCAGAAGGAGACTCCCCGTGAGTGTGGAAGAGTCTGTCATATGCACCTGCACCTGTTGTCAGAAATCCGGGGTCAGATGAAGGAGTCCCCGAACCCACCGCCCAGTAGTAATCCTCGTCCCAGTAAGAGTCATTGGAACATCCTATAAATCCGATAGCGCCCTTACCTCCGCTTACAACCATCTTATTGCCGAACGAAAGAGAGTCGTCGTATTGAGCTGTTCTGCAGGCGTTACTAATAATGAAGGGGTACATACTCCGGTTTGTCAGGCCAGCTATGTCGGGTGTTTTTATTTCAACATGCTGCCATCCGGCAGATACCCCGTGGCCTGAATAATTAATAAAGGATAAGCCATTGTTTATAAGAGAGATAATTGAGTCTTTCTTTGTGAAGGATTCGGGATAGTAGAAATGATGTCCGGTAATGCCATTGCTTACATTGAGGTAATTGGTGACAGCATACTTAACCTGGCCGTTCATATGATTTGCATAGGTCTCATCCTTGCCTGTAGTAGCCAGGGCTCTTTTGTAAAAATCGTTGGTGTCTTCAAATTCAAACATTTCATATTCAATAATTTTGCGCAGCACGCCCCTTAGCTGTCCCGTATCCTTTACAGGCAGTCTGCCGATGAACATATCTGGAATATAGTCTCCGTTGCCATCGAACTCTCCATAGTATGTGTCTGATACATAGCCGGTACCGTAATATGGAATTTTACTCACATCGCCAATGATAAGAAGATATTCGGGAGCCACAGATGTTAAAGAATAATGGTTGTAGAGCTTTTGAAGGGTGTCCTTCAGGGACAGGTAACTGGTTGCAGCAAAGTCCCTGCCCTTATACAATACATCAGTCCTGAATCCTTTGATGGTTTTCCACTTAAGAAAAGGTTCGAGCTGTTTTCTGAATATGGTGTCGGTTACTATTATCATTCTTACAGGCTCATCTGAATAACCTGTAATAAGATCTCCCGGTGCATAATTCAGAACACCCTTGCTGAGTGTTTCGCTGAATAGGAGGGATTCTTCTGCAGTAACTCCCGACAATAGCCCGTCATCACCCTTGAATATAATATCAATATCCATTGAAGTGATTATCTCAAGCCTGTTCGAATGCGGATCATATCTGACCGGAGAAATAATAAGGTTTGCTATCTTTTTTCCCCGGATTATACCCGCCGGTTCTATTCTTACTGTATCTGAAGGAATAAGTCCCCCCGAGGCATAAGTACGCTGGTCAATTGATAGTTTCCGCTGTACTTCTGCAGGGTTTTTTGTCTCACTCTCCTGTGCAGGATAAAGAAGACCTCTGAAATTCT
>CAZXSW010000024.1:15716-18850 GCA_964642615.1 uncultured Rikenellaceae bacterium | reverse complement strand
TACCTGTGGCTATTTCCCTGTTGTGCTCCGGCAAGGAGCGAAGAAAGGAAATAAACATTCAAAATTATATATGTCTGAAAACCCAAATGCATCAGTGTTAAAGTATTAACGCTGAGTACCCAAATTCAATGGCAAGTTATAAAAAAAAAGATATAATGTAAGTAAGCTAAGGTTTAATACACCCGTCGCCGTGATATATAAAATCCAGGGTTTGTATTCTCCAGGGCTTCCCGTGCCAGAGTAATGTTATGGTGAAGAAAATTTCGTATCTTGTAAAGTTGTTTCTTAACATGAAAAGTGATAAACTTATAAGATATGAAAAATTTAAGCAGAAGAAGGTTTCTCAGGACAGGTGTCACAGGGGCTGCCGGTCTTGCACTTGCTCCTGCATTGGGAGCCGCACCTGCGATGGTTTCCGACAGGGAGATCATTCACAGGAAACTGGGAAAAACGGGAATTGATGTTCCCGTGATCAGCTTTGGTGTCATGAGGGCTGACAATGCAAACCTTTGCAAGGCTGCCTACGAAAATGGCATCAGGCTCTTCGATACTGCCAACGGTTACCAGAACGGGAATAATGAGACCATGCTTGGCAATCTCTTAAAAGACTATCCCCGCGACTCTTTCTATCTTGCTACCAAGGTAAAGCCTGCGGGAGCCGACAGGGACGGGAAGCCGACCAAAGAGACCACTACTGATGATTTCCTTGAGAAGTTCAGTTCGAGTCTGGCAAGGCTTAAGATGGATTATGTAGATATACTTTACGTTCACGATGTCAGTTCCCTTGAGATGCTAGGGTCGAAACCAATTCTTAATGCTGTCAGCAGGTTGAAAAAGGAGGGGAAAGCCAGATTCATAGGTTTTTCAACCCACCGGAATGAACCTCTTGTGATAGAAGCCGCAGCATCATCAGGCAACTGGGATGTGATACTTACATCATACAATTTTCAGCAGGCATACAGAAAGGAGCTCGATGCTGCCATAAGTAAAGCTGCTGCAGCTGGAATAGGAATTGTTGCCATGAAGACACTGGCCGGCGGCGGCTTCCTTGACAAAGAGAGATCAAAGCCCATAAATACCACAGCTGCAATTAAATGGGCGCTTTCAAATCTCGATATACATACAACGATTCCTGGAATGACTACCTTCGATCAGCTTAATCTCAACCTTAAAATTCTGTCCGATATTTCCATGTCTGAACAGGAAAAAAATGACGTATTCCTGGCAAGTGCATCACAGGGTCTTTTTTGTTCGGGATGCAGGACTTGCCTCGATTCGTGCCCTAAGAAAGTCCCCGTTCCTGATCTGATGAGAGCCTATATGTATGCTTACGGCTATGCCAGTCCGGCCATGGCCCGTACCCTGCTCAATGAACTGGGTGTTGATTCCGACCCCTGTGCCTCGTGTTCGTCCTGCAGCGTTAATTGCTCCAGGGGTTTTGATATCAGGGGAAAGGTGGCAGATATCTCAAGGCTCAGGGACGTTCCTGCCGAGTTTCTTGCATAGGATAACAGCTAACGGGTTTCTCTCTGTTTGAAATTGTGATCAGAGAAACCTTCATGTTTTTCAAACACATATACTCATGTATAAATTATTCAGATATGTGGGTTTTTGTCGGAGCATAGAAATCAAAAATACATACGTATGAAAAGAGGTATTCATTTTCTACTTTTTTTATTTTGTTTCCAGGGTATAATAAGTGCTCAGGATTTTTCATTTCCGGAACTTTCAGGATTCAGGAAACAGACATCTTATCCTGTCTATACACCTGATAACCTGTGGGATTTCATTAATGGTGCCGCCGATAATTACCTGGCTTATGGTTTTACTGATCTTCATGTGGCTGAATATAAAAAAGGGAAGAATACAATCAAGCTCGAGATATACAGGCATAAGGATAATACAATGGCATTCGGTATTTATTCTTCGGAAAGGTCACCCTCATTTGAGTTTCTGAAACTGGGCTCGCAGGGGTACAGGACAGGAGGTTCAATCAATTTTTTCAAGGGAAATTACTATGTAAAGATAAGGACCTTTTCAAAAAATGAAAAGATACTGAAGGCTGTTGAAAGCCTTGCTTCCAGGGTAGCAGCTTCATTGCCCGGGGAGGCCGCGCTGCCTCAGGCACTTTCAATGTTCCCTGAGGGAGGGCTTAAAAAGAACGGAGAGATATTCATTAATGAGAGCGTACTTGGCCATGACTTTCTTAACAGAGCCTTCAGGGCCGGGTACGAAGTGGGTCCGGATAGTTTTTCAATCTATATTTTCATTGGGGATGCAGCCGGTATAATGAAGGCCGCAGTTACCTATGCCACAACAGCCGGCATGGAAGCCGCTGAAGGGCCGGAGGGTAAATATATGCTTACTGACGGTTATAACGGGACAGTCTTCCTGGGCTGGAAAGACGGGAATATGGTACTTTTAACCGGACTCGCTGCTGATCAGGCCGATATTGCTGAAAGTTATATATCCCAGATACTTAAATAAGGTGTTTCCCGTCTCAGGGAACCCCTTTCAGTTTTTTCAGTCTATCCCGAGCTGATCGCCGACAAGTTTCTTAAGACCCAGGTAGGAATTAACCACGGGAAGGTCTTTATTGTCGTCAATGACGTTTTGAGGTGGTTTGAAGAGTATTCCCAGCTCAGCTGTTCTAAGCATGGAAACGTCGTTATAGGAATCACCGATGGCAATGACCTTGAAGTTGAGTTTCTGAAGTGCTTCAACAACCTTTTTCTTTGCATCGGCCTGTCTGAGGTTGAAATCGGTTATAAAGCCATCTTTATCAATAGTAAGGTGATGGCAGAAAAGAACGGGCCACCCCATCTTTTCAAGCAGGGGGTCTGCAAACTCCCTGAAGGTGTCGGAGACAATGATCATCTGTGCCTTTTTGTGAAGCCAGTCGATGAAATCGAGAGCTCCCGGCATCAGTTCAAGAAGCGAAATCACCTTCTGGATGTCGTTGATAGTGATTCCGTGTTGCCTGAGAATTTCAAGCCTCCGTGTCATGAGAGCATTGTAGTCGCTTATGTCGCGTGTTGTAAGTTTGAGTTCATCAATCCCGGTCCACCTTGCCACATTTATCCAGACTTCCGGAACCAGCACACCCTCGAGGTCACTGCAAATAATATACATAC
>CAZXSW010000024.1:4525-15616 GCA_964642615.1 uncultured Rikenellaceae bacterium | reverse complement strand
TTCCATAGTCTTCCTTGTCATCTCATCAGAAACACTTACCCCATACATATCAGTGACCATTTTCCCAAGATCGGGGAGCTTTACAAGAACGCCATGTTCGTCCATACGGCCGCCATAAAGGGTAACTATCCTTGCCATGTTACTCGGATGTCCCACATTCATGGCACTTGACATGCATTTTCTTGAAGGTGAGATTATGTTGTATTCACCAGTCCTGAAGTACACAGGAACCTCATCATTCTCATTGGTTGAGATAACAAATCTCGACACAGGAAGCCCCATTTCACGGGCAAGGATTCCTCCTGTCAGGTTCCCGAAATTGCCTGAAGGAACACTGAATACAGCCTTGTCGGTATTGTCTGACGAACATCTGAGCCACGACCAGAAATAGTATACCGATTGAGGAAGAAGCCTTCCTGTATTTATAGAGTTAGCTGAAGACAGGTTCTTCCCTGAGAGTATGGGATCCATGAATGCTTCCTTGACAAGCCTCTGGCAGTCATCGAACTTCCCGTTGAGAGCATAGACCCTGACATTCTTTTTTAGGGTAGTCATCTGTTTCCTTTGCATTTCGGTCACTTCATCAAAGGGGAACAGTATAATTACATTTATATTATCGAGGCCATAGAATGCATTTGCCACTGCTGAACCGGTATCGCCCGAGGTGGCGGTAAGTATTGTAATCCTGCGGTTCCCCAGCTCCAGGAAATGTTGCATAAGCCTTCCCATAAGAAGAGCTGCAAAATCCTTGAATGAGGCTGTGGGACCTCTGTCAAGACGGAGTATATATTTTCTTTCATAGACATTTTCAACCGGAACATCAAAGGTGTAAATGTCGTGACACATCTCCGACAGAACATCAAAACCTATATCCTTGTGAGTGTATCTGTTGAGTATCGAAGCGGCTAGTCGCGGGTAATCCATTTCCCTGAGTCTGTCAAGATCGTTTCCTGAAATCACAGGGATTTGCCGGGGAAGGTACAGACCCTTGTCGGGAGCCAGACCCTTCAGGAGAGCTTCCCTGAAAGGAACTTCGGGTGCCCTGCCGTTAGTCGAATAATATAAATTTTCAGCAGTCAATTATTTTGTTTTAAACATTTACCACTCTAATAAGATCAGCAAAAACACCGGCTGCAGTAACATCCGATCCGGCACCATATCCTTTGATTACCATAGGAAGTTCCCTGTACCTTTCGGTTGTTAGCAAAACAATATTATTACTGCCTTCCAGGTCAAAGGAGGGATGAGACTGATCGACAGTTATGAGTTCTACCTTTGCCTTACCCTGGTCCATAACGGCAAAGAACCTCCATTTTTTGTTAAGCTTCTGCAAATCCTTACGTTTTTCTTCAAACACAGCATCATAACTGCTTACCTTTGAGAAGAATGAGTCGAGGTCACCTTCAAAACATTCATCAGGCAGGAATCTGTTGATCTGAATATCTTCAGATTCGAGGTGATATCCGGCTTCCCTGGACAGGATAAGGATCTTTCTTACAACATCTGTTCCGCTCAGGTCGATACGGGGATCAGGTTCTGAAATACCCTTTTCTTTTGCCATCCTTATAGCAGTACTAAGGGAGACCTCCGGTCCTATAGTGTTAAATATAAAATTAAGGGTCCCTGAAAGAACAGCCTCTATCTTTAGAATCCTGTCGCCGCTTACTATCAGGTCGTTGATGGTTTTGATTACAGGCAGACCAGCCCCAACTGTTGTTTCATACATGAACCTTACTCCTTTGTCATAGGCTGTGCTCTTAAGCATCTGGTAGTAACTGTATTCCGAAGAACAGGCTATCTTATTGGCAGTAACCACCGACACATAGTTCTTAAGAATATCCCCATAGGCGGAAGCAACCTTTGGATTGGCTGTACAGTCGACAAAGATCGAGTTTCTGAGGTTCAGCCGGGTCATCTTTTGAATGAACCTGCCGATGTCACTTTTTTCGCCTTTTTCCCTCAGCAGTTCCTGGCAGTTCCCAAGTGGTATCGATTTACTGTCAACTAACATCTTACGGGTATTTGTCATACCAATAAGGTTTATTTTAAGGTTGTGTTCCTTAAGAAGTATGTCGTGTTGTTTGTCGAGTTGTTTTATAAGGCACGATCCGACCAGCCCCGTTCCGGCAATAAAAAGATGCATCTCCTTGTATTTAGAAAGGAAAAATCCATCGTGGATTACGTTAAGAGCTTTCTTGAGGTTCCTGTTCTTAATTACAACCGAGATATTAAGTTCTGATGATCCCTGTGCCGTGGCAATTACATTAATACCATTCCTTCCGAGCGATCTGAACAGGGTAGCTGAGATGCCGGGAGTGTTTTTCATCTTTTCTCCTACAATGGCAATTATTGACAGGTCTCTTTCAATTACAACCTTAAGTTCCCTGTTGCCTATCTCCCTGCTGAATTCACGTGTTATCGATTCGGCGGCCACTTTGGTAGAAGAGGGGGCTATTGCAAATGTGATTGAATACTCGGACGATGCCTGGGTTATCAGGACTATGCTTACGTTTTTTCTTGCCAGAGCCCCGAAAAGTCGCATGGAGGTTCCGCTGACGCCAACCATTGCAGCGCCCTGTATTGTAATAAGATCTATATGGTCAATTGACGAAATACCCTTGATAGGGCTCCTGTTGCCGTTGCCGGCTTTACTGCTTATGAGTGTACCCTTTTCTTCCGGCTTAAAGGAGTTCTTAACGTAAACGGGGATATTCTTTTTATAGACCGGACGCAGGGTAGGAGTGTAAATTACTTTAGCACCGAAATGAGAAAGCTCAATGGCTTCTGAATATGTCATGCTGTCAATCGCATACGCCCTGTCGACTTTTTTTGGATCGGCAGTCATGAAGCCGTCTGAGTCAGTCCATATTTCAAATGCTTCCGAATTTATGGCAGCAGCAATGATGGCTGCTGTATAGTCGGAACCACCTCTCCCCAGGGTGGTGGTCTCATTGTCTGAAGTTGAAGCAATGAAGCCGGGAATAAGGATCCGTTTTCCGGACTTCATTATCCTTTTTCGTATAAGAGGAATTGAAATTTCGAAATCGACGTTTGCATTTCCGTAATTGTCGTCTGTCCTGATGATCTCCCTGGCATCCAGCAACTGACAATCGTCAAGTCCCGCGGCTATGATAAGTGATGAAAATCTTTCTCCTGTACTCAGTACTTTGTCGAGGGCATAGTCGCTCAACTCCCTTAGGAGGAAGATTCCGTTAAGGGTCTCACAAAGCTCAGAATGCAGTGCTTCAATTCCCTCCAGAATCGTCTCCAGAATTTCACCCTTAAGCAGCTCTTTAGCTGTGTCCCTGTGTCTCTGTACAAGTCCGTCAAGCAGCAGTTTGTATCCATTGTCGTGGACCGAGGCAAGCTCACTTATCTTTTTAAGGTCGTCTGTCACTCCCTGAAATGCTGAAACAACAATGACACATGGCTTCTCAACCGGATCAATAATCTTCTTTACGGCTTTGATCCTTTCAGAGTTTGCAACAGATGATCCGCCAAATTTCAGGACTTTCATATTCTGATTGTTTTTGAGAGAAGAAAAAGCATCCCGGGCATATGATTTTAAGGGTGCAAAAATAGCAAAATTAAGTTTGAACTCCTTATTTATTAATGTCAATTATAAAAATGGTAGAAACTTTTTATAATCAGCAGAACTGGTTCTAAAAATCTTAACAAAAGATAAAACCAGTTCTGCTGACATATATTTTAAGAAACAGTATGTGACCTTAAAAGCTGTCAGGAGGCAGATGCTTTTTCAAGCCTCCTGAGTATTGAAAATATAAAGGCTGCAGACAGGATACAGCATACAATAAACACCAGCCAGAGTGTCGAAAGCGAGACCTTATCCCATAACAGTGTTCCGACAAAAAGGAGTTTGTTACCCACTGCCGTGGCCAGCAGCCAGCCTCCCTGCATCAGTCCCTGGAAGCGTGAGGGTGCAACCTTTGAAACAAAGGAAAGTCCCATCGGACTAAGGAAGAGTTCAGCGACAGTAAGTACAAGGTAGCTGCTTATAAGCCAGTAAGGCGAAACACGATAGCTGTCGGCTACAGGGGCTCCCTGGAGCGAAGCCGGTGAGGGTGTGCCAACCGATGCGAAAAGAACGATTATAAATCCTACAGCGGCGATGATCATCCCTATCCCTATCTTCTTTGGAGTGGAAGGTTCTTTTCCTCTTTTATTCAAAGCGGCAAAAGCTGCCATCACAGGGAAGGTGAGGGCAACGATAAACAGGGGATTGAATGATTGGAACACCTCAGGTGAAATGTCATTGCTTTCACCGAAGGCCGTGAAAAGCTTCTTCATAAGTCCGGTAGGATCAAACCCGGCAAGGAAGAACAGGGTAATAAATAGTGATACAGCAAAAAGAACTGAACCCCATATCCTTGCTTTTTGTGAGATCTTTCTGTAGAACAGCAGCACTATTCCGGCTATTGCGCCAATAAACGCAAGCATGGAGGGCAGTGTGAAGAAGATATTGGTAAACCTGTCAACTTCCTTGACTGTATAATCCCTTGCAAAGAGAGTGAGGGTGAGCCCGTTCTGATGGAAAGACATCCAGAAGAATATAACTACAAAAAACACCAGTACCAGAGCTGTGATCCTCGGCCTTTCTTCTTTTCTGGAACTAAGAATTATCCATGTTACAAATCCGGTGAAAAGTCCGAAAGCAAACCCGTCGGTCCAGCCAACCTGTTTAATAAAGTGCAGTCCGAAGGCTGTAATGAAAGCGACAACTATGGCAGCGAGGAAGGCTGAGGGTATGAAGTCAATCTTATCAATTTTTACAGAGCTTTCCTTCACTTCCTTATCAGGTAACAGCCTGTTGAAGAATATATATACAAGCAGTGATATAACCATTGCACCTGCAGCTATTCCGAAGGCGTAGTTATAGCCTTTCGAAAATACTTCAAGGTAACTGGTTGCAAAGGCTCCAAGATCGGTAACCGGACCGGCAAGGCTGACCTCAGAAGCCAGCTGGCTGAAGGTGGAAGTATCGGCGAGAGTGCCGTTAAGGTACTGATGACAAAGAGAAGGGATAGATCCGTCGTGGGCAAACCCGTTTGTCTTAAGCCACCAGTCGCGCATTGCAGTAGCAGCAAAAGGAGCAAAGAAAGCTCCGACGTTTATCCCCATATAAAAGATCATGAATGCCGAGTCCCTGAGTTTTATGTATTTGGGATCATCATACATCTGTCCGACAACGGCCTGAAGGTTACCTTTGAAGAGACCGTTGCCCAGTGCTATTGTAAAGAGTCCGGCTACCGTAACGCTGAGCGACATTCCCGGTACAGCCATAATGACATATCCGGCAAACATGATAACTATTCCGGCAAGGATTACAAGCTTATATTTCCTTGTTGAGTCGGCTAATATCCCTCCAAGAAGGGCCAGGGCGTAAATACTGAAGTAGAACCAGCTGTATATGCCTCCGGCCTTTTCAGCAGAGAGTCCGAACTTGGCCTGAAGGAATAAAACCAGAATGGCCATCATTGTATAAAAGCCAAACCTTTCTCCCATATTGGAGAAGAAGGCTACAAGCAACCCCTTTGGATGATTCTTTAACATAGCACCGGTTATAAAGTTTATAAGTAAAAAATAACTCTTCCAAATCAAGCAAAAATCCCCGTCAAACAGAGTGTCTACTGCTCCCACAGGGCGAATTCTGACAAATATATTAATCTTTTTAAAAGTAAGGAACGAACTTCCTTTCTTATACCGGGGCGGAAGTATAAATTTGTAAATTAATTGGTATATCATGAAGATTTTCAAATCGGGACAGATAAGGGAGATTGACAGGCTTACAATCATGAATGAACCTGTTGCATCTGTTGATCTTATGGAAAGAGCCGCCTCAGGACTATTCCGGCATATTACTTCCAGGTTTGCTCCTGATAAGCGGATCTGCGTGTTTGCAGGTCCAGGCAATAATGGTGGTGACGGACTGGCTCTTGCACGTATGTTATATGGCAAGGGTTACGACGTTTCAGTTTTCCATATTGCCTTCTCTGAAAAAGTAACTGATGATTGGGAAGCCAACAGGAAGAGACTGGAAGGCATCCCCGGCCTTTCCTGTACTATTGTAAGCCATGAATCTGAACTTCCGGGCTTATCTGACGATATGGTATGTATTGACGCTCTGTTAGGATCTGGACTTGCAAGGCCGGTGGAAGGACTGGCCGCTGCGACCATACGCCATATAAACAACAGCGGGGCAACAGTTGTATCGGTTGATATACCTTCAGGGCTTTTTGGTGAGGACAACAGGGGTAACACACCTGAAAATATTATAAGGGCTGACCTTACTCTCACCTTTCAGTTTCCACGCCTTTCATTCTTTTTCGCCGCTAACCGGAAATATACAGGCGAATGGGTGGTTATTGACATAGGTCTTGACCCGGATGCATTAAAGGAAATGCCGTCATCCTTCAGCTATGCCCTGGAGAGTGATATTAATGCCATTCTGAGGAAAAGAGACAAGTTTGCCCATAAAGGCAACTTTGGCCGCGGACTTCTTGTTGCTGGTTCGTATGGTAAGATGGGAGCAGCTCTGCTTGGTGCCCGTGCTTCAATGAGAAGCGGAATAGGCTTGCTTACATGCCATATTCCGTCTTCGGGCTTATCCGCTCTTAATGTCTTCGTCCCCGAAGCAATGGCCAGTCCCGACGGTAATGAAAATATCGTGACCGGAATAACAGATCCCTGTTCCTATGATGCAGTGGCTGCCGGTCCTGGCATGGGCACAGATGAACTTACATGCCTTGCTTTCAGGAAACTGCTTGAGTCGTACAGGAAACCAATGGTGATCGATGCCGATGGCATCAATATTCTGGCTAAGCACCGGGACTGGCTTGCTCTGTTGCCGGCAGGATCCGTTCTTACTCCTCATCCCGGGGAATTTGAAAGGATCGCCGGTGCCGCAGAAGATGGTTATGAAAGGCTGATGCGCCAGATGAGGTTTTCGCAGGATTACAATTGTGTGTTGGTTCTGAAAGGAGCGTATTCCTCTGTTTCATCGCCTGAAGGTCTGGTGTCGTTCAACAGTACCGGGAATCCGGGAATGGCAACAGCCGGTTCGGGGGATGTTCTTACAGGAATAATATTATCTTTGCTTGCAGCCGGATATGCTCCCTTTGATGCCGCTGTTGCTTCTGCTTTCATTCATGGACTTGCAGGGGATCTGGCGGCACTGGATATGGGGCATGAAGCTCTGGTGGCTTCTTCTGTTATTGATAATCTGGGGAAAGCATTTATGAAGATTTCGCACCGGAAGGAGCAGCCTGGATCAGTGTCAGGATGAAGTGGCCGGGAATGAAAGTTTAATAGTTTAAAAAAAGGATTATGAAGAAAAACATACTTGTGCTGTTGTTAATACCTGCCATGTTTGCATTATCCTCATGTGCAAGCAATAAGGGTCAGGCTGGACTCAAATATGTTGTTACACCGCTTTCCGAAAAAACCAGTATCAATGAAGGTAGCCTGGTTTACGGATTGCCCCTGACAGTTGTTGATATTTTTGTTGAAACTGAAAGAGTCATTGAACGTCCGGGCCCATATTCCGTATACGCTGCCGAACTTCTCGGACTTACCGATGTTATCAGGGACGAAAGCGAATACTGGTCCATAAGAAGTATTTCTGTCAGGACTCATGAGGAACTGGATCCTTCAGAGTTCTATGTAGTGGAAAGTACCTCGCTTTTCCAGACTAATGTTCTCAGTATGAAAAAGGCCGGACTTCTTCTTGACCTGAATCCCGGGATTTACAATCATCAGGAAACCAGCTACAGTCAGGATGAATCTGATATTAATGCATTAAGGATACTTGATCTCGGAGCTGATCAGTATTTCATGTCGCAGCGCGATACGGCCTACAGGACTGTTAATGTTGATACTGCCTTTATCAGGATTCCCTATCTGGTAGAGAAAAAGAGAAAGCTAAGCGTCGACCAGCTTGCAGAGAGGGCTGCAATAAGACTGATGGAACTTCGTGACGGCAAGCATCTCATTCTTACGGGCGAAGCCAATGTTTTTCCCCAGGATGAAGCTTCAATCAGAGAATTGAATAAGCTTGAGAAGGAATATACCGAGCTTTTCGCCGGAAAGACCTTTACTGAAACAAAAACCTTCAGATACCAGATAATTCCGTCAAAGGATATGACTGGCAAACAGATTCCCGTATTCAGGTTCTCCGAAACCATGGGCCCTTCGTTATCAGCTGACGGACCCGGTAATGCCGTGACACTTGAATTTATTCCCGGGCAGAAGACAAAGGGACTTTCAATGATTACCAGACAAAAGAGCACCGGAGAAAAGGCATATGATAAACTCTATTACAGGATTCCTGATGTGGTGACGGCAAGGATTGCTCTTGGGAAGGAGCAGCTGTTCAATACAAGGATGCTTGTTTATCAGTATGGAGATATAATACACCTGCCTTCCAACTACATCATCGGGAAATAAAAAATCCGGGGTCAGCAGACACCGGATCTTATTTATTTTAAAATCTATATTTTTCTACTGGACTACTTTGCCTTTAAAGCTTAACTGATAGTCCTCCCACTTCTGTGATTCGTATGCCCTGTCGGCAAAGAAACTCAGGAGCATCTCCATCTCTTTTGGCTGTCTGAAGCCGGGTACAGGTGATACCTGGTATTTATTGTCTTTCTGGGTCATAAAAACTACTGTCGGATACGACAGGCGTCCCTGCAGCAGGGCAACTGCCAGCTGATGCGCGTTACCTGCTTTGCCGTCGTTAACAAAGGTCTGGCCGAGGAAGGTGATGCTTTCCTTACCTTCAGCATTGAACTTAACAGGATAAAACTCTGTATTAAGCATTTCTGCAATTACAGGGTTTGTGAATGTTTCCTGGTCCATCTTCTTGCACCAGCCGCACCAGTCGGTGTAGGCATCAATAAAAATTGGTTTAGGGGCCTCTTTACTGAGCTTCTCAGCTTCCTGCAGGGTGTACCATTTTATATCTGCTTTCTGGGGAAATACCTGGATAGCAAATAATAACAATACTGTTATGGTAAGATATCTCTTCATCTCTTTTAAGTTTTTTGTACAAATATCATGCAAATTAAAATAAATATTTCATCAGTCAGCACCGATAGTGCTATTTTACCTTATAAACACGATTTACTGCATTATGGTTCATTTTAACCATTATTTCCCGCAGAATACATTGAAATTATTTTTTACATTTACCGGTCTTTATGAAATCAGGAAGAAAATGGAAACTATTACCAATACACTGAGGGACTCCAAAGCTGCACGCTGGACAGCACTTGCGATTGTCTCATTTACTATGCTTTGCGGCTATTACCTTACCGACGTAATGGCTCCTCTTAAGCCCATGCTCGAGAAGGAATTGTTGTGGAACAGTGCCGAATATGGTTTCTTTACAAGTGCCTATGGCTGGTTTAATGTATTCCTTCTTATGCTTATCCTGGGAGGAATAATCCTCGACAAGATGGGGGTAAGGTTTACAGGCAAGATGGCAACCATAACGATGGTAGTTGGTACTGCTATCAAGTACTGGGCCATTTCGACAAATTCCCTCGACAATCTTCAGCTGCTGGGAATGAAAGGACAGGTGGTTGTAGCGGCACTGGGGTTTGCAGTATTTGGTGTGGGAGTTGAAGTGGCAGGTATTACAGTCTCAAAGATAATTGTCAAATGGTTTAAGGGCAAGGAGCTTGCCCTGGCAATGGGACTTGAAATGGCTACTGCCAGGATGGGAACGGCTCTTGCCCTTTCAACTTCAGTGCCTGTGGCTGTTGCTTTCGGTGATGTTTCAGCTCCCATTCTTATTTGTCTGATAATGCTCTGTATAGGAATGATAGCTTTCTTCATCTATACCTTCATGGACAAAAAGCTCGACAGATCTGTTGCTGATGAAGCTGACAGGTCGGGTATAGCAGAAGTCGAAGAATCATTCAGAATGTCTGATATTTTATCAATTGTAAAGAACAGGGGTTGGTGGTACATTGCCATACTCTGTGTCCTATTCTATTCTTCAGTGTTTCCCTTCCTCAAATATGCCTCCGACCTTATGGTAAACAAATTCGGGGTTAAGGAGTCAGTTGCGGGAATCATCCCTGGTCTGCTGCCTTTCGGTACCATCCTGCTTACACCTCTTTTCGGTAATATTTACGACCGGAAGGGGAAGGGTGCAAGCATAATGATAATCGGGGCCGTTCTGCTTATTCTGGTTCATGCCCTTTTCTCAGTTCCTTTCCTGAACCAGACACCAGTAGCAATACTTCTGATAGTGATTCTGGGGATAGGATTCTCTCTTGTACCTTCAGCCATGTGGCCTTCAGTGCCGAAGATCATCCCCGAGAAACAGCTTGGCACTGCCTATGCAATGATATTCTGGGTTCAGAACTGGGGATTGATGGGAGTGCCTGCACTTATAGGCTGGGTCCTTAATAAATATTGCATTACAGGAACAAGGATGGTTGACGGAGTTGAAGTATCATCATACAACTACACCCTTCCGATGATCATATTCACAGGTTTCGGAATCCTGGCCCTTGTCTTTGCTATATTGCTTAAAGCTGAAGACAAAAAGAAAAATTACGGGCTTGAAAAACCCAATATAGCAAGCTAAATATAAGATCTGCAGTAATTTAATTGCATTGTTCTTTATTAAGACAATCCTGCCCGTGGTCAGGCCATCTTTATAAGGATAGATTTAATTGTATCAGTCACATCTTCCTCTTCATCCACACATCTCTCGAGGATCTCCAGTATCTTGTTGTTCTTTAGCAATTCGGCAGGGTCCTTTTCTTTTTCAAAAAGTTCGGAGACGGCTACATAATAATACTCGTCGGCCCTGTGTTCAATTTCAGTAACTGCAGCACAGGCTGCAGTAATCTCCTTTTTGTTTGCAGCTGCATCGACGAGCCATTTTACGCTCTGTTCTATTTTAACAGCACCCTGGTATATCATCTCGGCCATTTCCTTATAAACGGGCATAAGCTTTTTGGGTTTATACAGACAAACCCTCCTGCTGACACCATTGATTGAATCTACCACATCGTCGATGTGAGCAGTCAGTTCATGAATGTCCTCCCTGTCGAA
>CAZXSW010000024.1:2866-4425 GCA_964642615.1 uncultured Rikenellaceae bacterium | reverse complement strand
CCGGAAACAGGAATGGTTAGTATCCAGGCCCAGAATATTTTTGTGGTGACTCCCCATTTTACAGCAGAAGCTCCTTTTTGTGCCCCGGCACCAATGATTGCTCCGGTTATGGTATGTGTAGTGCTGACGGGTATCCCGAAATGGGTAGCTCCGAAAAGGGTTAAAGCACCTGCTGTTTCAGCACAGAAACCTTCAAACGGTTTAAGCTTGGTAATTTTCTGCCCCATGGTCTTGACTATTCTCCATCCTCCGAACAGGGTTCCGGTGGCTATGGCTGCCTGACACGACAGAACAATCCACATTGCAATCTTATCATCCTGTGTACTCAGACCGGTAACAATCATGGCAACCCAAATTATTCCCATCGATTTCTGTGCGTCGTTTCCCCCATGCCCCAGGCTGAAGGCAGCGGCTGACACCAGCTGAAGGCGCCTGAAGTGCCTGTCGATAACCGATGGACTGAAGTTCTTTGCTATATGTAGCACCAGTGCTGAAATAAGGAATGAGATGACCATGCCAAGAAGCGGCGCAACAACTATGAAGATGATTATCTTGAAAACCCCCGAAAATATTACTGAGCCAGTACCTGAACTCACGATAGCAGCACCCACAAGTCCGCCTACAAGCGTATGTGAAGAACTCGATGGTAGCCCCCACCACCATGTCATAAGGTTCCAGACAATGGCTGCCACAAGGGCAGCTGCAATCACGTTAAGGTTTATAACATCAGGATCGACCACACCTTTCCCCATTGTCGTTGCTACCTTAAGGGGGAAAATGGTAAAAGCAATAAAGTTGAAGGTTGCAGCCAGAAGGACAGCAGAAAAGGGGGATAGTACTTTTGTGGAGACAACAGTGGCAATTGCATTTGCCGAGTCGTGAAAGCCGTTAATGAAGTCAAAGATAAGTACAAGAGCTATTATTACATTCAGAAATACCATCGACTTGATTTTATCGCGGAAGTATTATGTGACTATCTCTATAAACAGGTTGTTGGCAAGATGTTATCAGAAAACTGAAATGTAATAATATTAACAATTATTCTAACTTCAATGCGGGGAAGGTTGATTTTTATAAACAATGGCAAGCAGTTAATATACAGATACTTTTACTATCTTCTTTTTTGCCTGATCGTTGATAACAAAGTCTCTGTGAGCCTTAACCATGTTTATAGTATATAGAACAAGATTCTTACTTTCTTCAAGAAGGTTAAGGTACATCAGGGTATTTCTTGTTCCTACAATTTCATCCTTTACGTATTTGACCTGTCTTTTCTTCATTTTGGAGATAAGATCCAGTACAGAGTGCTGCATCTCGAGCAGATGAGATATCTCATTGAAATTTTTGCTCTTTGATACCTTTATTATTTCATCATACATAGCAGAAACAGAGCTTTCAAGTTCGGTAAGGTCCTTTATCTGTTCCTTTATAAGAGGAGGATGATGATTATTAAGATAATCAAAGGCCGGAATGGCAATAAAACGGATGCTATGGGCAATTTCCCTTATATAGTCGAGTGTCTGGACATAGTAATGTCCTGTATCCACCGTGCCTTCTTC
>CAZXSW010000024.1:0-2766 GCA_964642615.1 uncultured Rikenellaceae bacterium | reverse complement strand
TTGAGGAAGAGAGCCAGGAGGAAGGATACCGTAAAAGCTGAAAAAGCAGTAAAGAACCATCCTCCGATAACCGAAATAACACCGCTGATCCTGAAGACTGCACTTTCTCTTCCCCAGGCGCCATCTGACAGGGAAGTCCCCATGGCAACCATAAAAGTCACATATGTTGTTGAAAGCGGAAGTTTAAGTGAAGTGGCCGATGCAATAAGAATACTGGCTACGAACATATTTACAGATGCACGGAGCTGATCGAAGGAAGATGCATCTTTTTTGTTCTTCTGTTTCTTTTTTACCGGTACCGGGGTAAACCTGCTTTCGATGAAAGTTCTTACCCTTTCAGGAATGAAGGTGTCAAGTAATTTTGAAATCCCGACAGATCCCCTGACAACCGACCTCGAAATCCGGGTTGAAGAGAATCGTTCAGCACCGGTTCCCTGCCTGGCGAGGTTTATCTCTGTCTGAGATACTGACCTTGCTTTTCTTGAGAAAAACAGGGTAAGAACCATTATCATCCCTGCGACCAGAAGAAAGAGAGTGGGTGTCTTAACCGGATTCAGAAGCGCTTCCATGGTATGACTATCTGGGAGGGAAGCCGGATCAGAGGCGTAAAGTTTGTACGAATCATATCCTGCCAGCGGAACACCTATGAAGTTGACAAGATCGTTTCCTGCAAAAGCCATTGCCAGGGAGAAAGTACCGACAAGTACTATAATCCTGAGGATATTTATCCTGAAAAATGAAATAAGAACCTGAAAAAGGACAACAAGCACTGCAAAGATGACAAGCAGTATCTGCATAGTGTGTGTCTTCAGCCATAACAAAGCCTCTTCAGTCATGAACGAGGCACCCTTGGCTCCCTTGACAATCATAAAGTACACTATGGCAGTAACGGCTAATCCTCCCCAAAGGGCGCCGAAATACTTCATGTATTTTTCGTAGTTGAACGAGAAGATCAGCCTTGTAATGAACTGAACTATCATTCCGCATGTGAAGGCTATTATTACCGATACAAGAATCCCGCTTATTATTGCCAGGGCTTTTGCCGTATTTATATAATTGTTAAGACCTTCCATTCCCTCAGGTGATCCCATCACCTTTATAAGTGAAATGGCAACGGCTGCTCCCAGAAGTTCGAATACTATGGAGACTGTTGTGGATGTGGGCAGGCCGAAGGTGTTGTATGTGTCAAGCAGGATGACGTCGGTCACCATCACAGCCAGGAAGATGATCATTATCTCAGAAAAGTAGAATTTGTCGGGGTGAAAGATACCCGACCGGGCAATTTCCATCATGCCACCTGAGAAGGTGGCGCCAACAAGTACGCCCAGGGCCGCTATCGATATTATGACCCTGAAGGAAGCAACCTTTGATCCAATAGCCGAATTGAGAAAGTTTGCCGCGTCGTTAGTAATCCCGACCACAAGGTCGGAGGCGGCAAGAAAGAAAAGAATAATCACAAAAATCAGATATACATCCATCTTTATCCAGTTGTTAATGGTAGCGGTTTATACCTGCCATTATTTCTGTCATTCCGTCATCCTGTCAATACCCGGATCTTACCGGAAAGGCCTTTACGGAAAAAGACTACGAATTTATCATAAATATATAAAACTGAAGGCACATTATCGTGTTAAGTTTTTGTTACAATTTATATGTCCCGGCTATAAAACAGATTTTTATCATGGGAAAATATCTGAATAAATGACTACTTTTATTACCTCAAGATGGAAAACCTAAAAAAAAGTAAAATATGAATACAATTCTCGAACTTGATCCGAAGCCCTTGTGGAGCTACTTTAACGATATTGCCCTGATTCCTCATCCGTCGAAGAAAGAGCAGAAAATGGTTGACTATGTAGTAAGCTTTGCAAAGAAACATAACCTTGAGACGCTTGTTGACAAAACAGGTAATGTCCTTATAAGAAAACCGGCCACCAGGGGTATGGAAAACAGGAAATGTGTCATTCTCCAGGCCCATCTCGATATGGTGCCCCAGAAGAACAGCGATAAGAAGCATGATTTCGAAAAGGATCCCATAAGGACCATCGTTGACGGGGAATGGGTGAGGGCCGACGGAACTACTCTTGGTGCCGATAACGGAATCGGAGTGGCTGCCATACTAAGTGTTCTGGCATCGCGCGACCTTCAGCACGGACCACTGGAAGCCCTGCTTACCATAGATGAAGAGACAGGGATGACAGGGGCTTTCGGACTTAAGAAAGGTTTCCTGAAGGGCGACATACTTATGAATCTCGACTCGGAAGATGAAGGTGAACTGTATGTCGGATGTGCCGGAGGAGTTGATGTAAGCATAACCAGGGATTACGGGAGTGAAAAATGTCCGGAGGGAATGATTGCCTTCAGTATTAATGCCAGGGGGCTCAAAGGAGGGCATTCGGGTGTTGATATTGTGTTGGACAGGGCCAATTCAAATAAACTTGTGGCGAGGTTCCTGATGCAGGCCGAAGCTGATTTCGGGATCAGGCTTGCAGAACTTGAAGGAGGAGACCTCAGAAATGCCATTCCAAGAGAAGCCAGGGCCCTTCTGACAGTAGCTGAAATAAAAGAGGCAGCCTTTAAAAAATTCGTTAAGGGCTACGAGAAGATGTATCGTGCCGAATTCGCTGAAACGGATCCCTCCCTTTCCTTTACTGCCAGGAAAGCTGACCTTCCTGCAAGGGTAATGAAAGAAGCCGACCAGTACAGGATAATACGGGCTCTTTTTGCCTGTCCTAACGGGGTTCAGAGGATGAGTCAGGCAATGAC
>CAZXSW010000023.1:2263-30963 GCA_964642615.1 uncultured Rikenellaceae bacterium | reverse complement strand
ATCCGCAAGTCGGGTAAAGGTCAGTAACAGGAATATTATAAGTATTTTTTTCATCAGTATATAATTTTAATTTTAATGGTCTGATGTAACCCACATGTCTGAAAATTATATACATACGTGTTTGTGTCTGCAATACATGTGGGTTTCATCATAAAGTAATTTTGATTTTGATGGCATGATAGCCTTTCCTGTTTAAGCGGGATAACCCTCTTGTCTGAAAAATATTCTCATAAGTTCTTGTATCTGCTTCACAAGGGTGGTCCATAAAGGGTAAGAGTTCTGGTTTGCTAATACTCAATCTCCCGGATTTTTGCTCCCTTTTCGGTAATCACATGGACGAATCCCGAAAGATGGAACATCTCAAGGCCTGAGATTCTCCTCTCGTAAACGTCACACTGGTAAAAATAGACTCCCGGTGACACTATTTTGCCCTTATAGGTGCCGTCCCAGTTGATTTTCGGGTCAGTGGCACTATAAATAAGCACTCCGTTCCTGTTGAACAGCTTAAAGTCTATCCTTTCAACAAGGCCTGATGTCTTTGCCACCAGCCAGTCGTTTATATCGTCACCGTTGGGAGTAAAGACATTTGGTATCTCGTAAAAATTGCACGAGTCGACGCAGACCATTACCGATCTGTTTCCTTCATTTCCCACCGCGTCATAGGCTGAAACAGCATAGCATCCCGAGATTACGTCACCAGGATAATGCTTCCACGTAAATGTGTTCCGGTCAGCTATCTCTTTAACAAAGGTCATGGTCTCATCGAATGTTGATTTGTAGTATATGCGATAGCCTTCAATATCTTCAAGGCATTCCTGATCCGGGATGGTCCAGGTAAGTGTATTGTAAAGGCTGTCGCACTGGCTGACAACCCTCAGACCGGGGGTACATGGGGCTTCATTGTCAACCGGTGTTACACAGGCTGACTGGGAAAGATTCACCAGTCCCTTCGGTAGCCCCTCTGACTGGTAGGCTCCGGTTGATCTCACATAATAACAGTACTCTTCGCCATTGACAAGTCCGGCATCAGTATAGTTAAGCAGGTTTGTCACTCCCACAGAATCGTACGACATGGTAGTTCTGTTAAGCCTGTAAAAGACGTAAGATGTGTTTATCCACGGAACATTTCTGCTTATTGTGAAGCGGGCCTTTTCATCACCCGGAGTAACGGTGATGAACAGTGATGAAGCATAGCCCGGCTCTCCAATAAGGAACCTGTTACCCGGGGCATTGTTATAGAGTTCAATCCTGTAGATGTATCCGGCGGAAAGAGTATTTATCTGTGAATCAAGAAAGACAGTATCATTAAGGTCGGAAGTCTGAATTGAATGTACCTGATTATAGTCGGTCCCGGAAACGCCCTCTGCCCTGTAGATTATGTATTCATACGGGCCATAGGCGGGTATAGTATCCAGCCGGTCAGGCTTTTTCCAGGCCACATTGATGCTTCCATCGGAGGACCCTGTATTTGTAACACTCACCCTGGTAATCACAGGCACACCCGACACCAGGCCTGAAGTGATTTCATTTGAAGGTTTACTTTCAGTTCCGTTTGGATATACGGCAACTATCCGGTAGGTATATTCCTGGCCGAACTGCAGACCCTGACCGTTGTCAGTGTCGGTCCACATGACTGTTGAGCTTCCGTCGGCATAGCCAACTTTAACAAAGCCCGACGAGGGAGGGATTCCGGCCGTACATGAATCAATCTGAAGGTCCGATGCCCCCAGTCGCCTGTATATGCTGAATCCTGCAATAACATCTGTTCCGTATCCAACCCACCCGAGTCGCATAAACTTGCCTTCGGGGATGGCCTGCTGCAGGATCGGGGATGGCCCCAGCACCTTGATCTTCATATTGTCTATATCCGAAAGCTTAAGTTCGCCATTGTCGTCATCCGATTTTATAATAAGGTCGTAGGGCTGATTTCTTACTGCTTCGTGGCAGGGTGTCCATCTGAACCTTGCCGATGAAAAGCCCCCGGCTGAGTCTATCCTTGAGAAGGTGGCAGGACAAGATGCGATACTAAAGATTCCCGATGTGGCTCTCAGGGTAATGTTGTCATTATTAGGATCTGTGGCTGAGACAATAAAGTCAATACTCTCCCCCACCTCAATACAGCGGTCGGTCAGATCGCTGTTAAGGGGAGGCTTGTTATTGGTTCCGAAAACTTCTATCTGCATATCACGTACGACCACACCTATTTTGATGCCATTCCTCCACTCCTCTATTTCCATGGCAACATTATAAATACCTGTGTCGGCGGGCGTATCCCAGATAAGGTCGCCTGATATGGCGTCAACGGTAAGTGAACGGGTAGCTGGCGGGAAGGTATAGTTCTCTATTGGTTTTCCGTAGTCGCGGGTACAGATCGTTAGTTTATATGAAAGACTGTCACCGTCAGGGTCGTAGGCTCCGGGATTATGGATAAAGACATAGCCCAGTGCCGCCTTGTCGTAGGGAGGATTAAGCAGCACCGGGGTGCTGTTGAAGCCCATCGCCGGATTCACCATAAGGGTGGTCGATATCGAGAACACCACGTTAACCGAGTTGGGTATGTTCTTCACGCCGAAGTTCCTGTTTGGATCGGCAACAACGATCCTGTAAACCCCGGGTCCCGGGAAGGTGTGTTTAATCTTGTAAACGTTCCGGCGGTAGAAGTTGGGAAGGGTCAGTATACTTACTCTCGGGGCAATGGATGTTGAGTTGTCGCCCCAGTCAACTTCAAGCTCGGGCCTGTCGGCATAGCTGCCTGTATAGGTGAAGGTAGTAATGGTTATCTCATAGGTCAGCTCCGAAATCTGAACATAGGTTATCTCTCCTGCCCTGTTATGAGTGGCGCCCACGCTGTTGAAGAAGAACAACAGAACCAGTGGAAGGAGTATTTTCTTGAAACAGAGGGTAAGGTCCATCACTGCTTTTTTAAATTAAAGGTAACCTCAGGCTGTTCAGGGGTCAGTTTCACACCTTTTTCAAAGTCACCTATCCTGATTATTGTCATATTGGCCTGATCATCATACAAACCGGTCATTACTGAGTTCCTGACCGTTATATTTCTGGCCTTCATGCCAGAGAAAAAGATCAGGCTGGCACTGATCTCCAGTTCAGAGGATTCAAGCCTTTCTAATTTCCCTGACAGCTGTCGGTTATTTACCGTTATCTTAATATTTTCAGCCAGATAATCAGTTATAAGCTCCATTATTTCTGGTCTGTTGACTGGAAGATTTACCGGATCTATGCCTGAATCTTTATCCGAGTCGAGAAGGAAGTCATCTGTAAAGACCCGTACAAAAACCTCGAAGGACTCTGAGGCCGGCATATAGTCAACACTGAGCAATGACACATGAACCGGGTGCATCATCAACCAGAGAGCCGGGATAAGTAGTTTAAGCATCTGGGACAGCTTTTAAGGCAATTTTCTACATCAAAAATCAGACCAAGATAGCTATTATTCCCTGACTGTTACACGGTCCTGGAGATATTCAACAGTGCCTATCTCGATGAAAGAGGCACCTGAACCCCTTGAGAAATTACCCGCAAGCACCACTATAAGATCATCGTCGCTGAGATTGTGGACCCGGGTAAGGCTTTTGAGAGCAATATTGATGAATTCGTCTACTGACTTCCTCCTTTCCTGGTAACTTGCATATACACCGTATGAAAGTGCCAGTTCCCTCATTGTCCTTGTTGAATAACACTGTGCCAGGACAAGGTTGCATCCCCTGTACGAAGCCATGTCTCGTATGGTACGGCCTGTTATTGTATCTGCAATAGTTACCCTTGCGCCGGTTCTGACCGATGTCTTGACAGCCACCTTGGCAAGGTATGCTGATATTTCCCCTGCGGTGCTTACAAAGGGCAGATCGAAGAATTTATCCTTGTTGCTTTCAACCTCTAGGGCAACCCGTGTCATGGTTCTTACTGCCTCAACCGGATATTTTCCGTTGGCCGTCTCGCCGCTCAGCATCATGGCATCGGTCTGGGAGTAGATGGCGCTGGCGATATCGCTTACTTCGGCCCTTGTAGGTCTTGGATTCGAGATCATGGAGTGAAGCATCTGGGTAGCGACAATAACAGGCTTACGGTTCCTGATACATTTATCTATTATCATCTTCTGGATCCCGGGGATCTTCTCATAGGGTATCTCTATTGCCAGATCGCCTCTTGCCACCATAATGCCGTAAACATTTTCGAGAATCCCGTCTATATTACTGACACCCTCTTCGTTCTCGATCTTGGCTATGATCTTTATGTTGCTTCCGTATTTGTCTATTTCATGCTGTACGTCTATGACATCCTGTTTCGACCTGACAAAGGAGTGGGCAATGAAATCTATCTCATTCTCAACAGCCATCTTAATGAAATCCCTGTCCTTGGCTGTAAGTGAAGGCAGACAGATCTTGACTCCCGGTACGTTGACGCTCTTTCTGGAACCCAGGACTCCGTCGTTGCAGACAAGACAGCGTATTGTGTCACCTTCCCTTTTTTCAGCTCTCAGTTCAAGTTCACCATCATCAATCAGTATCACCGAACCTTCAGGAACATCAGCGGCAAAACCGGTGTAACTTACACAGATCATTTCCATACTGGTTTTTGACAGAGGATCCCCCTTAAGGCTTATCACCGAGCCCTTTTTAAGTGTCAGGGGTTCATCGCAGGTTGTCGTCCTTATCTCGGGTCCCTTTGTATCAATAAGTATTCCTATTGTATCGGATACCTCCCTTACGTTGTTTATTATCTTAAGGGCCCCGTCGATGTTGAGATGGGCCGAGTTGATCCTGACGACATTCATTCCCGCCTCGTACAGTTCCTTCAGAAAAGCAGTGTCACATTTCCTGTCAGAAATGGTAGCAACGATCTTAGTCCTTTTCCTTGTCATATTCATTTTTCTTCATTACTCTTTATTTCGAGAATAGCCTCAAGGGCAAGCCTGTAGCCATCAAGACCCAGTCCCAGAATACTACCCCTGCAATACCGTCCCACAAGGCTGTTATGACGGAATTCCTCACGGGCGGCAACATTTGTAATATGAACCTCGATGACAGGGACGGGAACAGCAGCAACGGCATCGGCAACCGACACCGAAGTATGTGTGTACCCGGCAGGATTGAGGATAATGTTTTTACCTGCCATACCTGCCTCCTGAATCATGTTTACCAGTTCACCTTCAATATTGGACTGGAAATAGTCTATTTCAACATCCCTGTACCTTGATCTCAATATTTCGAGCCACTTTTCAAATGAAGCGGCACCGTATTTGTCCGGCTCCCTTATTCCCAGGAGGTTAAGGTTAGGTCCGTTAATTATCTGTATCCTTACTGGCATACCTTTAGTATGAAATGTTATTTAAGAGTAAAATTAATCAAAAAAGTGACTGCCCGTAATGTTCTGTGTGAAACTATTGATTTATAAGCAGCATGACCCGGGCTAAGGGATAACACTAAAAGGTATTGGAAGGTATTTTACTCCCGAACCGGATTTTGTGATAATTTTACAGGGTAAACTGTTTGGGAGCAGATGGAAATATCGTGGGAAAAAGCCTCAAGAGGATTCGGGATATGGCTAAGGCTCGAGAAATCGTTATCGGTCAACACCGTTGAAGCATATCTTGATGATCTCTCAAAACTTGAGAAATATTTTTCGGCCGGGGGCAGGGTCATCGGTCCGGCCAGCATCTCCTTTACCAACCTAAGGGAATTTCTTGCCGATTACGGTAACGGGAACCCCAGTCCCCGTACTCAGGCACGACTTGTATCGGGGATCCGTTCGTTCTTCAGATATCTTCTTATAGAAGGTATTATTGAAGAAAATCCGGCTTCTCTGCTTGAATCTCCTGAAACAGGGATGAAGCTTCCTGAAGTGCTTTCTGTAATTGAAATTGACAGGATGGTTGAAGTAATAGATCTGAGCCGGAAGGAAGGGCACCGTAACAAGGCCATTATAGAGACCCTTTACGGATGCGGACTAAGGGTTTCAGAGCTGGTTAATCTGAGGCTGACTGATATCCATGCCGGCGAAGGGTACATAAGTGTAACAGGCAAGGGCAACAAGCAGAGACTTGTTCCGATAGGGAGCAAGGCACTTAAGGAGATAGGATTTTACATGAAAGACAGGGCTGAGACAGCAAGGATCTATGATGATAACATACTGTTCCTTAACCGTCGTGGCCGGAAACTTACAAGGTCGATGATCTTTACTATAGTAAAGGACCTTGCGGCTCTGTCAGGAATAAAAAAGAAAATAAGTCCGCATACCTTCCGTCATTCCTTTGCCACACACCTCGTGGAGGCCGGAGCTGACCTGAGGGCAGTACAGGAGATGCTTGGTCATGAATCCATTACAACAACCGAGATTTATACGCATATCGACAGGACTTATCTCAGGGATACGCTGATCATGTATCATCCCCGTTCAGAATGATTTTTCTGTTTCAAAAATCCAATTATTTTATTAACTTTGCAACTTATTTTCAGAAGCATTATTTTAAGTTTATATCAAAATCATAAAAGTATGTCAAAATTAAAAAGAGTTTATTCATTTGGAAAGAAAACTGCAGAAGGTAAGGCAGATATGAAGAACCTTCTTGGTGGCAAAGGTGCAAACCTTGCTGAGATGTGTCTGCTCGGATTACCCGTACCTGCAGGCTTCACGATCACTACTGAAGCATGTAATGAATATTATCAGAACGATTGTACTCTTCCCGCTGAGCTTATGCCTGAGGTATGGGCTGCCATGAAAAAGACTGAAGAGGCTATGGGTATGAAATACGGGGATTCAGAAAATGCCCTTCTCGTCTCCTGCCGTTCCGGAGCACGCAGTTCAATGCCCGGTATGATGGACACAGTTCTTAACATCGGTCTCTGCACTGCGACCATCCCTGGTTTCCTTAAGAAAACAAACAATCCGCGTTTTGTATGGGACTCATACCGTCGTCTTATAATGATGTATGCCGACGTGGTTATGGAAAAAGCTGAAGGTATAGATCTGGGTGAAGGAAAAGGAATCCGCAAGCAGCTTGATGAGATGCTTGATGTGTTCAAACACTCGAAGGGTTACAAGTCAGATACTGAAATCAGTGCTGATGAGCTTAAGGATCTTGCAGAAAAATTCAAGGAAAAAATTAAACAGGTTCTTGGCAAGCCTTTCCCCGATGATGCAAAAGAGCAGCTTGAGGGAAGTATAAAGGCAGTATTCAAGAGCTGGAACGGCAAGAAAGCTGTTTCATACAGAAGGATCGAGGGAATTCCTGATAACTGGGGCACAGCAGTTAACGTGCAGGCCATGGTATTCGGAAACATGGGTGACACCTCTGCTACAGGCGTGGCTTTTACCCGTAACCCCGCAACCGGAGAGAACCTTTTTTATGGAGAGTGGCTTGTAAATGCGCAGGGTGAGGATGTTGTTGCAGGTATCCGTACCCCCAGTCCTCTCAACAACGAGACAAAGAACGAGCAGAACAAGCATCTGAAGAGCATGCAGGACGAAATGCCCGGAACATACAAAGAACTTTCAGATATCAGGGATATTCTTGAGAAGTCATTCCACGATATGCTCGATATCGAGTTCACAATTCAGGAAGGCACACTTTATATGCTACAGTGCCGTGCAGGGAAAAGAACCGGTACAGCCGCCCTTAATATGGCTATGGATATGCTTGATGAAAAGCTCATCAACGAGAAAACAGCTATTACCAGGATTGATCCTGTACAGCTTGATGAACTTCTTCATCCCATTTGCGACCCGGCTGCCGAGAAGAAAGTCAAACCTCTTGTCAAAGGTCTTCCCGCTGGTCCCGGTGCTGCTGTCGGACAGATAGTTTTCACTGCCGAAGATGCAGTTGCATGGTTCCGTAAGGGCAAAAAAGTTATTCTTGTCCGCGAAGAAACCAACCCCGAGGATGTTGAAGGTATGAGAGCAGCAGAAGGTATCCTTACCGCCCGTGGTGGTATGACCTCCCATGCAGCCCTTGTTGCCCGCGGCTGGGGTAAGTGCTGTATTGTTGGTGCAGGCGCACTTCATGTCGACACCGTTGCCAAAAAAGCAAAAGTATCAGGAACCGACATAGTTCTCAAGGAAGGTGATGTTATAACACTCAACGGAACAAAAGGTAACGTTTACTCAGGAGCTATCCAGCTTATGGATGCCACAGAGAACCCCAGGTTCCAGGGCTTCATGAAGATAGTTGACAAGTACCGCACCATGGGTGTACGTGCCAACGCCGACACAGCAGAAGATGCAAGACTGGCCCGTGAGTTTGGCGCAGAAGGTATAGGTCTCTTCCGTACCGAACATATGTTCTATGGCAAAAATTCCGAACAGCCGCTGTTCCTGCTCCGCAAAATGATACTCAGTGAAAATGTGACTGAGCGCAGAAAAGCCCTCGATGAACTCTCTGGCTTTGTTAAAAACGATATGAAAGCCACACTCGAAGCTATGGACGGACTTGCAGTTACTTTCAGGCTCCTTGATCCTCCTCTTCATGAGTTCGTTCCCCAGAGCACAGAAAAACAGGCAGAACTTGCCAAGGCTCTCGGAATTAAACCATCAGATGTTGCAAGACGTGGTGAATCACTGCACGAAAGCAACCCCATGATGGGCCACCGTGGTGTCCGTCTCGGCATCACCTACCCCGAGATTACCGAGATGCAGGTACGTGCCATGTTCGAAGCAACAGCCGAACTGCTCAAGGAAAAGAAAGATCCGAAACCCGAACTTATGGTTCCCGTTACCTGCGATGTTTCTGAACTTGATGTTACAAGAAAAGTAGTCGACAGAGTATATGCCGAGGTTCTTAAGAAAACCGGTCTCCAAAAGATCGATTTCAAATACGGCACCATGATAGAGATACCACGCGCCACACTCCTGGCCGACCGTATGGCTAAAAGCGCCGAGTTCTTCTCATTTGGCACCAACGACCTTACACAGATGACCTTCGGCTTCAGCCGCGACGACATAGGTGGTTTTATGAACGACTACCTCGACAACAAGATGCTTGCTGCCGATCCTTTCCAGACTATCGACCAGGATGGCGTTGGCCAGCTGATTACCATGGCTGTTGAAAAAGGACGCGCAACAAAACCTGACCTTAAGGTGGGTATCTGCGGTGAACAGGGTGGTGATCCCGCTTCTGTTGAATTCTGCTACAGGAACGGCCTTACCTACGTAAGCTGCTCTCCTTTCAGAGTCCCTATCGCCAGACTTGCAGCAGCCCAGGCAGCTGTCAGAAGTGGTAAATAACAGACCAAATATTAATATAAGAGGGTGCCACAAAAGGCACCCTCTTTTTTTTAAGACTTCCTGAGACACTTTTTACATTAAAAAATAAGACCTTTACCTTTTATTTTTAACCTGACAGATAATTGGTATGCTCAATAACCGCTTTACTAACACAATGCAAGCAATAATCCCAATTAATTTACATACTCACACATTTTCATTAAAAAACGCATTACATTTCAATTACGGAATAGGTTTTTTATAAAATTAAAGTATATTAGCCGGCCGATCCTGACCCTGGCAGGACTGATTATATTTAATAGTAAAGAAGTAAATAAAAAAAAATTAAGATGGTTAGCAGCAAGGACTTGGAAGCATACGGACTGGAAAATGTCGGAGAAATTGTATATAACCCTTCATACAATACTCTCTTTGCCGAGGAGACCAAACCCGGACTGAGCAAGCTTGAAAAAGGTTTTATTACCCGGAGCGGTGCGATATCTGTCGATACAGGGGTGTTTACAGGTCGCTCGCCAAAAGATAAATACGTGGTGATGGACGACAAAACCCGTGATACTGTATGGTGGAAATCAGACAAGGCAAAGGTATCCGACAATAAACCTATTACTAAGGAGATATGGAACCATTGCAAGGGTCTTGCCATCAGGCAGCTTTCAGGCAAACGGCTCTTCGTGGTCGACTGCTTCTGCGGAGTCAACAGTAACAGCAGGCTTGCTGTCAGGTTCGTCCTTGAAGTTGCCTGGCAGGCTCACTTTGTTAAGAATATGTTCATAAGACCCGAGCCTGAAGAGCTCGAAGATTTCAAACCCGATTTTGTGGTTCTTAATGCTTCAAAGACGGTTAACCCCGACTGGCAGAAGCAGGGACTTAATTCCGAGAACTTCGTTTTCTTCAACCTTACTGAAGGTATGTCTGTAATCGGAGGATCGTGGTATGGCGGAGAAATGAAAAAGGGAATCTTTTCGGTAATGAACTATTACCTCCCCCTCAAAGGCATTGCCTCGATGCACTGTTCGGCCAACGTAGGAAAAAAAGGTGATGTAGCCATCTTCTTTGGTCTTTCAGGAACAGGAAAGACAACCCTTTCAACTGATCCCGACAGGGCACTTATAGGAGACGATGAACACGGATGGGACGACGACGGCATCTTCAACTTCGAAGGAGGCTGCTATGCAAAATGTATTAACCTCAGTCAGAAGAATGAACCCGATATCTACAATGCCATCCGCAGAGATGCCCTGCTCGAGAACCTTGTTGTCCTCGACGACGGCACAATAGACTTCCACGATGATTCAAAGACTGAGAACACAAGGGTTTCATACCCCATTTATCATATAAACAATATTGTAAAACCGGTTTCAAAAGCCGGACATGCAGGCAAGGTTATCTTCCTGACTGCCGACACCTTTGGTGTACTTCCTCCTGTAAGCAAACTGACAAGCGACCAGACACGGTATTATTTCCTCAGCGGTTATACAGCAAAGGTGGCAGGAACCGAAAGAGGAATCGATGAGCCTGTCCCAAGCTTCTCGGCATGTTTCGGTGCGGCCTTCCTTATGCTCGATCCGATAACCTATGCCAACGAACTCGACAAAAAGATGAAGCTTCACGACTCTGAAGCATGGCTGGTAAATGCAGGATGGATAGGCGGACCTTACGGCACAGGAAACAGGATAGATCTGCCTTCAACACGCAGGATCATAAACGCCATACTCGACGATTCACTTAAAGATGTACCCTTTACTACCATCCCGGTCTTCAACCTTCAGATCCCCACCAGGATAGAAGGGATAGACACCTCAATGCTCGAGCCTTCAAGAGCCTGGAGTTCCCCGGTCAAATGGCACATTGCCGCCATGGACCTTGCCCTGAAATTCATAAACAACTTCAGCAAATTCACGGCTAATGAGGAAACCGCCAGACTTGAGGAAGCCGGGCCCAGGATTTAACGTTTTTCGTTCAGATGTTTAACTTTATTCTTGTATTTCTTTTTGCATACCTTCTCGGATCTATCCCTTCCGCTGTATGGATAGGAAAAGCCTTTCACTCTACTGATGTAAGGGAACATGGCAGTAAAAATGCCGGGACTGCAAATGTTATCAGGGTACTTGGCTGGAAAACCGGTATCCCCGTACTGCTTATCGATGTAGCAAAGGGATGGCTCGCGGCAAAACTCCCGCTTTTATTCGGACTCGCCGATCCCGGAACAGCAATGCTCGTAAACCTCCAGGTGCTGGCTGGAATGGTGGCAATAGCGGGACATATATTCCCGGTCTTTGCCGGATTCAGGGGAGGCAAAGGAGTGGCCACGGTTTTCGGAGTGCTTCTGGCTGTCCATTTTCTTGTTACAGTATCCTGTTTCGGAGTATTCCTTACAATGTTCCTGTCGACAGGCTATATATCTCTCGGATCGATGAGTGCCGCTGTCGCCTTTCCTGTATTACTTTTTTCCCTGTTTGATTCCCCGTCGCTCCTGTTCAAGATCTTTTCTGTCTTTATCGCTGTCGCCCTTCTTATAACACACAGGAATAATTTAAAAAGACTTCTTAACGGAACAGAGAGCAGACTCATCAGAAAGAATAAGAATACCCGGCGGAAACCAGACAGTGCTCCCTGACAGCAGAGTTTACAGAGCCGGCGGTGAGAATCTTTTAAAACTGTTCAAGTATCTGAATCCTTTTTTCAATAGGGGGATGCGTTGCAAATAGGTTTGCAAATGAAAAAGATGTCTTTGGCTCCTTCTCCTGCGGATTCTCAATAAACATCTGGGCCATATCCTTTCGCTTAACAGCTTCAATCGTAGGGTCGGCTGATACTTTTCTGAGTGCCGAAGCAAGTGCCAGCGGCCTCCTGGTAAGCTCTGCCGAACCCGCATCGGCAAGATATTCCCTTTTCCTCGACAGCGCAAACCGGAAAAGCGATGCGATAAGATAGCCCACAAGAGCAAGGATAAGGGCTATAAGTATTCCGGGACCTTCTTTCCGGCCCCTGCCAAGCCTTCCAAATCTAAGCGACCTGAAGAGCATCTCGGTTAAAAATCCGAAAATACCCACAAAAACAACGGATAGTATTAGCAGGCGTACATCCCTGTTCCTAATATGTGTAAGTTCATGGGCTATGACGGCTTCAAGTTCGGCATCGTCGAGTTTATCTATTATTCCCCTTGAAAGAGATACTGTATAGGTTTTGGAGTTTATTCCGCTGGCAAAGGCATTAAGGGAATCATCTTCAATTATATTAACCCTGGGCATTGGCATCCCGCACGAGATACACAGGTTCTCGACAAGATTATAAACCCTTTTGTTATCCTTCCTTTCGAGCGGCCGTGAATTGGTTGCCGCATTTATAATCGAGGTATGCGAGAACCATGCTATCACGAACCAGAGGGCTACACCGGCAGATACCCAGGGAATGGTATTGAGGAAGTTCCTGTTCACTCCCTGTAAATTCATCTGCGGCGGCTCTCCCGAAGTGAAGGAAAAAGAGAAAAAGAAAAGCCAAACAAGTCCGAAAAACACAAGCGGGAACATGATCAGGATCAGGACAGAATTGATATTATTCCGTCTGATCTGATGCTGAAGTCCGAAATACTCCATATTATCAGAACTTTATCTGTGGTGGTTCTTCAATGATGGCTCTCTGGTCGCCCAGGTCAAACATAGGCTCACGCCTGAAGTTGAACAGGGTGGCAACGATGTTTGAAGGGAACACTTCAGTGGCAACATTAAGCTCTTTGGTGGCCGAGTTAAAGAACCTTCTTGCAGCAGCTATTTTGTTTTCTACATCGGATATCTCGTTCTGAAGATCAAGAAAATTCTGACTGGCTTTAAGGTCGGGATAGGCCTCAACAGAAACCCGGAGGCCCTGAAGTGCATTTGACAACCGCGTCTCAGCTTCAATCTTCTCATTTATGGTCGAGGCTTTCATGGCATTGGCACGGGCTTCAGTAACCTCGGTAAGCACCCCCCGTTCATGCTGCATATATCCCCTGACAGCTTCCACAAGCTGGGGAATAAGATCATGCCTCTGCCTGAGCTGAACATCCACATCAGCAAAAGCCTGCTCACGGTTATTTCTTAACCTTACCAGTCTGTTGTACAATGAAACCATCATTACAACCAGAAGGACAATAATTCCAAGGATAAACAGAAAAGCTGCCATAGTCTTTTTGTATTAAATTTTCTGAATAAAATCATACAGGCCTTTGCCTGTCAATAACTGAAAATAAAGATAGGAATTTTTGTTATATTTAACTCCTTTGGATAATCTGATTATCCTTAAAACTTAAGCTGGTTCAATTAAAAATTGTTTAATATGGAAAAGAGTATAAAAGGCACAAAGACTGAGCAGAACCTGCTAAAGGCATTTGCAGGTGAGTCGCAGGCTAAGAACAGGTATGAATTTGCTGCAAAGGTGGCAAAAGAAGAGGGTTATGAGCAGATTGCCGCCATCTTCCTTGAAACAGCGCTTCAGGAACAACAGCATGCAAAGAGGTTTTTCGGGTTCCTTGAAGGAGGAATGCTGGAGATAACAGCCTCCTATCCGGCCGGGAAAACGGGTTCTACTTCTGAAAACCTCGAAGCTGCAGCCGAAGGAGAACATGAAGAATGGTCCGACCTCTACCCGGCTTTTGCCAGAGTAGCCGAAGATGAAGGCTTTAAAAATATAGCCACGGCTTTTAAAGCTATCGCTGATGCAGAGAAGAACCATGAGAACAGATACCGTAAGCTGCTCGAGAACGTGATGAAAAACAAGGTGTTCGAACGCGACGAAAAAGTATTCTGGTACTGCAGGAAATGCGGTTATATACATTTCGGAACAAAGGCACTCAAGACATGTCCGGCATGCCTCCATACAACTGGCTATTTCGAGGTTAAAGCTGAAAACTATTGATTGATGGTTAATGGTATTGAATTGCTCGGACTTATAAACCAGCGGCAGAGTGACAGAAAATACAGTGACAGACCGGTTGAAAATGAAAAACTCGGACGGATCATAGAAGCCGGAAGAATGGCCCCTTCAGCCTGTAACGCTCAGCCCTGGAAGTTCATAGTGGTAAATGATCCCGAAGTACTTGCCGGTGTTGCCGCTGCTGCCTCGGCAAAACTTCTTGGCATGAATACCTTCGTGGCCCAGGCCAGGGTATTCATTGTTATTGTAAGGGAAAATCCCAATATCTCATCTAAAATCGGCGGCAGTGTAAAGGATAAGGATTATTCATATATTGATATAGGGATAGCCACCGAAAATATGTGCCTTCAGGCAAAGGCAGAAGGTCTGGGTTCATGTATCATAGGATGGTTCGATGAGAGTAGTATTAGAAAGGTACTCAAGATCCCGTCATCAAAAAGAATCCCTGTAATAATTTCTATAGGGTATCCCGAAGGTGAGACAAGGGAAAAGAAAAGGAAACCTTCAGATCAGACTGTTTCTTTCAACAGCTACTAAAAATAAACCGCAGGGAATAAAGATCAGCCGTCCTCAAAGCCGGTCTTTCATCCCTGCGGCTTTTTTATTTCTCCGGCTCTTTTCAGGAAAGATCTTCAAGAGCTTTCCTGATACGCCTTACAGATTCAACAAGCAGTTCATCAGAAGTGGCATACGATATCCTTATACATGAGGGAGCCCCGAAGGCATCTCCTCCAACCACGGCAACCTGAGCAGAATCAAGAAGATACAGAGCCATCTCGTCAGCCGTTCTTACAGTCATACCTCCTTTGGACTTCCCCAGGAAATAACCAATATCGGGCATTACATAAAAGGCACCCTCGGGCACACTTATCTTCATACCCTTTATCTCCTTAAGCAGTCCGCATATAAGGTCGCGCCGCCGCCTGAAAGCATCCCTCATCTCCCTTATCGAATCACCATTACCCTTTATGGCAGCAAGAGCAGCACGCTGTGCTATCGAGCAAACTCCCGAAGTAAACTGACCCTGAAGTTTGTTGCAGGCTTTGGCCAGCCACAAAGGGGCCCCCATGTAACCAACCCTCCAGCCTGTCATTGCATAAGCTTTCGAAACCCCGTTTACAGTTATTACACGATCGTATATGAAATCAAACGAGGCCATGCTAACATGCTTCCCTTCAAAAATTATATGCTCATATATCTCATCCGAGATTATAAAGAGTCCTTCATGGGCAGCAACCACCCTGGCTATGGCTTCCATCTCCTCACCTGTATATACCATGCCTGTCGGATTCGAAGGTGAATTGAAAATAATAAGCCTCGTCTTATCAGTGATGGCCGCCTCTATCTGCTCAGGCTTTACCTTGAAGTCATTATCAATAAGAGCTTCCACTTCCACGGGCTTACCCTCAGCCAGTATTATCTGATCGCGGTAACTTACCCAGTAAGGCGCCAGTATAATCACTTCATCTCCCGGATTTATCATAGACAGAATAATATTTATAAGGGAGTGTTTCCCCCCGGCTGATACAACTATCTGGTCGGGACGGTAGTCAAGGCCGTTTTCTTCCCTGAACTTAAGGGAAATGGCCTCCCTAAGATCATTATATCCAGGAACAGGCGGATACTTGGAATAGCTTCCGTCAATAGCCCTCTTTGCCGCTTCCTTTATATAATCAGGCGTATCAAAGTCGGGTTCCCCCAGACTAAGGCTTATAACATCTATACCCTTTTCTTTCAACTCCCTGCTTTTCTGAGCCATTGCAAGCGTCGCAGAGGCTGATAATGATTTGATCCTGTCTGACAAATATTCCATAAATATTTTTATAAGTATTGGTTACTACAATAATGACCTGCCCAAATGTATGAAGTAAAAATTAAAACAAAAAGAGCAAAATGATATATAATTGAAAGATTTTTGATTGTTTTTGTTTATAATTTTTATTTTTATACAGCTTGTTAAGGCTGTCTCGCGTATAGGCTTTTTGGTTAATTTTACATGAAAGGATCTTAGAAAACAAAAACCTAAAGGAAATGGAAACCATTTATGAAATAATAAAGATAAGCATACCACCGCTGATTGTCTTTTTAACTGCGTGGGTACTGATAAGGAACATGATCCGTAACGACCAGGACCGGAGAAGGCAGGAGCAGGTACTGCAGAACAACCGCATAAGCGTACCGGTTAAACTTCAGGCCTACGAAAGGATAGTGCTCCTGCTTGAAAGGATCTCTCTTGAATCGCTGATTGTCAGGATAAGCTCTTCAGGGATGAGTGCCAGGGAACTTCATTCGGCACTTGTATCAGCTGTAAGAAGCGAATTTGAACACAACCTCTCACAGCAGCTATACATGAGTCCTCAGGCCTGGGAGGTAGTAAGGAATGCACGGTCAAACACCATAAAAATTATTAACACGGAAGCCGGCAAGATGCCTGAAACGGCTTCGGGCATGGAACTGGGCAAGCAGCTTCTTGAACATGTGATGGAACTCGACAAAGAGCCTACGAGGGCAGCCATTGAATTCATCAAAGCCGAAGTGGCAAGGATGATCTGATCAGTCCCTTACAAGATTGCCGTTGTTTATCCACAGTGTTATCCTGCCCATCCTGTCATAGGGAGGAAAGGTATGCATCCCGCAGGTGACCAGGTCAACCAGACCATCGTTGTTAAAGTCTCCGGGTTCACAGCAGAGCAGATGCGAGGGATTGTTTGTAATCTCATGTTTTACAAACTCTCCGGCACCGGAGTTTTCAAGCCAGATAAGACTGTATGAATCGGGTCTTTCCCAGAGGTTCCATGTGCTTACGGCAAAGAAATCGGTATCCCCGTCATTGTCGGGATCGGCAGGCCGCATATAGGTTGCCCCTGTAAAATAGGTAAGGCGGCGGTACTCAAATTCAAGATTGCCTTTGTTCTCGAGAATATTGGCACCGTGCCATGGCCTTCCCTGTGGTGGAATATAATCGAATGCATCACCATTGGTATAGAGGATATCAATATCTCCATCGCCGTCGTAGTCATAAACAGCCGAGCTGCTTGATCCGAAGTCCTGGTTGCTCGACCCCCACAGAAGCTTCGGCCTGAACCCGCCGCTTCCGTCATTGACCCAGCAGTAAATCTCCTCCCACTCCTGACTGACAAGAGCTATTATATCCATGTCATTATCATTGTCAATATCCACTATATCAACATTTATGGGTCCTGACAGGTTCTGAAGGATATGACTCCGGAAGTTCCAGTTGCCAAGGTTTTCTATCCAGCGGGTTTCACCGTCATCATACCCGAACTGGGCCACAGCCAGATCCTTATCCCCGTCGTTGTCGAGGTCCCCTGCCCTGACATCAGCTACTCTGGCAATCTTTTCTACAACAAGGTGCGGGGTGAAATTCTGCATACCGTCATTCTCAAGGATTACAACTGACCCTATCTTGTCGTTGTTAGGAAAAAGCATCCCAAGAACCGCCACCATCAGGTCGAGGTCTCCGTCCATATCAAAGTCGTTGGCCTCGACATGCGCCGGCGCTATTAGCCCATCAGCTAGTATCTTTTCAGTATAGACTCCCTCCGGATACTGCCTTATCCATGATACGAAATTTGCCCTGGCATCGCATACCAGTACATCCAATAGCCCGTCGCCGTCGAGGTCGGTCACACTGATATGCGAGATAAGCGGAGGCTCAGTGAATTCAAAGCCAATAGCCTGGGGAACCAGAAAATCATTAAGCGATCCACCTTCCCCTGCAGCTTTTCCTGCAGCTTCACCCGCACCGTCATCGCCTCCCCTGAGCCTGTCAAGAAGTCGCGACACTACCTCCTTCCTGCTCAGACCACTGCGGCCCGACTGGTAATTTAGTACTAGCATGGGAATACCAACAATTAGTACCAGAATCACAAGTACCGGTATGATATTATATAGCTTTTTCTTTTTCCTTTCTCCCTTATCTCTGTATTCTGTTTGCATCTGATTCAATTTTCCTGCATTGATTTTCAATTTTGTTCAAAATTAACTAAAATGTGACTCCCTGACATAAATATTCTACAAAGATTTGACTAACATTGGGGGCCTGAAAAAAAAAAAATTTCAGACATCTTATTTTAACCATACGTCTGAATCTTATTGTGAATAATTTTAAAAGCAAGCTGCTCTTCGTTGCCATAGTCCTGGTTTCAGGCCTGATCCCTGCAATAGTATGCCAGTTTTTCACCGGAGAACCCGTTAGCAGGGACATTCATATGCGCAGTTTCCGGTACGGCAAGGATCCTTCTGTAATAAGGGTCAACAGGGGTGATACCCTTAATATGAAGTTTTCAACGGATGACACTGGACATTCTTTTTTCCTCGAGGAGTTTGATATTGATGCTAAAGTCAGTCCCGCCAGGGAAATGGTCGAGGTATTCGGTGCAGCCGATCCTACAAAAAAGTCGTATCTCACAAGTGAACTGACTTTCATAACAAAACATAAGGGAATCCGTAACTACCTGGTTTCAAAAAGCAACTACCGTTGCCATGTGTGGTGCGGACCTATGCATGCCTTTGAACTGGGCAAGCTTATAATAATGCCCAACACCCTTTTGTTCTTCAGTCTTGGATGCCTTATAGGACTGGTTTCCTTCTGGATAGCTGGTTTCTTCAGGACATCCGGAGCCAGGGCAGTCCCTGCTTCTGCCAGAAAGGGTTACAGGGATGTTCTCAGTGAGAACGGGATCGTGCATAAGCTTGTCTCTTCGCGCTGGCCACAGCTTATACTTACCCTGGTGGCAATGCTTATGATCTACATAGTCATTCTAACCTCGCTGTTCGGCACAAAGATGTCGGGACGAAACCTGGGTGTGCTTCTTATGTGGGCCATCTGGCTGTTTCTTCTTGTTGCTATCCTCACTCCTCTTCTTGGAAGAAGCTGGTGTACCATTTGCCCGCTTCCTTTCTTCGGAGACCTTATACAGAGAAGATCATTCTTCACTCCTGAGCTGGGTAAAACAAACGGTTTTTTCAACAGGTTCCATGGCCTCTCGCTTAAATGGCCTGAATTACTAAGGAACAGCTGGCTAAAGCTGTTTGTCTTCCTCATCCTTGCCACCTTCTCGACAACCCTGGTTGCCAATCCCAGGGTATCGGGTCTGGCCGTCATATTCCTCATTCTTACCCCCACCCTCATGGCCATGGTATGGGAACTCCGGGCCTTCTGCAGATATGTATGTCCTGTAAGTGTATTCCTGGGTCCCTTTGCCAGGATGGGCAGCCTGGGACTCAGGAACAAGTCTCAGGAGCTTTGTGACGACTGCAGGGCTCTCTACTGTATGAAAGGCAACAACAGGGGCTGGGCCTGTCCTTACGGACTTAATGTAAGGGATATAAATGAAAACTCCGACTGCGGTCTTTGTCTCGAATGCGTCAGGAGTTGTTCATACAACAATGTTACGCTCTACAGGAGGCCTTTTGCATCCGAACTGGGCACAAGAAATTTGAGCGAAGCATGGGGTCTTATTGCCGTCTTTACACTGTCAATAGTTTACAGCATACTTTATGAAGGACACTGGCCTGTTGTAAGGGATTTTGTCAATATACTCGATAAGAAGAACTGGGACCTGTTCGGCATTTACACTCTTATAGTATGGACCCTCGCCCTTGTTATCTTTCCAGGGATAATATACCTCACTGCCGCAGCCGGGAAAAAACTGTCGGGTGTGACTGAGTCAACACGCAACGTGTTCTTCAAGGTAACTGGGAGTCTGCTTCCGCTGGGACTTGCCCTGTGGATAGCATTTGTCATACCCATGCTCTTTGTCAACGTGACCTTCATCCTTCAGTCCTTCTCCGACCCCTTCGGTTGGGGATGGGATTTCTTCGGCACTGCCAACATACCATGGCACCAGTTTGTACCGGGACTGGTACCCTGGCTGCAGGCGGGACTGATAATCACAGGACTGGCACTAAGCCTCAGGAATCTTGGCAGGACTTTCCGGAATGGCAGTACAGGAGATCCGAAGAAGCTTTTTCTTCTGATCCTTCCTGCGGCAATATTCCTGATAACTGCTGCCACTGCCCTCTTATTCTTCTATACAAACTGAGTTGATAGTGCCTTCATAAAAATATTAAGTAGATTTGAAGCCATAAAATACCGGCTGCAGGTCAAATAACCCTGCAAGCCGATTAGCAAGCTTAATAAATGACAAAAAACAAAAATCTAGTTTTAATAGCGGCAGGTCTTCTGCTGCTGCTCCTGTCAGTAAAGATCATTTTTGATGCTCCCTACAGGAAAGGGATCCCTTCCATGAAAAATCTTAATGATCTTTCAGACCACCAGAAAAGTCAGCTTAAAAAGGCAACCAACAAGGCAAAGGCTTTCCCTTCTGCCGCCAATATCGGTGAGCTGGGAATGGTATACCATTCGGGTGCCTTTTATTCCGAAGCAATGGATTGCTATGCCCTGGCAATTAAAAAAGACAAGTCGGACTGGATCTGGAACTATTACCTGGGCTATCTCAAAAGGGAAATGGGTGAATCGGAGGAAGCCGTGGCTGCTTTCAGTGAAGTAGTCAGTACAAACCCAAAAACATATCATGCCTTCTACTATATGGGGCAAAGCCTTCAGGACATGAGCAGGTACGATGAAGCTGAAAAGGCTTACAGAAATATAGTATCATTGAGAAAAAAGGAAAACCTGTCACCGGGTATATTCAGGGATGACTTCTTTCCCCTCAGTGTGTACACGAAGTACCAGCTTTCACAACTTTATATTAGCAATGACAGGCTCGGACAGGCAGAAGATATGCTTAACGAAATTCTGTCGACCCATAACTCATTCGGATCGGCTTACAGGGTGATGGGTGCTCTTGAAAGACTTAAGGGAGATACCCTAGCTGCAGCCAGAAACCTCTTAAAAGCTAACGACATGATAGTGTTTACCTATCCGGTTGATACCATTGCTGACAGGATATCCCTTTTGTCGCGTTCTGAGAACTACCTCCTTAAACAGATAGATGAGGCATATAATACATCATATACAGACTGGGCCAGGACACTAATTGATAATGCCCTTAGATACCTCCCCGACAATAAATATGTTATCTCAAAGGCAGTGAGAATCATTCTCAGTACTGAAACGGGAGATGATGCCATAGGACTTCTTGATATACACCAGAAATTATTCATTGATGAATATGAGGAACTTAAGATAGTCGCTGACCTGCTTTTTGAAAAGGGATTTTACAAGGAAGCTGAGCCCTACTATACAAGGGTCCTTGAACTCAGGCCGGGCGAATCCGAAATAATGGCTAACCTGGTTCTCGGACTCTACAACCAGGGAAAAACAATCGAAGCCGAAAACCTTCTGAGCAGGCAATTGTCTGAATCAGGCGACGACCCTGAGGTTATGGGCAATGCCGTGTATATTATGCTTGTGATGGATCAAAGGGAAAAAGCGGTTGACAATCTTCGTAAGATGAGAGCCAGGTTCCCTGATCACCCGAAGATGTTTATGCTGTCGGGACTAATTGCCCAGCAGGAAGAAGATCTTGTGCATGCCCGTGAGTTCTACGAGGCCGCTTTCAGCAGAAAACCTGATGATCTGCTTACCATACAGTCGCTGGGAGATGTGCTCATGAGACAGAACCTGTGGAAACAGGCCATCAGTCTCTTCAGGAAAGGAATGGAATATTTTCCCAACGAACCTTATATCATCGAACGTCTTGGTTCACTTCTGGTGGCCTGTCCCGACAAGAGCCTCAGGAACTACAGCGAAGGGAGGGATTATCTCGAGAGAGTCGTGACCCACAGGAATAGTCCCGCCCCTACCATGATCTCAGCCGGAAGGGGCCTTGCCGAAGCCTATGTTGGTCTTGGCGACAAACAGAGGGCTTCTATGTACATGAATTACGTAATTAACCTTGCCCGCAGCAGCCTCGCTCCTGAAAGACTCATCGACGACCTTGAAAGAAAATCGGAGGAACTGGGTCTGTAGAATACAGGAAGGTATATAGAAGACAAAAGCCTCCGGAACATTTAATATGTCCGTAGGCTTTTTTATACCATGACAATTCAGAGTAAGCCTATACTTCTGTTTACAAAGTTGCTCAGTTCTTCACCCCTTAGCATGTTGTTTGCAAGCAGGGCGAGGTCGATAAGCTGTCTGACCTTCTTATGTTCGAATCCGAATTTCTCAAGTATCTCATTTCTTTTGCCCTTAACATCATCAAGCTCTTTTCTGAGTTTTTCCAGATCGTCTTTTTCAGCCTGGCTGACCTCTTCACTTTTCTTCGACGAATGCTCCTTCTCGAGAAATGCCACCTCTTCGCCCAGCCTTTTGAGCTCATTGCCAAGAGTCTGCAACTGTTCACCGCCTGAAGAATCCATTTCACCCGAGATTTCCGAAATAAGGGGATGATTCTGGTTGACGACAAGGTTATAACTATCGGGAAGTTCGCCATAGAAATTCATTCCTCCGCCTATCTGCGACATATCCTTCATGCGTCGCATGAACTCCGACTGTGTGATAATTACGGGAGCATCGTTTTCATCAAGAGCCTCCACAACTACATTGAAAATCTCGCCCCCGTCCTTTTTAACACTGAACACACTCCTGAGATCCTCCTGCTGTTCCTGAGTCAGCTTCGACTCCTTCTTCTCATCCTTCTGTACGAGCTTATCAATGACATCCGAATCGACCCTGACAAACCTTGAGTCTTTCAGTTTGGCCTCGAGATGATTTATAAGATGAACGTCGAGCTGACCATCAAGGATAAGTACGTCATAGCCTTTGCTTCTTGCCTTTTCAATATAGGCATACTGGGCCGTTTTGTCGGTGGCATAAAGGTAAATAACAGTCTTGTTCCGGTCGGTCTGCTTCTCCTTAATGAGTTCCTCATATTCAGAAAAGGTAAAGTACTTTTCTTCCGTATTCTTTAGCAGCGCGAACTTAGAAGCCTTCTCATAGAACTTCTCTTCGGTTATCATACCATATTCAATGAAGAGCTTAAGGTTATCCCATTTCTTTTCATACTCTTCACGGTTCTTTTTAAAGATATCATTAAGTCGGTCGGCAACCTTTTTGGTTATGTGGGCCGAGATCTTCTTAACGTTTGAATCGCTTTGAAGGTAGCTTCTCGATACGTTGAGAGGAATATCCGGAGAATCAAGCACCCCGTGAAGAAGTGTAAGAAATTCGGGTACTATTCCCTCGACTGAATCGGTGACAAAAACCTGGTTGGAGTAGAGCTGGATCTTGTTCTTCTGAATCTCTATATTGTTCTTTATTTTGGGAAAATAGAGAATTCCGGTCAGTTTGAAGGGATAATCGACATTCAGATGAATGTTGAAGAGGGGGTCGTCGCCGGCCGGATAGAGTTCGCGATAGAATTTCTGGTAATCCTCATCTTTAAGGTCGACTGGTTTCAGGGTCCATGCCGGCTTTGTGTTATTTATTATATTGTCCTTTTCGGTATCGGCATATTTTCCATCCTTCCACTCCTTTTCCTTTCCGAAAGCTATCTCTACAGGCAGGAACTTACAGTATTTCTTAAGCAGCTGTTCTATCTTTGAGTCTTCGAGGAAATCCTTTGAATCCTTGTCTATATGCAGTATCACATCTGTTCCCCGCAGGTCCTTTTCGATATCCTCTATTGTATACTCGGGACTTCCGTCGCAGGTCCATTTCACAGGAACTGTATCCTCGCGGAACGATCTGGTAAGAACCTCGACCCTGTCCGATACCATGAAGGCCGAATAGAAACCAAGTCCGAAATGCCCTATGATTGAGTTACTCTGGTCCTTGTACTTGTCGAGAAAATCGTTTGCACTCGAAAAGGCAATCTGATTAAGATACTTGTCGAGTTCTTCCCGGGTCATACCGATTCCCCTGTCTGACACAGTTATGGTTTTCTTTTTCTTATCTACAGACACCCTTATAGTCAGATCTCCGGGTTCACCACTGAAATCACCTGCCAGTGACATAGTTCTGAGTTTCTGGGTAGCATCAACGGCATTTGAAATAAGTTCCCTGAGGAAGATCTCATGATCAGAATAAAGAAATTTCTTGATTATCGGAAATATGTTCTCGGTTGTAACTCCAATTTTCCCTGTTTGCATATCAGTAATATTTAGGTTCAACATAGTTTCGCACTGACCTGTCAAAAGCTGTGCCGTTAAACCAATACTGACAAATAGTCACTTTTCAGAAATATTCAGGCAGACGCAGTCGTGCAATCAGAAGGATCACGGCTGACAGAATCAGGAAAAGTGCCAGGACCAGGAAGGCCCTGTTGCGTTTTTTCCTGAATATCCTCAGGTTATATTCGCTTACAAGTTTTTTAACTGCGTTATGGACACGCAGGGGAGCATTACTGTTCCTGGGAATATAGGCGTCGATATTGAATCTTATGGCTTTTTGTATCTCCCCGGTCTTTTCCTGAGGAACGATAAGTATCAGTCCTGTATCAGGGTCCGACTGCTTGATCCCGCGTGTCAGTTTTTCAGTCAGGCCGAACTGATCCGAAGAGTCATGAATCCCTATTACAGCCACCCTGCATAGATGTGCCTTTTTTTCAGCGCTTACCAATTCCATCAGCTCAAGTTTTGAACCAAAGGTGGTGAACACGTATTTTTCGGGATCTGTAAAACGTTTTTTCAGGTCACCGGCAAAACCTCTGAATTCGTCGTAGCAGAGAATATGTGTCATTATGTTCTTCTTCATAAGCTTCCGGCCGGGTTTATTCACTGTTTCGAACGTCGATATTGAGCTTCAGCTTCCATATCCCCTCCTCCCTGATGTAGGCGTCGTATGAATAGTCGGGTGCAAAGAACTCAGGATTATTCCTGTCGGTCTGAGAAAAGGAGACCAGGTGATCGAATACCACCGAGTCGCCTGAAAGGAACTTCATTGACATAACAGCTTCGGTCGAATAGCTGAATACTGCCCTGTACATAAGATGATCCTGACCGGGTGAAAAACCCTTTTTCCCGAAGACAGGCACATTATTTTCACAGAAAGAGACAATATCTATTACCTTTCTTGTCATTCTGGGGTTACCGTAATCTATACCAAGAAGAACCCAGCTGTCGTCGTTGTCACCTGATTTTCTGACATCGTAGTACAATGCACCATACCAGCTTTCCCGTGTATAAGTCGTATCGGTCCGTATTGAATCAGGACTGTAAAGGGCTTCCAGGCTGAATATCTTAAAGGGTTCCCCCTCCTCCTCCTTTCTTATGAAGTAGCAGAAGTAGTGTCCGGGTACTTCCTTAAGGGGAAGGTTCCAGGTTATGATCTTCAGGCTGGTATCGGGTGAAACAATCTGTCCAAGGTACCTTATGGCTGAGAACCGGTGATCCATTACAGAATCGGATCTGACATACCCGTCGATATATGCTTTTATTGAATCATTTATCCTGATCCTGTCAGCATCATCTTTAGCTGCGGCAAGTCGGTTAAAGAGTCTTCCAGGATCTTCAGGAAGTGCTGATGTCCCGGGGTTGGCAATGGTGGTAAAAACCGGAAGGAAAAAGGTAAGGAGACATATAAGAATACTTTTCTTCATACCGGGAATCTTCTCATAGTGTCGTCGAGCAGGGCCATCAGTCCCGAGCATGCCATCAGTATATGCGACTCCTCTATCACCAGGGGCGGCGCTATTCTGAAGGCATCGTTGCAGAAGAGGAAATAATCGAGTACCATGCCATAGGCAGGACTTGTTGACACCACGTATTTAACCTGCCGGGGATCCTGGAGCTGAACGGCAAGGAGGAGGCCTTCGCCTCTTATCTCTTTTATAAGGGGGTGTTTAAGTTTTTGCCTGAAGAGGGATGATTTAGCCTTTACTGTGCTTATATAGTTACCTTCCATCAGCACTTCGAGTGATGCCAGGCCGGCTGCACATGAAACCGGGTGGCCGCCGAAGGTTGTAATATGTCCGAGAGGCGGATTGTCGGCAAGTGCCGACATTATCTCTGCGGGAGCTATGAATGCACCAAGTGGCATGCCGCCGCCAAGGGCTTTGGCAAGGACAATAATGTCGGGTATTACGGAATAGTGTTCGAGGGCAAACATCCTGCCTGTCCTTCCGAATGCGGTCTGTACCTCATCGAAGATAAGCAGGGAACCTGTTTCGTTACATCTCTCCCTGAGCTTCCTGAGGAAGTCATTTTGCTGAAGGATCACTCCTGCCTCTCCTTGTATTGGTTCGACAATCACGCAGGCTGTTTTGTTGTCTATCATTTCCAGGGAGGCGGGGTCGTTGAATGTTGCCAGAAAGGTATCGGGCAGCAAGGGCCGGAAGGCGTTTTTATAGGATTCGCTTCCCTGGATGCTCAGTGCACCGTGGGTACTGCCGTGGTAAGCATTTCTGAACGAGATGATCCTGCTGCGACCCGTGTATTTTTTTGCCAGCTTGAGGGCGCCCTCCACCGCTTCACTGCCTGAGTTGACAAAATAGCAGTTGTCAAGTGCCGGAGGCAGGATACTACAGAGTTTTTCGGCATATCTGACCTGGGGTGACTGGATCATTTCGCCGTAGACCATGGTGTGCATATAGGCAGAGGCCTGGCTGCAGACGGCTTCAACAACCCTGGGATGGCAATGGCCTGTATTACTTACTGAGACACCAGATATAAGGTCAATATATCTTTTTGAAGACGAATAGAGGTACACGCCTTCAGCTCTTTCGACTTCTATCATCAAGGGTTCGCGGGAAGTCTGCCCGAGGTATTTCAGGAACAGTTGTCGGTTTGTAAGCATAAGGGAACAGAAATTATCTGGCCATCACGTTGATATCATTGAACAGGCTGTCCCTGAACGATTTTCCGACGGGGATATTTTTTCTGGCATCGCCGACGATAATATCAAGGGAGCTTTCCTTTATGGCCTGGATCATGCTTTTGTTTACTATAAATGAGCGGTGGACCCTGAGGAAGACACCGGAGGGCAGCTGGCTTTCAATGGCCTTCATTGTAAAATGAATTGTGAACTTGTCGGTGTTTGTATTGAGGGTGACATAGTTTTCGAGGGCTTCCACGTATACGATCTCGCGGAGTTTAAGTTTAACGAGGGAAGAGCCTTTCTTAATAAATATCTCTTCGTCGCCTGTATTGCTTATCTCTTTTGGAGCGTAATATTTCATTGTCTTATCGACCGCCTTGCAGAAGCGCGAATAGGAAACAGGTTTCAGGAGGTAATCCACCACGTTAAAGTCGAATGCCTTAACTGCATATTCATCGGCTGATGATACCATGATTATGTTTGGGGGGTTATCAAGACTGTTAATAAAGTCAAACCCGTCCATTTCGGGCATACGGATATCGAGGAATACCAAGTCTACATCTTTTCTTTTCACCAGTTCGTTCCTGGCATTAACAGAATCGCTGAAGATGCCGACAAGATTCAGGGATGTATATTTATTTACATAACCTTCAAGCACCTTGCAGCTAAGCTTGTCGTCATCAACTATAATACAATTCATTCTCTGTTTCTTTAGGGCGTGGTTCCGGAATCAAAAATAATCAAAATATGTTAATAATATAATCCGGGGTTCAAAATTACAACAAAAAAAGACCTAATTATGTATATAGTTATATTACAACACATTATACAAGAGTTGTAAAAGCCTGTAATAAAGGAGGAAGAAAAAAAAAGGGCGCCACAGGGGCACCCTTCAGGCAATCCCGTATTTCAGAGATTAAAGACCTTTGTTAAGAGCAGGGGCTGCTTTAAATTTAACAACTTTTTTAGCTGGGACATTGAGTTTTGCGCCGGTGCGTGGATTGCGGACTACCCTGGCACTTCTTTTTGTAACATTGAAGGTACCCATTCCCGGAAGCTGGATTCTGTTGCCTTTTTTCATTGCTGTTCCGAATGCAGCAACGAAAGCGTTAAGGGCTTTGCCAGCATCTTTGATAGAAAGATCTGCATCAGCTGCAATTGCATTAACCAATTCTTTTTTTGTCATAGTAAACGATTTAAAGGTTAGACCAAAGGTTCTTATTGATTACAAATTTATTTTTTTTTAAACCAATAGCAAATTTATTTTTCCTTCTCACCTCAAATAGTGGCCGTTTAAGACAAATTTAAACTCTTTTTTACAATAATCGCATAAAATGCAAAAAATAAAGCACAGGCTCATAAAATCGGTGTTTTATGTAATTCAGGGAGTATTTTTGTTTACATTATGTTGATAAATAATGTATTATGCTGTATTACAACGCATTAAACAATTTTTAAAAAATATTTCATCTTTTTAAAAAAGTGTTATATTTGCGGCGGAGAAATGGCAGAGCGGTCGAATGCGGCGGTCTTGAAAACCGTTGTCCTGTATCCACGGGACCGGGGGTTCGAATCCCTCTTTCTCCGCCAAAGTTAAATGATCCCGCGTCAGCGGGATTTTTTATTTTACCGAAAGGTGCATAGGAAGCTTGCTTCCGCAGGCACCTGAGGGAAAATAAAAAGAACCCGCAGGGTCATTTAACTTTGCAGGCCTACCCCCTATAGGGATCACGAGCGTAGCGAGTAATCCCCGCGTCAGCGGGATTTTTTATTTTACCGAAAGGTGCATAGGAAGCTTGCTTCC
>CAZXSW010000023.1:0-2163 GCA_964642615.1 uncultured Rikenellaceae bacterium | reverse complement strand
GCAGGCACCTGAGGGAAAATAAAAAGAACCCGCAGGGTCATTTAACTTTGCAGGCATACCCCCTGAAGGGATCACGAGCGTAGCGAGTAATCCCGGGACCAAAGTTTAAAGTATTGGCAACTAGTACTTTGTAACACTTAAAAGTTCAATATAGGATAGAGGTGCTTCAGTTTTGTACGAGCGTCTGCAGTCTTGAACTGCCAATTGACACTTTTCTGACCAGCATTACGCACCGTATTCCAAGACATTAGCTCCTCGTTAAGATTTTCAACACTGCTTATGCGCCGTTTGGACAAACATTGGTTTCCCAAAGCGGAGAGTTCAATTTCCGCAATATTCAGCCAACTACCATGTTTGGGCGTATGGTGTATTTCAAGACGCTTCGCCAACCTGAGTGCTTCCTCGGGCTCGAACGCTTCATAAAGTGACGCGATATTATGAGTATTAAGGTTGTCACACACAAGAATAACACGCTCGACGTTCGGATACCTCTCGTCAAGCAACCACTTGATGCGCTCTGCCCAGTCTTTCCTTGTCCTTTGTTGTTTCGCCTCAGCGTGGCGCCATCCGGCAAGAGGTTCTCTAAACAGAAAGATACTGCAGGTGCCGTTCCTTATGTACTCATTATCCTCATATCGTATGCCAGTGCTGTTGGAAGTAAAGCCCTCTCTTGCTTCGGCAAGAAGCTGAACGGGTTTCTCGTCCATGCAAACCACAGGAAGGTTTTCATCGCAAGACCGGCTGTATACTTTAAAAAAATCTCCATCCCGTACACTGAGTCCCATCTTGTTTGTCACCAACCCACTCAGAGTGTGATAGCTTTTGCGCATGTCGGTAGGCTCGTTATAAAAAAGATAGCGCATGCTGTCATTAAGACTAAACATCGCGCCTGACTGAGGTTGAAGCTATAATCGTGCTTACCATTATCGAGTCCATTACTCCCTGATGCGAAGGTCCGCTCCTGAGTGAGTACGTAGTTCTATTTCGATCTCTCCCTGGGTGATAAATGGGTGTTTTAAGTTTTTTTACCCCGGTTACCCGGAATAATGGATCATCCAGAAATGATATTCAGGGGAAGAGATTGTCCTTCTATCGGTGATGAGGATTCTTGAAGATCTCTCCACTTGCGTTTCCAGTAGTAATATTGATGAATGCTTACCCCTTTTATTCCTAGATAGGTCTTAATATCGGTCTCTGTTGTCGAAAAGTCCTGTTCAAGTTGGGTATATTCTTCAAGAGTCATGGCTATAAATTTTAAAACAAATTTAAATAGCCATAATTCCAGCTACAATATATATTTTATCGGATGCTTACGAATAATTACATAGTCAATATTTGGTCGTTAAAATTTTTAGTTTTAATTTAGCTTTTGAAGAAAGATAAAGTCTTGCAATAAGCAAAGGGTTAGAAAGTTAGTGGCTTGAGGAGTTGCAATTGTTTTTATGACTTACGATTGAGGGGTAGAGTTGTTCTGGAATTTCATGTGATTTACTATACTTTTTCCACTTGAATACAGGTCATTTTATTCTACTAAGAAAACTCTTTTCTATGACAATGCAACCAAATACCGCTACACCTTGCGCTGAAGAAGAATCAAAAACTGACCTGATAGCTTTTGATCAAATCATTTATTGTAAAGCTCATGGGAACTATACCATGCTCTATCTGATAGAGAATAAAAGATTATTTCTATGCAAGTTGCTGAAGTATTTTGAGAATGAGCTTCCATGCACAACATTCATTAGAATCCACAGGTCGATTATTATTAACAAAAATTTTGTACTTCATGTCAAAGGGAATAACCGGGTGGTATTAAAAGATAATATTGAGCTTTTTATCTCAAAAAGAAGAAGGCAAAAGGTCTTTTCTGAGCTTTCTGACTTCCACATCTCATTTAAAATGTAATTTTTTATGACCGCTTATACAGTATTTTCTACCGCTTATACAGTAAAAACTCCCGCTTACGAAATAATTGAGTATTTCCTTGTTTTATATAATCCGAACTCTGAAATTTGATAGTGTTTGATTGATATTATTCATTGATATCAATTTTAATATACTGTTTGATGAGTGTTTCAGAAAAAAGTAAAATTGAGGCCCGCTTGGTCCGTATTGCAAATGTTCTCCTGTTAAACGCAAGTTTCATTGACAGCATAGGTTTGT
>CAZXSW010000022.1:0-31278 GCA_964642615.1 uncultured Rikenellaceae bacterium | reverse complement strand
AAAAGACAAAAGACAAAAGACAAAAGACAAAAGACAAAAGACAAAAGACAAAAGATAAAAGACAAAAGTAAAAAGTAAAAAGTAAAAACCGGAAAAATTGGAAGAGTACAGATAATAGAGGACTAATAAGTTTAAAGTTTAAAGTAAAGTTGCAATTAATTATTAAAGGAATCGTCAATATTCAGGAGGGGGTCAAACACTGGGCCCAGCTATCCTCAGTTATAGTGTATAAGCATGATAATTAATCAGGTACATCTATTTGTGACTTTTGTCTTTTGTCTTTTGTCTTTTGTCTTTTATCTTTTTACTTTAGAACCCTGGAACACTTATAACCCGGTGGCCCCGGTGTAAGAAAAAATAAAAAAGTAGTAGATATGTATATTTCAGCAATTCTTCAGTATCTGATATGGCCGGTGTTTATACTGGTTAACTGGTTAGTTATTAATCTGGCTCTGAGATATTACGAAAAGAAATTTGCCGGACGCGAGTGAAGGTCCGGGCAGGCTTTATAATTTCAGGTAAAATCAGTTCAGTCTTTTATAAGGAGACTGACAAGGGATGAAATAATATACAGGGGGATCACAAGTGTGGCCGCCCTGATTCCCAGTATGAGGAAGGCGATAAGTATAAGTCCCGCCAACAGATACCTCCCCTCATTACCCCTGAACCTCAGATGTTTTGTCTTAAGTGAAAGAAGCGGTATCCTTGTAACCATCAGCAGCGAGAGTATCACGGTTATCAGAGTCATGGCCGGAGCTGAAGATGTCAGGCCTCTTATGGCAGGTGACTCAGTGAGGAGCGAGACTATAACCAGGGAGATGACGGCGATGGCATTGGCCGGAGTGGGGAGACCCCTGAATGTGGTGGTCTGGATGGTGTCGACATTGAATTTTGCCAGACGGAGTCCTGCGCAGAGAGGCATGATAACAGGGCTGAAGAGAAAAAACTGTTGTACCAGCTCAGAGTAGTGTGCTGCTGAAGCGGCACCGGCATTTTGTTTCATAATCAGATGGATCATCACAGCAGGAGCCACCCCGAAGCTTACCATGTCGGCAAGGGAGTCAAGTTCTTTTCCCATTTCAGAATAAGCCCTGAGGAGCCGGGCTGAAAATCCGTCGAGGAAATCAAAGATCATGGCTGCAAGAATAAGCCAGGAAGCAGTAAGCGGGTCACCGCCCAAAGCAAAAAGAACTGCTGTGAATCCCGATAAAAGATTGAGTGAGGTTATGATGTTGGGTATATGTCTCATAGGTAAACTGAAATTACTTTCAAGGAGGATATCAAAAATAAGATAAATTTCACTTATAATGTCAATTTGGTTAAATTTGGGCACAAATTCAAGGATCAATGATAGACCTTACCAACCTTAGGATTGCCGTTGATTTCGACGGGACAATTGTCGAACATGAATATCCGGAGATAGGGAAGGAGAAGCTTTTTGCATTTCAGACGCTTAAGGAGCTGGAGAAGCGCGGAGCCCTTCTTATATTATGGACTTTCAGAACCGGGCCCGAGCTTGATGAAGCTGTTGAATACTGCAGAAAGAACGGACTCGGGTTTTATGCTGTCAACAGAAATTATCCCGAGGAGAAATACGATGAAACAGTCAGCCGGAAGATTGATGCCGACATCTTTATTGATGACAGGAATATAGGAGGCTTTCCCGGATGGAGTGAGATATGGCAGATACTCGTGCCTTATGAGCTTCAGAAGAAGGAAGCAGAGAGAAGGCTGGTGCAGCCCCGGAAAAACATATTCTTAAAACTATTGAAAATAATTATTAAGCCTGATGAAAACTGATTTCTTCAGATACCTGCTTTTTACTTCGGTAATGCTTTTGATTGTCTGGACCATATCGTGTTCGGGAAGGACAGGTCCGGTAAATGCCACGCCCCCGCCGGCAGAGGGTAAAATACCCCCGGCAGGAGAGGCTCCGTCATTTGTAAGTATGGTTTCGCCGGCAGAGAACTCGGAGTTCAGGACCGGAGACAGGATAGAGGTTGTTCTTGAACCGGAAGGCAATAACAGGGTCCCTGATTCAGTTGTTGTGTTCTTTGATGGCAGAAGGATAAGTATGCTTGATTCTGAGCCCTGGCAATTAATTATTCCCTCTACCCTGACCCCGGCCACAGGTAGGAGACCTGTGAAGGTGACAGCTTACAAAAACGGCCGAAGCCAGACGCTTACCCGTGTTGTGATTCTGTTCTCTGATATTGTGCCTGAGAAGAAGGGTTATAGTGTTGTAAAGAGCTATCCTCATGACAGGGAGGCATTTACCCAGGGCCTTTTCTTTAATGATGGTTTTTTATATGAAGGTACAGGACAGGAATCAGGATCGTCGCTGAGAGAGGTTGAGCCGGAGACGGGACAGGTAAGAAGGCAGCTTAACCTCGATCCTTCATTATTCGGAGAGGGGATAACGCTTTACGGCGACATGATCTTTCAGGTTACCTGGACCTCGAAGGTAGGCTTTGTATACAGGAAGTCGGATTTCGGACTTGTAAAAAGGATTTACTACCAGACGCAGGGATGGGGACTTACGACTGTTGACAAGACCATTGTGATGAGCGACGGTTCCAATGTACTTTCATTCTTTGAACCTGAAGGCTTTACTGTAGTAAGGAGACTTGAGGTTTATGACAACGGGAAGATGGTTGACCAGCTCAACGAGCTTGAATATATCAATGGGGAGATATGGGCTAATGTTTGGATGACTGACCTCATTGCAAGGATAGATCCTGCAACGGGCAAGGTCAACTCCTATGTAGACCTTACCGGTCTGTTTCCTGAAGCCGCAAGGAAGGAGACAAATGCAGACGTGCTTAATGGCATTGCCTGGGACAAGGATAGCGGAAGGATCTTTGTTACCGGAAAACGCTGGCCACATCTGTATGAGATTAAGGTTGCCCGGTGACCCTTGTCGAGTAGATTATATTAATTGCCGAAGGTATAATTCTGAATGTAAATGGATTGTGTCCAAGCGACTCTCCGTCGGCTTCGGCATACAACACTGACTTTGAATCGACAGTAAGGTTATTGCTTCTGTAGCCGTCGATCTTCGGGTGGCTGAGTATGGTTCCATCGTAAAGCAGCTTCAGGTTCCTTATCACCTCAAGCCGGCCCATCTCCCTTATAACAGTTATATCGAGCAGTCCGTCGTCGGGCAGGGCATCAGGTGTCTGTCTCATCCCGCCTCCGCAATACCTGCCGTTACCAACATTTATTGAAAAAATCTTTCCTGAGCTTTTTACCCCGTCAATTATCATATCTACCTGTGTCTTGCGGAAGGAGATAAGGCTCATGACAAGGTTTAGTAGGTAGAGCACCTGGTTGCTGCGACCCTTTTCCTTCTGACGGTTGGTCTTTTCCACGACCATTGCCTCATAGCCTATGCCGGCAATGTTTATAAAGAACCTCTCCTGCCTTGAGGTGCCCTGGTAGTATGAAATTACACCTATGTCGTGAAGCATCTTCCGTCCTTCACAAATTACGCTTACCGCTCCGTGGTAAACAAGTGGTATCCCGAACATCCTTCCCCAGTCGTTACCCGTACCTACAGGAATCATTGCTATGGTTATCCCGGAGGGACTGCAGTAGTTCTGGGTGAAGATGCCGTTGATTATCTCATTGAGGGTTCCGTCACCACCAATGGATATCAGATTACGGTATCCTTCGGCAACTGCCTGGCGGCTTAATTCAATGGCATCGCCTTTCTTTTCTGTCAGTTTGATCACAGCAGAGATACCATGGTCTTCAAAAAGACGGGATATCCTTTTCCAGTCCCTTCCCCCTTTTCCGTTACCGGCATTAGGGTTCACTATTGCGTACCATTTCATCCGTAAATAAGTTTAATTTTTAAGATCAGACAGCCTCCCGCTTAAGCAGAAGAGCCCACATGTTGATCAGATCATATTTATAAGTGTTAGTGTTTGCATAACATGTGGGTTTTATAGAGATATCTTTTCAGGCAAGTTATTAAAAGCAGCTTTAAAAGATGTAAATAAAGGGAAAAAAATGATACTTTGAAACGGTATGGACAGGTATTGCAACTTATTTATTAACAACAGTATACAACAATAGAAAGCTTATCGTGATGTTAATAACGTGTTGAAAACCCCGCTTCGAATGTTTACAATTACATTATAAGGTGCCGGTGCCACTGCATCATAATACTTAAATTTGAAGCTTAAAAATCAAAAAACTATAATATTTTATGGCAAGGATCATAGCTATTGCAAATCAGAAAGGTGGGGTAGGTAAGACGACTACGGCTATTAATCTGGCTGCCAGTCTGGCTGCACTTGAGAAAAAGGTTCTGATTGTTGACGGGGATCCCCAGGCCAATGCCACATCGGGCACAGGGCTGGATAACCGTCAGGTGAAGAGTACTATTTATGATTGTCTGATTGATGGCAAGGATCCGGTGGCGGCCATACGGCCGACAGGTGTTGACAACATGTCAATCATTCCTTCGAACATAGACCTGGTAGGGGCTGAGATAGAGATGCTTGACAGGCCGGGCAGGGAAAAGATACTTAAGGGTGTGCTTGAGAAGGTTTCGGATGACTTCGAGTACATACTCATCGACTGTTCCCCTTCTCTTGGTTTGCTTACTGTGAATGCTCTTACAGCGGCTCATTCGGTAATTATACCTGTTCAGTGTGAGTATTTTGCACTTGAGGGTCTGGGTAAGCTTCTGAACACCATAAAGATAATTCAGAATAACCTTAACAGGGATCTTGAGATAGAAGGTTTTCTGCTTACTATGTTTGATTCGCGGCTGAGGTTATCGAACCAGGTAGCTGAAGAGGTAAACAGGCATTTCCAGCAGATGGTTTTCCAGACCATCATACAGCGAAATGTAAAACTATCTGAGGCTCCCAGTTTTGGGCAACCGGCAATACTGTATGATGCCGATTCACGTGGCACTGTGAATTATCTCAGTCTGGCCAGGGAGCTTATTGAGAAACTCGAGGTTAAGATGAAAACATGATCCGGTAATATCCAGACCGGGAATATATAATGACCATGATACAGAAAAAAGCTTTAGGAAGGGGCCTTGGCGCGCTTATAGATGGAGTTGAAAAGGAGGATCTCGAAAAGAAAGTGGAGGCAGACATGAATATTGCTGTTGATGCAATAGATGCCAACCCTTTCCAGCCAAGGATGCATTTTGACGACCAGTCGCTGGGGGAACTGGCCGAATCAATAAAAAAGCTGGGTATCGTTCAGCCACTGACTGTACGCGAGATACATAATGGCCGGTACCAGCTTATTGCCGGGGAAAGAAGGCTTAGGGCGGCCCGTCTTGCAGGTCTTACCCATGTGCCGGCCTTTATCCGGACAGCCGACGACCAGGCTATGCTTGAGCTTGCCCTTGTTGAGAATATTCAGCGTGAGGATCTTGATGCTGTTGAGGTGGCTATAAGTTTCCAGAGGCTTATTGAAGAATGCAGGCTTACCCAGGAAGAACTGAGCGACCGGGTAGGCAAACAGCGGTCAACGATTGCCAATTATCTCCGCCTTCTCAAGCTCCCGGCCGAGATCCAGCTGGGGATAAGGAATAAACAACTGATGATGGGGCATGCCAGGGCACTAATAACAGTCGAAGACCCCAAAAAACAGATAGGTCTCTACTACAAGATAATCGACGGAGAACTCTCAGTAAGGCAGGCTGAAGAACTTGTGAGACAGCTGCAGTCGGAAAAAGTAAAGGACCCTGTTAAAATCGAAAAGAAGAAACGGCTTAACAACGATTTCAAACAGCTTTCCGACCATCTGAACCGTATCTTCAGTACCAAAGTGAATTTCAGGATAAATGACCAGGGTAGGGGGAAAATAGTTATTCCCTTCGACAATCCCGGGGAGATGGAACGCATTTTGGGAATATTCGACCAGATGAACTCCTGAAAATATTTATATTTGTCCACCGTTATATCGTTGCCGTAGGTTAAACGACGGTTTTTTATTTGTATTGAGAACGATTTATAAAATAGTAATTATTCTCATCCTGCAATTATTTTCCTTTCAACAGGTCAGTAAGGCTCAGGATACGACAGACATTTCCGGTATCTCCCGGCGTTTTTCATTCAGTGCCGACCCTATGAAGGCTACCATGCTTGCTGTTTCGTTTCCCGGACTTGGACAGGTCTATAACAGGAAATACTGGAAGATACCTCTTGTTTATGCAGGCTTCGGGGCCCTGGTTTATGCGATAGGCTTCAACACATCTCACTATAATGATTTTATGAGGGCGTATCAGGATTTCACAGATAAGATTCCGGAGACTACAAGTTATATGGGATATGTAAAAGGTATTGATCCCCCGCAATATGATCCGGTGTTGCATCCCGCAACATACGATCCTTCTTCGGCCTCATGGGTTGAAGACGGTTTGCTGCTGCGGGTCGATACATACAAAAGATACAGGGATCTTTCGTATATTGGGATCGCGGTATGGTATCTGATCACTGTGCTCGATGCAAACGTAGATGCCAGCCTGTTTAACTTTGACATAAGTGACAATCTTGATCTTGCACTGGTGCCGGCAAAGCTGCCGGTGGCCCGAAGCCTTGGTGCAGGATTTAACGTAAGTCTGAAATTAAATTTTTAAAACTATAAATGACGATGAGGTTTAAAACTTTACTGTTTATTTTTTTTCTGCCTCTGTTGGTCCTTACAGCTGATCCTGTTTCTGATACCATAATTATAGATTCAGGCTATGATGCCGAAAGGATTTCGACGGACCTTGACAGTCTTGTAAGCAGCTGGTATGTAAGGATGCTGTACAGCGACAACGACCGGATCATGGAGAGTGATTCAGCCGGCATTGAGTATCCCGATTCTGTTTACTATGAAAGACTGGCCAGGATCAACTCAATAGTAAAACTCGACTACAACGGGGTAATAAGGAATCATATCCATGTTTACACTGTAAAACAAAGGAAGCAGTTCAGTGCTATTCTGGGACTTAAGGATTATTATTTCCCGATGATAGAGGATATTTTTGATTCGTACGGTCTGCCGTCGGAACTTAAATACATGGCCATAATAGAGTCTGCTCTGAATGCCAATGCCGTATCACGGGCAGGGGCAACAGGATTGTGGCAGTTCATGTACAGCACGGGGAGGATGTACGGGCTTACCATCAATTCGGTTATTGACGAGAGGAGAGATCCGGTTAGGTCGACCCATGCCGCCGCCCGTTATCTGAAGGATCTGTATTCAATATACAACGACTGGATACTTGTAATCGCTGCCTACAATTGCGGGCCGGGTAACGTCAACAAGGCTATAAGGCGTTCGGGAAATAAAAAGGACTACTGGGATATTTATTACCGCCTTCCCAGGGAAACAAGGGGTTATATTCCCCAGTATGTGGCTGCAGCCTATTCGGTGAATTATTTTGCTGAACATAGGATAAACCCCCTGCCTGTAAATATCCCTGTGGCCACCGATACCATTATGATAAACAAAGACATACATCTTTCCCAGATCTCGGAAGTGATGGGTATCCCCATAGGCGAACTCAGGGCTCTCAATCCCCAGTACCGTACGGGTCTGGTTCCGGGATCATCCAAGCCCCTGTCGCTGACTCTCCCCCTTAATCATCTGGGCGATTTCATCGACCTTAACGACACCATCAGGAACTATAAATCCGATGTATATCTTACTACGGCAAGCCACATCCCCAATCCCACTCAATCGACCTTTGTTCCGCAGGATGTGAAGGGAAAGACAAAACTGGTATATACAGTAAAGGAAGGAGATAATCTCGGCTACATAGCTGGATGGTATAGTGTGGGCCTTTCCGATCTGAGGTACTGGAACAACATATCCAGGAACACCATCAGGGTTGGTCAGAAACTCACAGTGTACGTTGATCCGGCAAAAGCCTTGCTGTATGGAGGTGTAGACAATATGAGTTTTACCGACAAGCAGAAGATGATAGGGAAAAGTGTTGCTCCGGCCCAGACCATTAACACCTTTGCCGGCCTTCAGCAAGCCGGTGCCGATGGCGATTTTGTTACCTATACTGTTCGTAACGGTGATTCGATATGGGATATAGTAAAGAGGTTTGAAAATGTAACTACAACAGAGGTACTGACGTTGAACAAGATAACAGATCCGACGAAGATACAGGTTGGTCAGGTTTTGAAGATAAAGAAGAAAAGCTGATCCCAATTAAAATATGCGCCCATACAGATCATTCCTGTTTTTACTGATCTTTCTGGTCTGCCTTACCGGGTTCTGGTATATATTGCCTCCTTCATTTAAGCTCCCGTCTCCGGCAGAGGTACTCCCTGCTGCTGTAAGGGATTTGGTTGGCAAGGGACGGGACGAGATTCATAATGCCTCACCGCCTTCTTCGGATTTCCGCTTCGAAGTGGTGCCTGACACAATAATCAGGTCCGATACCATCGCTTTTATCAACGGGCAGGGAACATCAATACCTCTGAAGAGCTTCCTTGATTCACTCTATTTCTCAAAAGGACAGCTTAGGGTGCTATACTACGGAGATTCACAGATTGAAGGTGACAGGGTATCCTCGTACCTCAGGCAGTGGCTCCGGCAGGGGAGGGAAGGAAGCGGACCAGGACTATTTCTCCCGCTCATGACTGTGATGTACACCGAATCGGTTAACATCAGGTCGTCGCTTAACTGGGAAAGGTTTAATTATCTTTCCTATAAACAGGGTGTAATCAATCACAGCAACCTTGGACCCTTTATGGCTTTCTGCCGGTACCTTCCTGAAGGAGTTACCTCAGGGTCTCCGGTAAAGGCAAGCGTCAGGATAAGTCCTTCAAGGCTTGCTGATAATAAGTCGGCTCATTATGATATACTAAGAATTTTTTACGGTAATCTCAACGGAGAAGTTAAGGTAACCGTAAAAGCCGGTAACTTCAGTATCCTGTCAGATACTCTTGAAAAGAGCACTCAGCCCAGGGAGTTTTCATGTCCCCTTCTTGGAGAAAAGAATATAACAATAGAATTTGAGGGAAGAGTGAGTCCCGACATTTACGGAATAAGCATTGAAAGCCGTAAAGGAGTGATTGTTGATAACATACCCCAACGGGGGAGTGCAGGACTTGAGTTCACCATGGTTGATAGTGAACATCTGAAGTCAGTGCTCGACCTTCTTTCTCCCGACCTGTTCATACTCCACTACGGGTTGAATATTGTCAAAAATATAAGAAGTGAGTACAACTACTACAGCCTGGGACTTGAAAGACAGATCAACCTGATAAGGGACCTTTGTCCTGATGCCCAGATACTGGTAGTAGGAGTCACCGACATGGCAACGGCAGACGGTGACAGCCTCCGGTCGTACCAGAACATTCCCGCTATTATTAATGCCCAGAGGAGTGCTGCTTTGCGGACTGGAGTCATCTTCTGGGATTCATACCAGGCTATGGGGGGGTACAATTCGATTATCCGCTGGGCCGGGAACAATCCTCCCCTTGCCAGGACCGACTATGTACATTTTACAAATAAAGGAGCCGATTCGCTTTCGATGATCCTTATATCCGATATGTTCAGGCAGCAGGATATAGATACCCTTATAAGATCAGATACTCTGATTGTGGCTGATACTGTAAGGGCTGCCATAGCTCCGGCACAGACACCCTTTAATGGTTTACCGGATGATAAAACGGCAGCTCAGGCTCAGCCTTCCGGAAGTCTTCCGGTTGTTTTGTTCAGGGAGTTGTTCAGGTATGATCCTGATGAACCTATGATCTTTTCTTCGCCGGCGTTCTGGATCTTTCTGCTTTTTGTACTGGCAGGCTACAGTCTTATATTCAACAGACCTTTCATCCGGAATCTTTATCTCCTTCTGGTAAGTCTGTTTTTTTACTATAAGTCGGGAGGTTTTTTTATTATTCTTCTGTTTATTGTTACTGTTGTTGACTATTCATGCGGGTTAGGGATACACGGATCGAAATCAGGGCCTGGCAGGAGGTTTTTTCTTGTTCTGAGTATTGTATCAAACCTGCTTCTGCTTTCATATTTCAAATACACGGCCTTCTTTACAGATCTTGTAAATTCGGTTTTTGGTACAGGCTTTGCCGTACATGATTACCTGGCTGCTTTTTCGAATTTACATCTGGGGACCTCCTTTGATGTAAGCTCTATCATTCTTCCTGTCGGAATATCCTTTTTTACCTTTCAGTCGCTCAGCTATACCATGGATGTGTACAGGGGAAAGGTGGCTCCTGTAAGGAACATTGCCGATTTTGGTTTTTATGTAACCTTCTTTCCCCAGCTGGTGGCAGGTCCCATTGTGAGGGCATCGGAGTTTATTCCGCAGATATATGAGAAGTTCAGGCTTTCGCAGCGGGAATTCAGTCATGCACTTTTTCTTATACTTAAGGGCCTTGTCAAAAAGATTGTCATCTCCGACTTTATAGCCGTTGGCTTCATCGACAGAGTTTTTGAGATGCCGGCCATTTATTCGGGATTTGAGAATCTAATGGCTGTTTATGGCTATGGTTTGCAGATCTATTGTGATTTCTCGGGTTATACCGACATTGCAATAGGAATAGGTCTCATCCTGGGTTTCAGGCTTCCGGTCAACTTCAACTCTCCGTACAAGGCATCCGATGTTTCCGATTTCTGGAAGCGCTGGCATATATCCCTTTCAAGGTGGCTGAAGGATTACCTTTATATACCGCTGGGCGGAAACAGGCGAGGACGGATCAGAACCCATGTAAACCTTATGATAACCATGTTACTCGGAGGCCTGTGGCACGGAGCCGATCTGCGTTTCCTCCTCTGGGGGGCATTGCACGGTGCTGGCCTTGTCTTTAACAAGCTGTGGAACAGGCTCACAGGAACCCGTCAGGGTACTAGTCTGTTCCGAAGAGCGCTCTCAGTATTCCTGACCTTCAACTTTGTCAATTTCTGCTGGATCTTTTTCAGATCGCCCGATGTTCACAGCGCCGGTATAATGCTTAAGCAGATCTTCACTGCCTTTGTACCTGGCTCATATGAGACCCTTCTTCCGGTTTACGGCACAGTATTCATACTTATTCTTACGGGTTATTTTGTTCATTTCCTGCCCGAAAAGGTGAAAGAAGCATACAGGGGTCTGTTCATAAATATGCCTCTTGCCCTGCAGATGGCAGTAGCTATTCTTGCGGCTCTTCTCATCTTTCAGATGCGTTCGCCCGATATCATGCCTTTTATATATTTCAGATTCTGACCGGGCTTACCTGCGACCTCTTAGGGAGGTGGTAACAGGACCATGGATTATTCCACAGCCGAATGGTTGAGCCGGAGGACAGGTCAGATATTAGTTCCCGAAACAGGCTTTGCGTATGCAACGACATCAGCGCCTGTAATCTCATCACGGCACAGGATAATTAGTCTTTCAAGCACATTTCTGAATTCCCTTATGTTTCCTGTCCATTCTATTTTACTTAGTTCCTCCAGGGCATCCCCTGTGAATGTTTTCTTGCTCATGCCGTACTCACCGCATATTATTGTATTGAAGTGATCGGCCAGCAGGGGAATATCGTCTTTCCTCTCGTTAAGGGTAGGTACGTGTATCAGGATAACGCTGAGGCGGTGATAGAGGTCTTCCCTGAAAACATTACTCTCTATTTCCTTCTTTATGTTTTTATTGGTTGCCGCCACAATCCTGACGTTGACATTTATATCCTTATCTGATCCCACCCTTGAGATACGGTTTTCCTGAAGCGCCCTGAGAACCTTTGCCTGGGCCGAAAGGCTCATATCGCCTATTTCGTCGAGGAAAAGGGTACCTCCGTTAGCCTGTTCGAATTTTCCGATTCTTTGTTTAATAGCCGAGGTAAATGAACCCTTTTCGTGTCCGAACAGCTCACTCTCAATGAGTTCGGAAGGAATGGCGGCGCAGTTAACTTCAATAAAGGGTCCTTTTGCCCTGCTGCTTTTCTCATGTATCTGGTGGGCTACGAGCTCCTTGCCTGTACCATTTGCCCCCGTTATAAGAACCCTTGCTTCTGTGGGAGCAACCCTGTCGATCATTTCCCTGACCTTTTTTATGGCCTCCGACTCCCCAATGATCTCGTACATACGGCTAACCTTGTTCTTAAGAACCTGGGTCTGGGAGATGAGTTTTGTCTTATCGGTGGCATTACGGATTGTAATAAGAAGGCGGTTGAGGTCGAGGGGTTTTTCAAGAAAATCGTATGCTCCTTTTTTTATTGCCTCAACGGCCGTATCTATATTCCCATGTCCCGAAATCATTATAACGGGGGTGTCGGAGGAGCTCTCATGAATGTTTGAGAGCACCTCTATCCCGTCCATCTTGGCCATCTTGATGTCGCAGAGTACAATATCGTAGGAGTTTGAACCAAAAAGTTCAAGTCCCGACCGGCCGTCCTCTGCAAGGTCGACTTCATGTTTTTCATATTCCAGGACCTCTTTCAGAGTATTCCTGATTGCCCTTTCGTCGTCGATGACCAGGATTTTTGACATGATTAAATGATTAGTTATATATGCAGGCAGGGGCCTGATTTATTTATCCACTGTATCTGAGCCACTTCCATATTTCTTTCCATGATGACTTCTTCCCGTACATAAGAATACCTGTACGGTAGATCTTGGCTCCCATCCAAACAAAGGTACTAAAAGTTATAAGCATAAGCAGCATCGAAACAGCCAGTTGCCACATGGGGACACCGAACGGGATTCTGGCCATCATCACGATGGGAGATGTGAAAGGTATAATAGAAAACCAGAATGACAGTGAACTCTCAGGATTCTGCATGGTGCCCATAGCAACCATAAGTGCTACAATAATAGGTATGGTTACAGGCAGCATGAACTGCTGTGTTTCGGTCTCATTATCGACAGCCGATCCGATGGCAGCAAAGATTGAGGCGTAAAGGAGGTAGCCTGTAATGAAATAGAAAACAAAGGAAAAGATTATCAGACCCCAGGGTTGGTTCATGGCGCTGGAGAAGATCTGGGTAAATTCTTCAAGTTCGGGATTTGCTACGGGATTGTTCTCAAGAGCTGCCTGCTGTTCCTGAGTCATTATGTTTGCAGCAACGGTTTCCTGAGCCATGCCTGAAAAGTCGGTGCCCGAGAGTACTGTAGTCTTAAGAACATTGATTACCAGAACAGCAAGGAAGATCCATATAAGGAACTGGGTGAGTCCCACAAGGGCAATGCCAATTATCTTTCCCATCATTAGCTGGACCGGTTTTACGGATGAGATTATAACCTCGACCACGCGGCTGGTTTTCTCCTCAATGACTCCGCGCATCACCTGTGAGCCGAAGAGAAATACAAGCATATACATCAGGAAACCACCTATATAGGCAAGAGCCATGGCAATTCCCGTGCTTGTATGTTTAACCTGGCCCGATTCATCTATCTTAATAGTCTGTACAGACACATTGGTCTGGACATTCTTCATAATCTTATCGAGGTCCTCGATATTATACGCGAGCAGTTTTTGTTTTTCCAGCTCCTTTTCGATTGACGATTCGATATGTTCTATGATGGCTATGGGAGGTTGCTGTTTTGATATAAGCTGGATGGCATTGGGTACGTTAACCACATCAGGAGAGATGTATAGTATGCCATAGTATCCTTCCGATTCAAAGGTGGTTTTAAGTTCGTCGAGGCTGGCTCCCGGGAGGTACACAAAATCCATTTCCCTGGTATCGGGTACGGCTTCACTTAGAATGTCGGAACCGTCTTCAATTACTGCAATTTTCTTATATTCCTGATCTTCATTAAGTACAAGCAGTGTTGGTATCAAAATAAGGGAAGCCATCAACACAGGGGCAAGGATAGTCATTATTATAAATGATTTCTTCCTGACCCTTGTAAGATACTCCCTCTGGATTATAACTGATATTTTATTCATGGCTGATGTTTTGTTTTAGGTATTGGATTATTTCAGTTTCTCTGTTCCACCACTCTGATGAAGATATCGTTCATGGAGGGTAGGGCAGGATTGAAGGAGACGATTCTGCCGAGGCTTATTGCCCTTTCGAGGATCTCATTCGAACGCATATCTGCTGATGCTTCTATGCGTACCAGGCTCTTGTTGTTCTCATACTTCCTGTCGAGGATGCTGAATCCGGCATTGCCATTGAGAGTGACGTCTCCGTCGAAGACAATTTCATATTCATTGGCTGCCCATTGCCGGCGGATATCGTTAACACCTCCCTCAAGGATGGTTCTGGCCTTGTTTATCAGGGTGATATTATCGCAGAGTTCTTCTACCGATGCCATGTTATGGGTTGAGAAAATGATGGTGGCACCTCTTTCCCTTAGAAAGAGAATTTCGTTCCTGATTATATTGGCATTTACAGGGTCAAATCCAGAGAAGGGTTCGTCGAAGATAATCAGTTTGGGTTCGTGGAGGACTGTAATAACAAACTGTATCTTCTGTTGCATTCCTTTCGACAGTTCTTCAACCTTTTTACCCCACCAGTCTGTTATCTCAAGTTTGTTGAACCAGTACTTCAGCCTTTTCATGGCCTCAGCTTTTGAGAGTCCCTTCAGCTGTGCAAAATAGAGGGCCTGTTCGCCGACCTTCATCTTTTTGTATAGTCCTCTCTCCTCGGGAAGATAACCGATGGCCATGACGTCATCGGGTTTCAGTTTCTTTCCCTTAAGGAAGAGCTCGCCTGAATCGGGTCCGGTGATCTGGTTTATAATCCTTATAAGGGTTGTCTTCCCAGCACCGTTAGGTCCGAGCAGACCATAGATGCTTTGTTCGGGAACTGCAATACTGACATCGTCGAGTGCAGTAAATGTCCCAAACTGTTTTGTAACATTTTTCGCTTCAAAAAGTATCATAGAGTTGTAGTTAGTTTCGGGGGTATAAATATATAAAAAAACCCGTTACTGTTTCTTTTATATACTTTCTTTACAAAGCATTAGAAAGAAAAGGGTACGGGGTAATGAAATTTCAACACTTTTTTAATAAGCCGGGTTATTCAAAATAGCCTTTCATTCTCTCGAAAAAACCCCTGTCGTTTTTATCGGGTTTGGGTACAAAAGACTCGGCATCCCTGAATTTTTCCATGATTTTAGTTTCATCCCTGGTGACGGATTTCGGGATCCAGACATTGACGTTAACAAGCAGGTCGCCTTTACCGTAGCCGTTTACTTCGGGAAGGCCTTTGCCCCGGAGGCGTAGTATCTTACCAGGTTGTGTCCCGGGTTCGATTTTTATTTTGACATTATTTTCGACTGTTGGTACCTCGACATGGGTGCCGAGAATGGCATCCGGAATGCTTATGAACAGATTGTATATAAGGTCGTTGCCTTCCCTTATAAGGTTGGGGTGTTCTTCTTCATCGATAACAACCAGGAGATCTCCGTTGACCCCACCCCGGCGTGGAGCGTTACCTTTTCCGCTCACGGTCATCTGCATTCCTTTTCCGACCCCGGCGGGTATGCTGATCTTGATTATATCTTCTTTCTGGACAATGCCTTCGCCATAGCATGCCGGGCATTTTTTAGTTATTGTTTTTCCTTCACCTCCGCACGAGGGGCAAGCAGAAGTAGTCTGCATCTGGCCCAGCATGGTATTGGTTATTCTTGTTACGTGGCCTGATCCGTGGCATGTGGAGCAGTCTGAGATGCCTGAGGCATCAGCGGCACCTGTTCCCGCGCATTTGTCGCAAGTAACGTATTTGTTTACCTTGATCTTTTTCTCGGTACCCGTGGCAATCTCCTGTAGATTCAGTCTGACCTTTACCCTCAGGTTACTGCCTTTGTTAACCCTCCGGCCGCCTCTCCTGGATCCGGTGAAGGCGCCAAACCCTCCGAAGGCATCCCCGAATATGTCGCCAAATGATGAGAAGATATCTTCCATTGTCATGCCGGCGCCTCCGAAGCCGTTACCTGGACTTCCTACACCATCGTGTCCGTACCTGTCGTAACGGGCTCTTTTTTCATCATTGCTGAGCACTTCATAGGCAGAAGCTGCCTCCTTAAAATTCTCCTCAGCCTTTTTGTCTCCCGGGTTTTTATCGGGATGATATCTAAGCGCCTGCTTCCTGTAGGCTTTCTTAATCTCTTCTTTTGTCGCCTCTCTTGAAACCCCAAGCACCTCGTAGTAATCTCTTTTTGCCATCCCTTTGTTATTTGATCCTTATGCCGTTTTTATTACGGGTTCTGATGACTATTCACCAACAACCACTTTTGAATATCTCAGAACCTTGTCGTGCAGGAAATAACCCTTCAATACCACATCGAGGACCTTGCCTTTTTTATCTTCTTCCTCGACCTCTATCATGGCTACCGCTTCATGAATATCGACGTTGAAGGCCTGGTTGAGCGACTCTATCTCCTTAACTCCGTTCTGTTTAAGGAAGTCAGAAAATTTCAGATAGATAAGGTTGATACCTTCTATGACAGCACCTGCGTTGTCTGAGTTATCCATATGCCTGAGGGCTCTCTCGAAATCGTCCATAAAGGGGAGAAGCTTAAGCAGAAGGTTTTCACCGGCAAATTTTGTCAGGTCCATCTTTTCCCTCAGGGTTCTTTTCCTGTAGTTATCATATTCAGCCGACAGGCGGATATATTTATCCTGCATCTCTGACAGTTTTTCCATTAGTTTGCTGTCGTTGGCATCAGTTCTGGCAGAGTATGATGGATCTCCGGTCTTATTATCTTCATCGGAGGCTGGCTCTTCAGCATCTGCATGCGGGTTCTCAAACTCTTCCCATGCAGTTTTTTCTGTGTCTATATCAGCCTGATTTTCTGTAGTGTGTTGTTGGTCTTTGTGGGCTTTATCATCCTTCTCCATTTTCTTCCTGGTTGTCATCACTCAATGTTTTTCAGTTACTTCAGTTCTTTCAAACAAAATATTTGCCAATAAAGCAATTTTGCCAATTTGGCAGCCTGTCACTGCCCGGGCACGATAGTGTGGTGCGGGGCCTCAGGCAGAAGTCCCGGCAGGGCCATTTTAGTGTGGCAGGTGAGATAAACGGGCTCAGACTCTCCTTATATCGGCTCCCAAAGCATTCAGCCTGACGTCGATATTCTCATAACCCCTGTCTATCTGTTCGATATTATGGATTGTGCTTACTCCATCGGCCGAGAGTGCGGCGATAAGAAGTGCGACACCAGCCCTTATATCGGGCGAGATCATTGTGGTTCCCCTTAGCCTTATCATCCGGTCCTGTCCGATAACAGTAGCCCTGTGCGGATCACAGAGAATTATCTGGGCACCCATGTCAATAAGCTTATCGACGAAGAAGAGCCTGCTTTCAAACATTTTCTGGTGGATAAGAACGGCTCCCTTAGCCTGCGTGGCTGTAACGAGGAAGATACTCAGAAGGTCGGGCGTCAGGCCGGGCCAGATAGCATCGGCAATGGTCATGATGGAACCATCTATAAATGTTTCTATCTCATAATGTTCCTGTGCCGGTATATAGATGTCATCGTTTCTGCGTTCGAGAGTGATTCCCAGTCTTCTGAAGGCATCGGGTATGATACCCAGATTATCGTAAGATACATTCTTAATGGTTATCTCAGAGGCAGTCATTGCCGCCATGCCTATGAATGATCCTATCTCGATCATGTCGGGAAGTATCTTATGGGTACAGCCTCCGAGGCTTTCCACTCCGTCGATAAAAAGAAGGTTGGAGCCGATGCCCTGTATCCTTGCGCCCATCGACACAAGCATTCTGCATAGTTGCTGAATATATGGTTCGCAGGCGGCGTTATATATCGTTGTTCTTCCTTTTGCCAGGACGGCAGCCATGATGATGTTTGCCGTACCTGTCACGGACGCTTCATCGAGATGAAGGTATGTCCCTTCAAGCGAAGGGGCTTCGACAGAGAAGAAGGATTCGGATGCCTCAAATCCGAAACTGGCTCCCAGTTTCTGAAATCCCATGAAATGGGTGTCGAGTCTTCTCCGTCCTATCTTGTCTCCTCCCGGTTTGGGAATGAAGGCTTTACCGAATCTTGCAAGAAGCGGTCCTACTATCATAATGGAACCCCTGAGGCTGATGCTCTGTTTTCTGAATTCGACCGTCGACATATAGTCGAGGTTTATGTCGCAGGCCTCAAAGCTTATGGTCGATGGTGATTCGCGTTTGATCTTTACCCCAAGGCTCCCTATGAGTTCAATAAGCCTGTTGACATCATGGATATCGGGAATATTGCTTATAGTCACTTTTTCCCTGGTGAGAAGCACTGCACAGATCACCTGCAGGGCTTCGTTCTTTGCTCCCTGGGGCGTTATTTCCCCGTGCAGGGGTTTACCTCCATGAACAATAAAAGTACCCATTAGTGACGGATATGGCCTTTTTTCTTCCCTATGTTATGTTTGTTAGGCTGCTGCTTGTATGGTTTTCCCTGGATCTTCTTCCTTACGGGCGGAACAAGTTCCTTAACTTCAAGTATTTTAATGCCTTCTGTCATCTTAAGTCTGCCTCCTGAAAGGAGTTTCATATCACCTATGATGACCTCATCACTTACCTGGCTTCGGTTCCAGGTTACGTACGATTTTTTCATTTGATTGAGGATCAGGGAGGTGAGATATACTTTCTCAGGTCCGTCCTCATACTTTGCAGCAGCTTCGATAAGATCTTCAACAATTCTTCCATAGTGAAGATACCGGATATCTCCCTGCCTGTATGGTATCTGCTTTGGCTTCTCAATGAATTTAGATGGTTCGGGAGCCGGATAGGGAGGATCTATATCCAGTTCAAAATTGGCTATCAGCGCAAGGTGATCCCATAGTTTATGCTTGAAATCTCCCACATCGCGGAGATGAGGATTCAGATTACCCATGATCTGGATAATGGTCCTGGCAGCCCTGTTCCTTTCATTCCTGTCCCTGATTGTCTTTATGTGATCAACCATTTTCTGGACATTCCTGCCGTATTCGGGCAAGGCCATTCTCTTCCTCTGCGTGTTGTAATCGTAAGCCATTCCGTAAGTTGTTATTTTATGCAAAGCTAATAATTAAAAGCCAATAATTAAGGATTCTTCAAACTCTTAAAATTCAAAATTTCCCCCTGAGGCAGCCTGGAGAAGGTAATCCATGCATTACAGGGCGCATTTGCCTTTACTAACCGGCGTGAAGATATGCCTGTCAGTTACGGAAAGGCAGAAAGGACAGACTCCCGCTATAGACCAAGAAACTGGATGGCGACTCCAGAAAAGAAAATCATTGCCCCTGCAATAAGGTTGCTGTATTTTTCAATGGGCTTGAGGTTTATTTTGTTGAAACCCAGCTTGAAGGCAAGTACTATCGACATCATGGTTGCAATAGTGACAACAGCAAACAAAACTGAAACAAGGATGGCACCCGGTATGTTGTTCTGGGCGGCGGGGTACATCAGCACCGGTATAAGGGGTTCGCAGGGGCCGAAGATGAATATCAGGAAGAGGATCCATGGAGTTGTCTTTACCACATCTTTTTCATGAACATGGAGGTGATCCTTAAGATGTGAATGTTCGTGTGAGTGGCTATTGCCACCGGGGTGGAAATGTGAATGGCTATGGGTTCTTTTCCTGTAGAGTTTTCTCAGGCTTATTATCATGTAAACCAATCCAAAGGCAATAAAGAGCCAGCCGGCAATATTTCCTCTGAATGATTCGACCTCAACGAGCCTGTTGACAGACATTCCGACGGCAATACCTGTGAGTCCGAGCACTATGGAGCTTAGTACATGCCCCAGGCCGCAAAGGAAGGTGATTACCATTGTTTTTCTGACTGTCCATTTTTTCGCCTCACTCAATACAATAAACGGCAGATAGTGGTCAGGACCCAGCAGTGTGTGAAAAAAACCGAGGGAGACGGCCGTCACTGACAGTAGTGTTATTGAGTTTTCCATCTGTTGCTTTTCTTTCTGAAATGTTAATACTGCAATAATATTTAAAAAATCCGGAAAAACAGGCCGGGACTGTTGTCAAAGTTCTTCATTGTTGTCTTTATCATATTTAAGGGGTAGCCATTTCCCATCACGGAAAGTTATCTCGGGGATGTTAATATTTTGTTGGTTAAGCAGTTTTCTCGATTCTGAAGTGAATTTCCTCATTTGTTCATAGTCACCGGGCTCAGTGAAGAAACCTGGATTTTCTTCGAAGCCGGCGCAGGGCAGAATGTAGTATTGCTTTTTGCCGTCTGCAAGTGGTATATAAACCCAGGTAAGGCAGTAACCTGCATTTTTTATTCTCAGGCTGCCGTTGTCTTTTTCAAAAAGAACTCTCACCATTGTTCCACCGTCGGTTTTTGGCCGGCGCTGATTTGATATGAAATTTCCCAGTGAGTATACCACAAGTTCATCAACAGAGTCTTTTTTTGTCCACATCATTTTCTGCAGTACATGAGGGTGTGAGCCTATGATAAGGTCGGCACCCTTTGAGAAAAACAGCCGGGCCATTTTTTCCTGCTCCACTGAAGGAATGGTATCGTATTCTGTTCCCCAGTGAAGGAACAATACTGTGATGTCGGGGTTCATAAAGGCGGTTTTTTCAAGGTCCCTGCCAATGGCGCCGGCATCGAGCATGTTTACTATTAAAGGTTGGTGAACGACAATACCGTTGGTTCCGTAAGTATAGTTGAGAACTGCGACTGAAACTCCGTTTTTATTTATAATCAATGGATTAAGAGAGTCTTTTTCTGCTGCATCCCTGAAGGTCCCGGTATGCCTGATTCCCATACTGTCGAGTCTCATAACAGTTCCTCTGATTCCATTACTACCCCGGTCGGCTGAGTGGTTATTGGCAGTCAGAAGGCAGTCGACACCCGATTCAAGACAAGCTGCAGCCAGTGCCGCCGGGGAGCTGAACTGCGGATAACCTTTATAAGGAGGACCTGCCAGGGTGACTTCGAAATTGGCAAAGGCAAGGTCGGCTTCGCTGATCAGGGGGGCAACATGACTGAACACAGTGTCGTAGGAGTATCTTCCTGTTTCCGTATCAAATGCTGAAATGATCTGGTCGTCGTGGCCCATGATGTCGCCTATGAAAAGCATTGAGAACAATTCAGTGCTGTCGTCCTGGGCGCTGACTGCAGGGGCAGCCAGTAAGAATATAAGGTAAAGGCTAAGTATCCTGTACATTACTGTGAGTTTAGTACCTTTTTTTTGCAAAATAGTAAAATTTATCTGATGTCAGTTCTTTTATGCAGTTATAGCTTTCTCTGCAAAAAGCAGGCTGGAAATGCAGACGGAATAAATAATACGGTTAAATTTATGGAAAGTTTGTTTAATTGTTAACTTAGGCCGCTTTTTGCCGGAATACCTTTGGCAACGAAAAAATCTGATTATGAGAAGGCCCGTCAGTAATCCCGACATCAGCAGACTCTCTTTTGCCGGTGTGATAGTAACCCTGGGAATTGTCTTTGGAAACCTCGGTACAAGTCCCCTTTACGTTATGAAAGCCATTGTAGGTGGAGGTCAGGAGTTCAATGATCTTCTGATCTATGGTGCCATGTCGTGTATCTTCTGGACCCTGACCCTGCAGACCACTGTAAAGTATGTAATTATAACACTGCGTGTGAACAACAAGGGTGAAGGCGGAATATACGCACTGTTTGCACTGCTTAAGAGAAAGACCTCGTGGGCTGCGGTTCTCGCAATGGCAGGTGCAAGTGCTCTGCTTGCCGACGGAGTTATAACTCCTGCCATTACAGTAACTTCAGCCATCGAAGGCTTGCGTCTGTTTAACCCCGCGATTCCGGTAATTACAATAGTGCTTCTGATCTTTGTTGTATTGTTTTTTATGCAGCAGTTCGGGACCAGTAAGGTTGGGGGCTTATTTGGTCCGGCCATGGTTGTCTGGTTTACAATGCTGGGCGTTCTGGGGGTCTTTCAGCTGGTCGATAACCCATCGGTGCTGACTGCGCTCAATCCGGTATATGCCTTCAGGTTTCTGTCTGAATATCCCGGAGGTTTCGTATTACTGGGATCGGTTTTCCTATGTACCACGGGTGCTGAGGCTCTCTTTTCAGATCTTGGCCGCTGCGGCCTGAAAAACATCAGGGTGTCGTGGACTTTCGTTAAAACCGCACTTTTGCTTAATTACCTGGGTCAGAGTGCCTGGCTGCTTAACAGCGGGACTGTAAGAACCGGCCTCAATCCTTTTTTCGGCATAATGCCTGAATGGTTCCTTATACCCGGAATCATTGTCTCCGTTGTTGCAGCCATAATAGCAAGCCAGGCTCTTATAACAGGGTCATATACACTTGTAAGCGAGGCTATTCCTCTTAATTTCCTGCCCAAAATAAATATTTCGTACCCTACCCACCTTAAAGGACAGGTCTATATATCGTCGGCTAACTGGTTTCTATGGATTGCATGCAGCTTCGTTGTTCTCTTTTTCAGGGAGTCATCAAACATGGAAGCTGCATACGGACTTTCAATAACACTCACCATGATAATGACAACCCTTCTCCTGGCATTTTATCTTTTCCAGAAGGGGGTTAATCACAGGATTATTGTAATCCTTCTTCTTGTTTATCTTACAATAGAGGGGAGTTTCCTTATAGCAAATCTTAACAAATTCAGGAGCGGTGGCTGGTTCACCATTATGCTTGCGGCAATATTCTTTGCATTAATGTACGGCTGGTATTTCGGCAGAAAAATAAAGAACCGCTATATCACTTTTGCCAATCTGAAGAACTTTACACAGATGTTCATCGACCTTTCAAGGGATTCATCCGTTCCGAAAACAGCAACCAACCTTGTATATATTGTAAAGGCAAACCGTCCCGACCAGGTTGAGTCAAAAGTCATTTATTCCATTTTCAATAAACATCCCAAAAGAGCCGACAGGTACTGGTTCCTTCATGTTAACAGAATTGACGACCCCAACCGTTTCGATTACCAGGTTACCAGTATCATACCCGGTGTTCTTACCAAAATAGACTTCAATATAGGATTTAAGGTTGACCCCAGGATTAATCTTTATTTCAGGGAAGCCCTGGAGGATCTTGAAGCTTCGGGCGAGATAGAGCTGACCAGCAGCTATGACTCGCTCAGAAAACATAATATACCGGGTGACTTCCAGTATGTTCTTATAGACAGGATTATGACCCGCGACTACAAGCTTACTTCATGGGAAAATTTCACCCTTCTTCTTCATGCCATCTCGAGGTTGATAAATATAGGTGATGTTAAAGCCCTTGGCCTTGATGCCTCAAATACAATTGAGGAAAAAGTGCCGATTTCAATTGGTCAGCAGCCCGAGCGCAGGATCAAAAGGATTTTCTGAGAGTTTATTATATTTTTTCCTATCTTCAGATCTGCTGACCGGGAAGGAATTGCCGGATTCGCCTGAGATGTAAGTTATTGATTGTAACGGTTTTTGTGTCTTGTGGCGTGATTAAGTACCGGAGGGAACTTATCAGTACCCTGAACTGCGGTGATTTTTTGGGGATAATCCGTAATTTACCTGTTCGTGAAAATATCTTTTAAGAGTAAAGGGATGAAAAGAGTTGTTTTATCATGTCTGTTGACTGTTATGGTCTGTTTTTCGTCTGTTTCCCAGAGTGTTGCATGGAAGCCTGCAGGAGACAGGATTGCTACCCCATGGGCAGAAAGGGTTAATCCCCTGGCCCCGTTACCTGAATATCCGCGTCCTCAGATGGTCCGGAGTGACTGGCAAAGTCTTAACGGTTTATGGGATTATGCCATTGTTCCGGCCGAAAGCCCGGTCCCGGCCTCATACCAGGGCAAGATACTTGTTCCCTTTGCAGTGGAGTCGGCATTGTCGGGTGTAGGCCGGACGGTAGGCAAGGGGAATGAGCTGTGGTACAGAACGACTTTCAGGGTTCTCCCTTCAATGAAAGGCAGGGAGTTACTCCTGCATTTCGGGGCTGTCGACTGGGAATGTGATGTTTATGTCAATGACGTAAAAGCTGCTTCACACAGGGGAGGTTATGATCCCTTTACTGTAAATGTAACTCCCTATCTCGGTAAGGGACGTACCCAGAAGCTTGAGTTGAGGGTGTGGGATCCGACTGATGAAGGACCGCAGCCAAGGGGAAAGCAGGTGAATGATCCCCACGGAATCTGGTATACCCCGGTTACGGGTATCTGGCAGAGCGTGTGGCTTGAACCGGTGCCTTCAACGCATGTATCATCGTTCAGACTTGTTCCGGATATAGACAGGCAGAGTTTAAGTATCACTGCGAATGTTGCAGGCAGGCAGACAGGGGATGTGGTCAGGTTTACTGTTTATGACGGTGCTGAAAGAAAAGCAGAAGCTATATCCGATGACGGTGATGGTCTGGTTATTGACATTCCCTCACCAAGACTCTGGTCTCCTGATGATCCCTTTCTTTATGATCTCAGGATTACGGTCGAGAGAAAAGGGAAAGTTATTGATGAGGTTAAGAGCTATTTTGCAATGAGAAAAATATCTCTTGAGCCTGACCAGAACGGCGTTCTAAGGATGATGCTAAACAACAGCTTTGTTTTCCAGTACGGAACTCTTGACCAGGGCTGGTGGCCCGACGGACTATATACAGCCCCGACTGATGAGGCTCTCCTTTTTGATATCGAGAAGACCCGCAGCATGGGATTCAACATGATCAGAAAACATGTCAAGACAGAACCTGCAAGATGGTATTACCACTGCGACCGTCTGGGCATGCTTGTATGGCAGGATATGCCCAGCGGCGATCTGGGAGGAAACCAGTGGAATACCAGGCCCGGGATGGAAGGAGGCAGCGATAAGACAAGGACTGAAGCCTCGGAAGAGATCTTCCGGACCGAGTGGAATGCCATTATTGACAACCTCTTCAACAGTCCCTGTATTGTTGTGTGGGTGCCCTTCAATGAAGCCTGGGGCCAGTTCAAAACCGTGGAGATAACCGAATGGACCATGAAAAAGGATCCCTCTCGCCTTGTCAACAGTGCTAGCGGAGGTAATTTCAACGAGACAGGCCATATACTCGATCTGCATAACTACCCCGGTCCGGTGATGGCCAAACCCGAAGTCTTCGGCGGGAAGCAGGCCCTGGTTCTGGGAGAATTCGGGGGGCTCGGACTGCCCCTTGAAGGACATACCTGGCTTGACAGGGATAACTGGGGTTACCGGACTTTTACGGGTGCCGACACTCTGTTTACTACATACTCAGCTTATATAGACCAGATTGTGCCTTTTATTGAAAGAGGCCTTTCTGCTGCCATATATACCCAGACGACTGATGTCGAGGTTGAAACCAACGGACTTATGACTTACGACAGGAAGGTGATCAAGAATCCTGAAGAGAAACTCAGAAACGCGGCAGCTAAAATGTATAAAGCTGCCTCATTTATCAGATTCAGAAAATAGACACTTATCTCCTTGATATTAAATAATATAATCTATCGTTTAATATAATAAATGTAAAATTAACACTTAAATAATTGTTTTTATGAAAAAACTATCACTCTTTATTTTTGCGCTGACACTCAGCCTTATGAGCATGGGTCAGTCGTCTGTTGCCCTTGTAGTTGATGCAGGGTCGGCGGAGTATACTATCAGCCGTCATATTTACGGTCATTTCTCAGAGCATCTTGGAAGGTGTATATATGATGGTTACTGGGTAAGTGAAGACATGCCCGTAAGGAAGCAGGACCGTATAAGGCTCGATATTGTTGATGCCCTTAAGAAGATAAAGATCCCCAACCTGAGATGGCCGGGCGGGTGTTTTGCTGATGAATATCACTGGCGCGATGGTATTGGTCCAAGAAATGAGAGACCAACAATGATCAACACCAATTGGGGTAATGTGACCGAGGACAACAGTTTTGGTACACATGAGTTTCTTGAGCTTTGTGAACTTCTTGATGCCGAGCCTGTTGTAGTTGGAAACGTCGGCAGCGGCACGGTAGAGGAGATGTCGAAATGGATAGAGTACCTCAATTATGACGGAGTGAGTCCAATGACGAACATGAGAAAACTAAATGGCAGGGATAAGCCGTGGGGAGTGACATTCTGGGGAGTAGGCAACGAAAACTGGGGCTGTGGAGGCAACATGACAGCCGATTATTACCTTACCCAGTACAAACAATATTCTTCGTTTGCCAAGAACTATCCTGGAGCTACTTTACGCAAGATTGCCTCGGGAGCAAATTCAGCAGACTACAAATGGACTGAGACTCTAATGCAGGGACTGGTCAGCACAGGTGGAAGAAGCAGCATGTGGGGAATGGATATTCATTATTACACACGTCCCCCCAGGGGCAGAGTGGGTCAGATGCCACCGGCCCAGGGCCAGCGTCCAGCTGCCCCTGCCCAGCCTCAGACTCCGGCAGTGAGCCCCGGCTCAGCAACAAACTTCACCGAAGAGACCTATTTTGCAACCATGCAGAATGCCCTTCGCATGGAAGAGATAGTAGTGGGACATGATGAAGTGATGACAAAATACGATCCTGAAAAAAGAGTTGCCCTGATAGTTGGTGAGTGGGGCATATGGACCGATCCCGAGCCTGGAACAAACCCAAGGTTTCTTTATCAGCAGAACAGCCTGAGGGATGCTCTTATAGCAGGAACACAGCTTAATATATTCAACAACCATTGCGACAGGGTTAAGATGGCTCAGCTGGCTCAGACAATCAACGTACTTCAGGCAGTGATACTTACTGAAGGTACAAAAATGATCCTTACTCCGACTTATCATGTGTTTGATCTTTATAAGGTGCATCACGATGCAAAAATGTTACCTGTCAAGTTCTTCAGTCCCGATTACGTTCTGGGAGAACAGAAGATCCCCGCTCTTAATGTATCGGCTTCACAGGATTCGACAGGGGTAGTTCATATCACGCTTGTCAACATAGATCCGAACAAAGCGCTTACAATATCGACAACACTCAATCAGATAAAATGGACGTCGGTAAGCGGTGAGATCCTTACCTCGGACCTGATAACTGACATCAATACCTTTGAAAAATCAGAGAAGGTTGTTATAAAGAAATTCAACGGAGTCAAGAAGCAGGGTGATCTTCTTAATGTGGAACTTCCTTCAAAGTCGGTTGTAATGCTTACAATAAAATAACTTTCAGATTCGGATAAAATTTTTCCCTCATGGGGGTAAAGATGCATCAGTCTGGGCTTTATCAGTTATCTTTGGCGTCGTTTAACATTATTACAGACGTATATGGAAGTATTTCAGTCGGTTGTTGAGTGGTACATGGCAAACCTTAATTATTTTACGGTTGCCTTCCTTATGGTTATAGAGAGTTCATTCTTACCCTTCCCCTCGGAGGTGGTTATCCCCTTTGCTGCATACAAGGCTGCTCAGGGGGAAATGAATGTTTTCGGGGTGATACTTGCCGGAACCATTGGAGCCCTTATCGGAGCTTTGGTAAACTATTACCTGGCAAAATATCTGGGAAGACCGCTGGTGCATAAACTGGCTGATTCAACAGCCGGCAGGATGCTGCTGCTTTCAAAGGAAAAGGTGATCCATGCCGAGGAATATTTTGTCCGGAACGGGAAGATTTCAACCTTTGTCGGCCGGCTTGTACCGGCTGTCAGGCAGCTTATTTCTATACCGGCCGGACTTTCGGGTATGAATATACGTGACTTCATCCTTTATACCCTCGCAGGCGCCGGAATCTGGAATATAATCCTTGCTGTAATAGGTTACTATCTTTATGAGATAAGGGACAGGATATTTCCCTACCTCGAGATTATATTGTGGAGCCTTGGAGGTCTGCTGTTGATCTACCTAGCATATAAAGCCTGGAGATCGTCGGGAAAAAAGAACAAACAAGGTATAGAAGACCAGATAGGATAGGACACCAGGAATCCTAAAATGAATTAAACGGCCCGGGACGGGAAGACTGTAAACGCAGGCTCCTAAACCGGGTCGTTTTTATGTTTCTGGTTAAGGGCTTTTATAATATATAATATGATAGCTCCGAAGAGTATCACCATCGAGACCGGCAGGAATATTTTTCCCATGCCTTCAGCCTCTCCTGAAGCTGTAAGTATTGTTCTGTGTACCATATACGCAAACATGGCAACGACAATACATTTGATGGTCCTCAGAAGCCTTGTGGCTGTGCGGTATTGCGCTTCGGCATTTTCGGGTGTTATCTGCACCGGATAGTTGTATATACGCGGGAAAAAACCGGTAGCTGTAAGAAGGATCCATGTAATCAGTCCGGTAACAGGCAGGATCCAGATTGATCTGGCTGAACTGAAGGCATCGGGCTCTCCGGCAGCGTTGAAATGTGAAGGGATCTTATCGGGGAGGTCGCTAAAGTTCAATAGTGGAAGGATAAACAGGACAACAAGACAGATAAGGGCAAGGCCTTCGATTATCCAGTCGATGGCTTCAGGTCTGATCCTTATGTTGGGACGGGATGGGTTGTTAAGATAAAACACGGGTAAACTGCATTTTGTTATAAATGCAATTTACCAAATGTTTTTGATTTATCAGAACCTGGCTATGAACTCCAGTGTCAGTTTATCGGTGTGTATCGGCAGTTTCTGCTTCAGGTAGTTTTCGTAATTAATTCTTATCTCTGAATGGAACTGTCGCGGTTCAAAGCCAAAGTTCAGGCCCAGGGTAATACGGCTGGCATCACTTTCATCGGCGAAAACTGAATTTCCCATCATATCCCACCTGGCAGAGGGGCTTATCATTTTGACCATCCTGTTTTCAATTCTGAAGTTATACCACGAATGGATGTAAAGTCCGTCATCGTGGATTCTGGCTGATAGTGTGTCAGTCCAGCCACGGGTTATGTATTCCGATTCGATAAAAAAACCGCCGGTTGCATATCTCACTTCTCCTCCGAAGATTGAAAGCCTGTCTCTTAATTCATCCTCTCCAAGATAGATATTTCCGGCCACCCTGAAGCCGTCGTCCTTCCCTGCTGTCAGCCTGCCGGCAAGCCCAGGCTTCGAAATCCAATCAGGGTTATTGTTGCCTGTACCGTTTACAGCGCCAATCTGAATGTTAAAAGGAATATCCCCGTCAGTTTTGTATTCGGCAAAGATCCCTATGTCGCGCATTCCGTCGTTTATGTATTTTGCAAGGAAGGAACGGTTGGCGAAAATATTATCGGCAGGGCTTCTGAGGTAGTCGGTACTGAAGGGAATTTTCTTCTGGCCAAGGTATATAATAAGGTTATCTGCGGGGTAAAAGGATACCCAGGCATCGAGCATTTTCAGCTCACCTTCGTCGGACAGGTCGAGTTCGAACCTGTAACCCATGTGTTCGTTTATCTTTCCCCTGACGCCGAACCGTGCATTCCTGACTTCAAATCTCATAAGTGAATTATCGAGATCGTATTCTACTTTGGTTTTAAGTATTGCATCAAGGTCGGGGATAAAGGACTGTTTGTTTTCCTCATCCTCCTGGGCCCTGAGGCCGGGGTTGAGGATCATTAAAATAAAAAAGACCAGGATCATCAGTGCGCCTGGTTTCCGCGAAGGTTTTAGCTTTCCCTGCATGTCTGCAAACTGCTGTTTATATGTTTGATTACTTGTTATTAATCTTCAAGATGACCAAATTTACCACTATAGTAATCCTCGTAGGCCTGTTTAATCTCTTCATGGGTATTCATAACAAAAGGTCCGTATGAGGCAATGGGCTCATCAATGGGTTCGCCGCTCAGTACCAGAACCACTGAATCTCTTTCGGCTGTTATGGTAATTTCTTCGCCATCGTTACCGAAAAGAATGAAATTGTTCTCAGGGACCCTTGTCTGGCCTGTACTTACAGCGCCTTCAATAACAAGCATTCCGGTGCTGAAGTGCCTGTTGAAGCTGAAGCCGGCTGAGGTATTGGCCCTGAGGCGGGCATTGAACATGTTCATCGGTGTAAAGGTAAAGGCCGGTCCATGAAGACCTTTGTAATCACCTGCAATTATCTCGATGAAGCTCTGGTTGTCGTCGAGCAAATATCTTTTCATATCGCTGTTGATGATAGCCTGGTATTTTGGACTGGTCATCTTGTGCCGGGCAGGCAGGTTAACCCAGAGCTGTACCATCTGGAATACACCTCCTTTTCTGCTGAATTCTTTTTCGTGATATTCCTTATGGAGGATACCTTCTCCGGCAGTCATCCATTGTACATCACCTTCTCCGATTACGCCGCTGTTTCCGGCACTGTCGTGATGGGCAATTCGCCCATGGTATGCTATTGTAACGGTTTCGAATCCGCGATGGGGATGAACACCCACGCCTCTCTGCCGTTCAGAAGGGTTGAGGTTCCATTTCGAATTATAGTCCATAAGGAACCAGGGGCTCATACCTTTTTCTCCAATATTGTCAAGGGATGGAAAGAAATTATGTACCCTGAAGCCATCGCCCACCATATGAAAGGGAGGTGGCGCAAATACAGCTTTAACTGATCTGTTACCTGTCTTCATTATTAAATAGATTTACTTCTATAACAACCCTTTGGGAAAAGAGTTTCAAAAGAAGTAATTTTTTCTGAAACCTGGCAGATTCAGGGGTCAATCCTCTCTAAGGCCGGATATTTTTGCAGCAGCGGGCATTACGGATGAATCAGCAAGGTGGTCAGTTTTCCGGGTCCCGGTGGGCCTGTTTGTTTACTCAACTATCTCAGCATCATCGAATTTCTGTGACCGGTATTTTACCCTGGTATGACTTGCCCGGTGAACACCTTTCCCGCCAAAAAAGCCCCATCCTCCGCTTCCAATCAGGAAGCCGAGTGCATAAAAACCTCCGTTATTGTTTTGGGCATACATTGTAATCTCATCACTGAACAGCATCCCTATGAAGTCGAAGGGAGCGATGAATCCGTGCCACAGACCGCCAAAAAAACCGTATGTATGTCCGGTCAGACACTGATCGACAGCCTCATTTCTGGCGCAGGAGGCAAACAGCAGAACAGCACCTGCAACAAGGATGAGCCGGAGCGATCTGTCTGAAAAGAGTTTTTTCATTATTAAGGTATTAGCAGGTTATTAATTTATTCAGATTAGTGTGAGTTCGACAGGTTTCCCCGAGAACTTTCTTTCGTGATTAAGCAGCCACTCTTTCACCTTAAGTCCGCCGGCATAACCGGTAAGCTGTCCGTTGGATCCTATAACTCTGTGGCAGGGTATAACAATGGCAATCCGGTTTTTTGAGTCAGCCCTGGCAACGGCGCGGGCCGAGCCCGGTATTCCAATCTGTTGGGCCAGTCCCTTGTATGAGATGGTCTGGCCGAAGGGAATCTGCTGAAGGGTTTTCCATACTTCAGCCTGAAACTGTGTACCTCTTATTACAAGAGGAACAGTAAACTCCCTGCGCTTCCCTTTGAAATATTCGTTCAGCTGTTTTCTGAGAAGCCTCAGGTTCCGGTTAGTTCCTTCCTTTATTTTTTCATCTTCCGGCAGTCCGGCC